>WOZP01000178.1 GCA_011620215.1 Rugosibacter sp.
GTGATCCAGTGCATTGATATCGCGGCATCGAGCGGGGTATTGAACAGCGGCAGCGCTGCGAAGTAGAAAGGATAAAACGGAGATAATTGGGTGAGGTTGTAGATCGGTAGGCCGCCTAGCGCAGTCGTCATGCGCAGCGGCCATTCGCCGCCGCTGAATGCATCAGACATCGCTGATAGCACAGTCCCGATGAAGAATTCGTTATCCATGTACAGCGCGAACGAACGCGCCGGCTCGAACGAACTCCAGAGAATAGCGATCCATATCGCCACGAGTGCCGCTATCGCTATTACGTCGCGCCGGCCCATCACGCCTGCAGAGTGAGTCTGTGCCACGCTAACTGACCTCGGTTGAGTGGAAAACATAGCGCTTGTTCAGCAAATACGCTGTTTCGATGTAGACGACCCCGGCGATGACTTGGCTGAGAGCGGCATGGATTTCCCATCCGCGAACCAAAACAATTAGCACTATAAGGTTTGCCGTATATGCAGTCAGAAATACCAGCACGAAGCGAACAAACTCAGTGCTTCGTCGCCGGGCGCTCCTGAACGTGAAATGCCGGTTCAGGAAATAAGATGCTAGCAAACCGACCGTGTAACCGGTCGCGTTGCTGAGTTCAGGCGACAGCCCTACAAAATACATGCAAGCGAAGATCACCGCGTATCCCAGCGCGGTATTGGCGAAACCGACCAGCAGGAATCTCGAGAACTGGTTCATGCCGAACTCGTTATCGGAGAATTCAGCTTGGATGATGAAAAGTTTCTGCTCTGCAAAATTCTCTTTCCAAAAGAAATGAAGGGTTGTTCAACATATCGATACAACACATCAGCAAAAATGAGCCCGCCCAGTGCTTTGGTCTGTATTGTTACGATCAGCAAGATTAGGTAATAGACCGGCAGAATTCTGAAGCACCGGCGAACGTAAAAAGCCGTGAGGGATACCTGACCACGCTTTTCTTGCTCTCGAAGCAATAATGTTGTGATCAGAAATCCTGACATTACAAAAAACACATGAACACCAAGCCAACCTGACAGAAACTTGAGATGCTCCCCACCATAGTGGTCAAAAATAACAAGGACAACCCCAATGGCACGCATTCCATCTAAAACGCCAAAATGTTGAGTTTGTTTATAGGCATCAAACGCCGTGGGGGTGGGGGGCGGCATAAAAACTCTCCTGGAAAATATTAATCTCGCACAGCCGTTACCCAGTATTGCCCACCCAGTGGCAGCCAGCCGAGTTTCGATTCGAGCGGCAACAGCACTGAAAGTGACGGGGGTACGAACAGGCAGTAGGCGCTGCGGTGCACGGGCAATCTTGCATCAACCAGTAGTGTCTTGAGTTCCGACGGTCTGAGGAGTACTGCATCCTTGTCATACGGGCAGTCGTTGACAATCTTTCGGGTCACTGGATTGAACGGATTGTGTTCGAAGATGACGATCGTTCCGCCGGGGATTAGCCGCTGGTAGAGCGCCTTCATCACACAAGCGCGTTCTTTTACCGGTATGTGGTGAAAAACACCCGCGATGAATATAACCTCGTACGGCTCGGCAACATTAGTATCGGCTTGCTCGAGGATGAATTCGACGCCTGGATTCTCTTTGCGTGCGATCTCCAGACTGGCGACCGAGATGTCCGACCCGGCAATTGTCGCTTCAGGGAAGGCGGCCCGGAGGAAGGGAATGTTGCGTCCAATTCCGCAACCGTATTCGAGCAGTCGCTTCGTGGTCGCGGGAACCTCTCGGCGAAGGATGTCGACCTTATATTTGGCAAAATAGGCCTCGCTTTCGGCAAAGAAGCCGGTGCTCTCACGCAACAGACTGTTGTAGTTGTCCGTGTAATCGTCGAAATCAACCTTAGGTTTATTCATCGCATGAAATCTCTTCGTCAATGATGTAGCGCGGCCTATCCTTCACCTCTTCGTAGATGCCACCGATGTAGGCACCGATGATTCCCAAGACAATCAGCTGAATCCCGCTGAACATCAAAAGCAGCACCACGAGCGTCGTCCATCCGCTAGGAATCGATTTATCGAGGAAGAACTCGACAACTGCCCATATCATCATGATGAACGACAGCAAAGAAAATATAACCCCCACAAAAATTCCAAGCTGCAGGGGTTTGGTGCTAAACGAAAGAATACCGGCTGTTGCCAGTTGCAACATCTTTGAAAGGGAATACTTCGAATAGCCACCAGCGCGCTTTCGTGCAACGTATTCGACGCCCGTCTGACGGAAACCGATCCAGGTGAAGATACCGCGGAGGAACATGTTGCGCTCGCCGAAGTCCGTCGATAGGATTTTGGCCACTCGACCCGAGATCAACCGGAAATCGGCCGCATTGGCGTTCATCGGAATGCGGGACAGTTTGGCAAGCAAGTGGTAGAAGATGTTGCCGGCCATTTTACGAAGGGGGTTGATGGCTTCGGTATCTCGGCGAACGGTATAGACGACCTCAAAGCCGCGACGGAAGTTATCAATCAGTTCCGGGATTAGTTCCGGCGGGTGTTGCAGGTCACTGTCCATCATGACAATCGCGTCGGAATCAAGAGAGTTATCAATTCCTGCGACCAGTGACATCTGGTGCCCAAAGCGTGACGACAATGCAATGACCCTGGCACGCGGGTCATGCCTTACGAGTGCACGCAGAACCTCGAGCGTGTTGTCAGTGCAGCGGTCTACAACGTAGAGGACCTTTGCGTCAATGTCAGTCAACGACGCCAGTGCCTCGCTCAGACGAGCATGGAAGACCCCAATGACTTCCTCTTCATTGAAAACGGGAGCAATTACAGTTAGCTTAATATTTGACATGGCTCCCCCATTTCCCCAGCAGTGCATTTGTCTTGCTAATGTCGGCATAGATTGACGGCACATCGTAGCCGCGCCGGTTCGACAGGGTAGCTTCCTCTACGACGATCGAATCGTCCAACCCGTGAGCCGCAAGCTCTCGAGTAAGTAGCTCGCGCATCGTGACCGGCTGCCCGCTGGCGACGTGATAAACTTCGCCCGCTTCGCCGTAATCAGCAATGACCTGCAATTGCGTAATGGCATCATTTATCGAGATGTAATCTCTAACTGCCGAGAGCGGTCCGACTTCGATCCTTATTCTCCCACCGCAGCGCAGCTCTTCAATTTGCTTATGCAAGCGTCCAATGAACAGACGCTCCGATACTCCAGGACCAATCAGATTGAATACGCGAGCCACGACCACGTTTACGCCACGGATTGAGTACATATAGGCAAGCTCAGTCTGCCAAGCTTTGGTTATGCCATAGATCGATACCGGTCGCAAAACGCGGTCTTCAACGATAGGGTTCTCTTCAACCGACACCAATCCGTATTCCGCAGCCGATCCGATCAATACGACACGGGTGGAAAGCGCCGATTCCTCGACTGCTTTAAGCATGTGCCGGGTTGCGTTCACATTGACCGCATATGCCTCGTCGAAATCGTTTGAAAATGTCGCAGCGAGGTGCATGATTAGGTCAGGCCGAGTGCGTTCAATAGTGTGCGCGATTTGATCGTGGTGTCGCAGATCCAACGGATCGCAGTCTTCGCGCCGGCTGGGAGCAAAGATAACTAAGTCGCTCGGATTTGCCACTAGGCGCATCATGAGCGCTTGCCCCAATGCACCGGTGGCGCCAGTAATAAGCACTCTTCTGCTCATCGGATGCCTAGACGTGTAGCAAGATCGTCGAAGTTCGCATCAGCGTATTCGTAATCGTCCGGACGTCCGATATCCAGCCAGTAACCATCAAATGGCCGAATGTCTACGCGTCGGTTAGCGGCCAAGCTATCGATCATCAGATTGTCAAAGCCATACTTCTGTCCACGTGGCAATGCCTGGATCACAGAGCGGTTGATACAGTAGATACCCATGCTGACGTCGAAATCGTATTCGGGCTTTTCTTGAAAGCTTTCGAGTCGCCCAGAAACGTCGTAGCGCAACACACCGAAGTCAACTTTTACATGCCTCCGAAAGGCGGAAACTGAAATCTCACCGCCAGCGGCAATGTGAGCTTCGTAGAAAGCCCGGTAGTCGAGGTCGCAGAGAATGTCGCCATTCATAACGAGGAACGACTCAGGCAGATCGTCGATCAAGGTCAATGGGCCAATAGTGCTGAGCTCTCCTT
>WOZP01000215.1 GCA_011620215.1 Rugosibacter sp.
AATCACCAGACGCTGGTCCTCGCGTAGCAGCGACGTAACCTCCGCCGCTGGTACCGGCTTGCTGAACAGGTAGCCTTGAATTTCGTCACAGCCATGGCGTATCAGAAAGTCGAGCTGCTTCGCTGTTTCGACACCTTCGACGTGGGAAAGTGCTATACGTAGCCATGGGGAAACGAAATGCGGGTTATTTTTTTGTCATTATTTACGCGTCAATTGGATCACACCCTGGGCGACCCGTTGCGAACCAAGTACTGAGGAATCAAGTCCTTCCGTATACTCAACCACGGTATAAGCATCAAAACCATTTTCCCGCATGAGTTCCTTGGCGCGCTGTTGAAACACAACCCGTGCCTCGCCCGCGCCGCCGGAATAGACGCGCTTCATCTTCAGCGACAGATGGTAGTAACGATCCGGGAAACTCGCCTGCTCAATTTCCCAATTGGGGGCTAGCGGGTCGAGAATCAGCCAGGCGGCACCTGCATACAAACCCCAGACGACCACTCTTTCCAGAGGAATTTGCGTGGTCTTCGAAATGTTCAACGTGGCATCCGGAACGATAGGCGTGTTTGCAGGATAGTTTTTACCATCCAAACTGCTGCAGCCAGCCAATGCAACCCCGGCCAGCGCGGCGAGCAGTAAAAGTCGGCGCTGATGAAACAACTGCGCTACAAGGCGGTCGAGCAAGAAACGCTCTGATGAAGCCCCTGCGCAGCAGGGCGGTCGAGCAAAGTACGCTCTCCTCGCCGCTACGGATCCTCGCCGTAGCGGATGGCAAGACGGCGGGATCACAGGAAATTAAACAGTGAGAGCTGGGAAATCTTGGCAAACGACTGCTGCGCAGCCTGCAAGATGGTTTGCTGGTACGTCAGATCGGAAATTGCCTTGGCATAATCCAGATCTTGCAGCTCCGATAAGGTCTGCTGATATTGCAGCCCAAGGCTATCGTTGAGGGACCCCAGCGAATCTATTTCATTCATGCTCGAGCCGATCTGTGCGCGCACACGAAGAATGTTGCTGCTGGCTTGGTCCAGGTTGGTTACCGCAAAGCCGATTTCGCTGATGTATTTGGCATCGGCACCCGGCGTGCTGGTAGGCGCTTCGAGGGCGCCAATCAAGTTCGCCAGGGTCTTAAAAACACTCTGCGATGAACTCGGCGCCACCGAGAACTTGTCGCCACTGGCCGGAGCCCCATTGATCACCAGGCTGGCACCCAGATCAAAGGCAGGCTCTGCGCCTTGGGCAGCGAGCACAATCGGCTGTCCACTCTGGAATACACGCTGGTTTGCCACTGGCGCAGGCGCTACGCCACCGGTCAATAACGAATTGCCGGACACTGTGTCCACCAGATCGTAGGTAGTCACGCCCGCCGTCACCGTAAAATTGATGGCTACATTTTTTACAGTCGAGGCGTTCCAGGCGGCTGGATTGGTCACCGAGCCAACAGTAATGGCCCCCGTGCCGGTGTTGGTGCTGGCATAGTCCGTCACGAACGTGCCATTGCCGCTACGGATGCGCATAAATACATCGTTGCCGGAATCACTGATCGCAATCGAACGGCTCGGTGATACTTGCAGCTTGCGCTGGCCATCATCGCCCTGATAAACGATTTCATTGCCGGCAATCAGGTTATCGACCGAGCCGGCAAACGGTGTGGTCGCGCCCATGTAACCCGAAAAAGTGCGCTGACCGTCACCGCCGGTGGCATTGGCGATGCCTAAAAGATCACTGAAACGAGCACGCAATTCAATCGTGATAGCCTGCCGCTGACTCGTCGTCAGACTGGTATTGCCGGCTTGAATGGTCAATTCACGTACCCGCGCCAGGATATCGGTGGCGCTGCTCAGTTGCCCTTCTTCAAGCCCCAGCGCCGAGGTGGCGGCCGACTGATTCTGCTTGAACTGGGCAACCACATCGCTGGCTTGTTGCACTTCCAGCGCACGGGCTGCCGCCACCGGATCATCGCTGGGCGTCAGGATGCGCCGATTGGCAGAAATCTGCTGCTGCACATGCAGGAGCGACGCGGTATTGCGATTGATGCCGGACACACCGGCATCGAAAATCATTCCACTACTGATGCGCATGAGATATCTCCCTGCTGTGAAGTAAGGTCATCGGCCGAGGGCAAGAATTTCATCGAATATCTTGCTGGCAATTTGCAGCACCTTGGCCGATGCCTGATAAGCCTGCTGATAACGCATCAAGTTGGCAGCCTCCTCGTCCAGATTGACGCCGGAGAGCGACTGTAGCGCCTGTGTCGCATGATCGGCCAAGCCCTGCTGGGCAGCGCCAATCGCCGCCACTTCATTGGTCTTGCTGCCCACGGCACTGACAATCTGCGAATAGGCCGATTGATAGGATGCCGTGGGGCCGGAAGTCGCGCTACCCATGAGGGTATTGCGGGTCTGCAATGCACCCAGCAAGGCGGCATTGCGACTATCCGCAACCCCATTGGCATTGGTCTCGACGGTAAATTTGTCACCCGCTGCCGGGCTGCCGTTAATCTGGGTGGTCCAGCCGTTATAGGCCAGATTGGCACCAGCGGTATAAGCCACACCGGTGGCGAGCGCCGCCGCACTGGTGACATCGAACACATCGAAGGTGGTCGGGCTGGTAAAGGTAATCGTCACCTGGTGCTGCAAATTCGGATTGGGCGGCGGTGGCGCATCGACCGTCCCGGCGGTGATCGCACCAGTGCCGGTGTTGGTCAGTGCGCTTGACGAACGAATCGGTGCGGCGGCAGCCACCAGGCGCGCATCTGAAAACGCCACGGCGATATTGCTGGCACCATTGCGTGTAGGCTGAATCAGAATGCTGTCGTTGGCATTGGGAGACCAGGCACCTGCGTTAATCGTCATGCCATCAACCGTCTGTGGAAGCGTAGCGAAAGTTTGCACCTGATTATCGGCCAGACGCGTCAATTGATAATTTCCGCCAACAAAACGCAGCCGATAATCACTCGCCGTCAGTTGCGCAATGCTTGCCCCGTCAATGCTCACCACGGGTGCTCCAGTGCCTGTATTCAGACTGCTGGGCTGTACGATGGGCGCTCCAACAGTAAAGAAATTCTGCCCCAACGCACCGGTCAAATCCTGTCCCAGCTTGTGCTGGTCATTAAAGTTCTGTGCCAGAGTCAATGCAATGCGACCAAGTGCATTTTGCGCACCATCCAGTGTCTGGCTGCGAAAGTTCAGCAAACCACCCAAGCTGCCGCCGGTAATCAGCGACTCGGGCAAAGTCAGTGGCGTGCCGCCAACGCCGAGGAGAGCAACCGTAGTACGTCCAGGATCATCAGCAACCGGAACCGCTTTCAACTGATACGCCAGACTGCCTACCACCAACGGCTGTCCGCTGCCGATGAACACACTGAAGCTGCCGTCGCTTTGCGCAACCGTCGTTACACGTACCAGCTTATTCAAGTCTTTCAGCATCTGGTCACGTTGATCCAGCAGATCATTGGGCGGCTGGTTGCCCCCCGCTTGAGCCAAAACGATGCGTTGATTGATATCCGCCAGTTGTGAGCTATAGGTATTGATTTGCGTAATCTGCCCGGCAATCTGCTGATTGGTGCCATCGCGAATTTCCGCCAGACGCTGATCCAGCGCCTGAAATCTGGCGACTAGCGCCTGCCCGCCGGAAAGCATGGACTGGCGCGCCGGAATTGAAGCCGGGTTAGCGGCGACATCCTGCACCCCTTGAAAAAAATTTGCCAAGGCCGGCGAGAGTCCGGCACTGGGGTCGGCCAGCAGATTATCAATCTGACTGATCTGCGCCAAATAACTGTCCATCTCTGCGGCGCCAGCTTCTGCACTCAATACCTGGCTACCAAGGAACTGGTCATAGATACGTTTGACCGTCTGAACATTTGTCCCCTGCCCGAGGAAACCAGCACCACTGAAAACGGGGGTATTCGCCGCCTGCACAATCTGCTGCCGGCTGTATCCAGCAGTCGAGGCGTTGGAAATGTTGTGGCTGGTGGTCAGCATCCCCGCTTGCGCCGCATTCAGACCACTCACGCCAATACTAAAAATACTCATGTTCGCTCCAGGCTATATCCGTAATAACGGCAGAACTTGCCGCAAGTTGAGGACATAAGCGAATACAGCAACAGCCGTGCCAGTTTGCGCC
>WOZP01000053.1 GCA_011620215.1 Rugosibacter sp.
ATAAAAGCCAGCGGATGTTGATCTATGCCCCGGGCAACAAAGCCCTGCATCGATGATGGCAAGGCAGCATGCGCCGCATCAGCGGCGGCGGCCGTAGCAAAGGCCACAAAACAGCACGCGCCCGATCCACTCATGCGCGCGTCCCCCCATGCGCGTAACCAGTCCAGATGCCGCGCGACTTGCGGATAAAGCGCAGCAGTAACGGCTTCCAGATCATTGCGGCCCACGCCTGAATGCCAGGCGCTAGCCGCCATCGCCGGGGTGTCACGGCGCAGATCTGACGCCGCAAAAATTTGTGCTGTAGGCACGGCAACCGGTGGCACCAGCACCAGATACCACGCAGGCGGGGGCGTGACATCAGTGAAGCGCTCGCCCACGCCTTCGGCAAAGGCGGTATGCCCATGAATAAATATCGGCACATCGGCGCCCAGCGTGAAGGCGATGCGTTGTAACTGCACGCGATCAAGCCCCGTGCGCCATAGATGATTCAGTGCAATCAGTGTCGTTGCCGCATCCGAGCTGCCGCCGCCCAGCCCGCCACCCAGCGGTAGACGCTTATCAACGTGCAAAGTAACCCCTAGCTTGGCGCCCCGCGCCGCCGATGCAGAAGCCGTGCGGAGTATTTCTGTGCGCAAAGCCTGTGCTGCGCGTACCGCCAAATGGTTTTCATCCGCCACACCCGGCAGCGGCGTTGCCAGCACGATGCGGCCATCCTGGCGAGGCTCGCAGCGTATGGAATCGCCTGCATCCAAAAATCGAAACACGGTTTGCAGCAAATGGTAACCATCCGCGCGTCGGCCGATGACATGCAAAAACAAGTTGATCTTGGCAGGCGCAAACCATTCATGCGATTCGTCACAGGACAGCTCATTCGTCATCGCGTCATTCATCCGTGAACTCCCAGGAATCCACGATGAGTTTCAAGGTCACTTCATCGCGTGTGACAAGCAAGGTGCGTAAAAGTCGGCGCTGGTGATACGCCGCGCAGCATTGAGCTCGTTGCTGGAAAGCACTCATGGGATGCAGCGTAGTCTCCGTCACTGAGACGTGCCAGCCATCGACTGCGCCTTCTAATTCGGGATGTGCGCCACGCAGCCAATCGGTGAGACTATCCAGCGGTAGCGTGGTGCCAAATACACGCTGGGCGAGTTCTGGCAGATTACTGGCTTCTACCGTCAGCTGATTCGGTTGCGTCAGCCGCGCAGTTGTCGCATCGCGCCGAATTTCAGCCAGACCTTGGCCGAGCGGCGAAATAAAGAGCACCACATCCTCTGCTCCTGTGTGCTGCCAGCGAAAATGCACGTGATCCTGGCGCTTATCCTGCTGTAAGGAGAGCCGGCCTTCTGCTACAAAGTTTTCTACCGGCGGGCCTAACAACAACGCGGGCGCATTTGCAGACAACCTCGCATCAGGGGCTGCCGGAAACTGCGCGCAAGCCGTGACAACAAGTACAAAACAGGCAACAGGAAAAATCTGCCACAACCGCATCACGGAACAAATCGCTTGATCGTTGTCGCCAGCGCTTCATTTTCCGGATGTGCCAGCGTCGCATCGCGCCAGAGCTTGATGGCTTCGTCGTGACGTCCGAGCGACCATAGCACTTCACCGATGTGTGCCGCAATTTCGGCATCGGGCTTGAGCGCATAGGCTTTTTTCAAAGTCGTCAAGGCCTCATTCGCCTGACCCTGCCGAAACAACGCCCAGCCTTTGCTATCCAGAATAAACGGGTCATCGGGTTTCAGCGTTAGCGCCCGATCGATCAGCTGCATAGCTTCGGCAAGGCGCACTTTACGATCGGCCAGTGAATAGCCCAGCGCGTTATAAGCTATGGCCTCTTCTGGTTTTAATTTGATCAAATGCCGCAAATGCCGCTCCATCGTCGTCACATCATTCAGTTTTTCTGCCATGAGCGCCGTCTCGTAGAGCAAATCCGGGTCATCTGGTTGCGCTTCCAGCGCAGCACTCAACATGGCATACCCTTCGGCATAACGTCCGCCCTCGCGCAGCAATTGCGCCTCAGCAATGATCAAGCGGCTATCGGTGGGCGTGCTGGCACGTGCGATCGCAATCTGTTCGCGCGCCTCCTCAAGCTTGTTTTGTTGTACCAGCAATTGCGCTGCACGCACGTGCGCCGGGACTTTCTGCTCGCCGTCTGCAACCGCACGGTACCACTCAAGTGCCTCATCATTTTTCCCTGCATGCTCTGCGATCTGGCCGAGGTAAAAGCGCGCCGCATCTTGTTCGCCCCGTCCTAACAGCATGAAGTGCTTGAGATGTTTTTCGGCTGTGGCAACATCATTTAACTGCAACGAGAGTATGCCAACGGCAAATAACACATCCGGATTTTCCGGATTCAATCGCAGCAGTTTTTCAAATTCCTTCCGGGCATCGTCATAGCGTTTTTCAGCCACCAGGGTGCGGGCATAACCCAAACGCACATCATGCGCCGAAGGATTGGCCGCAAGAAACCGCTTCAGAAAATCAAGTTGCGGTGCGCCCTGCGCAAGCAAACCGGCTTTTAACAAAGCGGCAGGTTCCCAAGTGGGGCGCAATGCTAGCGCTTGATCCACTTCGCTCATGGCCCCGGCTTTGTCATTCACTGCAAGCGCTGCTTGAGCACGTACCAAGTGCGCCTCGGGCAACGCCGCATAAGGCTGGGTGAGTTGATCGAGCAAGCGTTTGACTGCTGCTTTATCGGGATAATTTGCGAAAACGCGTGGTTGCTGAAGCAGCAAATCGCCGGTGCGCGGGCCAGCATTTTCAAGATCATGCGCCAGGTTAATCGCCAACTCGTCAATCCGGCCACTGGCCAGCAGCAAGGTAGCCAGAATTCGCTGCGCTTCCCTGTCTTGCGGGTCAATCGCTACCCTCATGCGCGAAGCTTCCAGTGCGATAGGATACTGCCGCGCATATAACGCCACTTCTGCGGCCCGACGCACAATGCGCGGGTCCCGCGTATTTTTCGCCAGATCAAAATAGACCTCGGAAGCGATCGCCATCTGGCCGCGCTGCCCGGCAATTTCGGCCAGCAAGAATTCATAGAGAATTTTTTCTGTCAAGACCATTTTTGGCAAGCGCTCATCCTCTTTAGCACTTGTTGCTGTCTCAGATGCTTGATCTGCGCTTGACGTTGGCACACCTTGCGCCAGCAATACTGATGGACTCTTCGCCAGTGCAAAACTGCTGCAAAAAAACAAGGCCAGCACCATAGGCCGCAACGTTGACCGCAAAGTGTGCCGCAAGAGTCCAGACGCCATCAGGTGATCAATAGAATTCATAAGCAAGGTACCCAGTAAAACAGTCGCATACAATGCACTGATGTTATCAGTTTCGTATGAGTTTCCGTATGCCTGAACTACCTGAAGTTGAAGTCACTCGCCGTGGTATCGCCCCTGCGCTGGTTGGCCGCCGTCTCACCAGCGCCGACTTTCGCGCCCCTGCCCTGCGCTATCCGCTACCCCATGCGCAGCGTGCGACTTTTGTTGACCAGCGACTGATCTCGCTAACCCGGCGCGCAAAATATCTGTTGCTGAATTTTGGCACCGGCCATCTGTTAATCCATTTGGGCATGTCGGGCAGCCTGCGATTATTGCCAACCAATACACCCGCACAAAAGCATGACCATGTTGATTTGGTCTTCGATGAAACCACACTGCGCATGCGCGACCCACGACGCTTTGGTGCCATGCTTTGGTTGGAAGGCGACGGGCTTAACGACACTTTCACCCATCCCTTGCTGGCAAAACTCGGCATCGAACCGCTCGATGAGGCATTTGACGCCCACTGGTTAAAGGCCGAACTCGCGGGCATTAAATCAGCCATCAAACCCGTGCTGATGGATAGCCATCGCATCGTCGGCATCGGCAATATTTACGCTACGGAAAGCCTTTTTCGCGCGGGCATTAATCCGCGCACCGCAGCCGGTAAAATCTCACTGGCACGCCTGCAGCGCCTGGTGCCTGTCATCAAAACCACCCTGCAAGCAGCAATTGACGCTGGCGGCAGCAGCCTGCGCGATTTCATTCATTCGGACGGCAGCTCAGGCTATTTTCAGCAGCAATATTTTGCTTATGGCCGCACGGGCCAGCCCTGTCGAATTTGCGGCCACGCGATCCAGGAGATAAGGCAAGCGCAACGCACGACGTTTTACTGCACGCATTGCCAGCGGTAACTGTTTTATTTTGCCGCGACTTTGGCGGTCAAGCGCATGAACTTGGCCATCAAGTCATCTTTTGATTCGATGTTATCCTTGTCATTCGGAATGCAATCCACAGGGCAGACTTCGCGACACTGCGGGGTATCAAAGTGGCCGACACATTCGGTGCACTTTTCCGGATCGATAACATAAATTTCGTCGCCTTGCGAAATGGCGTTATTCGGGCATTCCGGCTCGCATACGTCACAGTTAATGCATTCATCGGTAATCAGTAAAGACATGGTTTTCCTTGGGCTTCCTTAAGTTTTCCCGGCACAAATTCAGTTGTTTTGAGCGGCTGTTTTTTTGGCTAAATTCGTCAGTACTTGCGGCGATACAAACTTTGACACATCTCCGCCAAGCAGTGCGATTTCACGCACCATGGTGGAAGAAATGAACATGTACTGCTCAGCGGGTGTGAGAAAAACCGTTTCCACATCGGGGTACAAATTGCGATTCATGCCGGCCATCTGAAATTCGTAATCAAAATCGGACACTGCCCGCAAACCGCGCACAACGATTGTCGCATGATGCTCATAAACAAAATTCATGAGCAAGCAATCAAAACCATGCACTTCAACATTCGGCACTTCCTGCAAAATCTCACGCGCCATATCCACCCGCTCGGCCATTGAAAACAGCGGATTTTTCTTGCGGCTTTCCGCAACACCGATAATCACCCGACCAAACAGACCCGCAGCCCGGCGTACTAAATCTTCGTGGCCCCGCGTGAAGGGGTCGAATGTGCCTGGATAAACCGCGATGTTTGTACTCATATTGACTCCAGCAGATGAAAATAAACCTGGCCCGCCTGCCCTGCCTTGATAACCGACCATCGACCTAGTTGTGTCAGCGGCGCTTCCGCTTCAACATAAAGCCTCGCCGCAGGGGTTGCCAGTTCATCCAGCCGGGGTGCAATACGTTCCAGCCAGCCCTGACCATAGGGCGGATCGAGAAAGATCAGATCAAAACGCCTGCCGACTGGGGGGGCGAATTTTAGCGCATCGCACAAAAAAAGTTGGATACTTGCACAAGCAAAACTATCGACGTTTTTTTTCAGTGTATGAAAAACGTGTCTTGATTGTTCCACACACGCCACATACGACGCGCCGCGCGAGGCAGCTTCCATGCCCAGCACGCCACTCCCGGCAAACAGATCGAGACAGGCCAAACCCGTCAAATCGTGCCCCAGCCAGTTAAACAGCGTTTCGCGCACGCGATCAGGTGTCGGCCGCAGTCCCGGTGCCTCAGTTACCTGCAGTTGCCGACTGCGCCATTCGCCACCCGTGATGCGAATTTTGCTCATGCGTTGCAGAGGGGCTTACTCAGTCGCCACAATAACGGTGACCAGATGATCACGTGGGACATGACGAGCGAAAGCATCGCGCACCTGGGAAATTGTCACTGCATTGACCCGCGCTGGAAAATCATCCAGATAAGTGAGTGGCAAACCATAAAATCCGATAGTCGATAAATAGCCCAGCAGCTTGGCGTTGCTATCCAGACGCAGCGCCAAGCCATCAACAAGATTTTTTTTCGCTGCCATCAGTTCTTGCGCCGTCGGGCCTTGCTCCATGAAGCGGCTTAATACGTCATCAACGACTTTGAGTGCATCATTAGCCTGTGAGCGCTTGGTTTGCAGATTAATTTCAAAGGGACCGGGCAACAGTTGCGGATAAAAATAAGAACTGACGCTATACGCATAGCCTCGTTTTTCTCGTACCTCTTTCATCAACCGTGAGGCAAATCCACCACCGCCCAAACTGTAATTGCCCACCAGCAGGGCAAAGTAATCCGCATCGCCTCGCCGCACAGCGGGTAGCCCGATCTGTATGTGGCTTTGCGCAGCAGGATGCGCGACTTTAATTGTCTGACTTTTTGGCAACGTGACGGGCGGCAAGGTAACGGATGCACCGCCAGCGGGCAAGGCTTGCGATAGCTGATTAGCGATAGCTTCCGCTTCGCTGCGTGAAATATCGCCAATGAGAGAGATCGTCGCATGTTTGGCCGCGTAGTGTTGCTGATAAAAATCGATGAGGTCTTGCCGCGTGATGGTAGCCACACTCTCGACAGTCGCGCTGACGCCATAGGGATGAGCAGGATAAATCGCTGCGGCAAATCGCTTGGCGACAATCGCACCCGGCTGCGTGTCCGCTTCACGGATGGCGGCGATACTGCGTTCTTTTTCACGCGTCAGTGCGGCTTGTGGAAAAGTCGGCGCTGACAATACGGTGTGCATGAGTGTTAACGCGGCATCTCTCTGCGGTTTTGCAGACAGCGTGCGTAGCGCCATACTGGCACGGTCGTTATCCACTCCGCCACTCAGCTGGGCGCCGGTATCCGTCAAGCGTTCGGCTAACTTTTCTTCGTCCAGATCGCCCGCACCGGCTTCCAGCAAACTGCGTGTGAGGCTCGGTAACCCGGCTTTGTCTGGCACCGAATACACCTTGCCCGCAGCAAAATCGAGTTGCACATCGAGAATCGGCACACTACGGGTTTCAACGAAATACACACGTGCGCCGGAAGCAGTCGTCCAGTGTTCTATTTTTACGCCCGCAGAAGCGACTGCGGAAAAAAGCGCAAGCGCAAGAAAAGAAACAAGGGGTTTCACAAAATGCCTCTTCATTGTCATAAGCTTTCTGCAACCAAGTATTACCACTAAATGGATCGGGGTCGTCATTTGCACACTCATTAATTAATGTAGCGTCTTAATCGCAGAATTTGCGGAAGTCTTCGGATCAGCGGCATCCATCGGCTGCGGGTCAAGTACGGCAATGGTCAATGCATCATCCTTGAAATATTTTTGAGCGACAGCCTGAACTTCTGCTGCGGTAACGCCTTTGAGTTGATCAACCAGCGAATCAACGTCGCGCCACGACAAACCAACAGCCTCCATGCCGCCAATTTCCATTGCCTGCGCCATGAGCGAATCCCGCTTGTAAGTTTGTCCGGCAATGAGCTGTATCTTCACGCGAGATAGTTCTTCCGGGGTAATTCCAGCCACTTGTATGCGGGTGATTTCTGCGCGCAAGGCCGCCTCTAACTCGGCCACACTGTGCCCCTCTGCCGGTTGGCCATCCACCGTGAACGTTGCTTCGCCACGCACCGTGCCGTCATAACCTGCACCGGCGGATTGCGCAATACGCGCACCCCGCACCAGATTCCTGGCCAACCGCGACGTGTCATTGCCATCCAGAATCGCGGCGAGAACTTCTAACGCATAAGGATCGCGATCTTTATGCACATCACTCAGGCGCGGCACTTTCCAAAGCATGGAAAGGTAGGGTAACTTGGCAGGTGCCTTGACGCTCACACGTCGCCAGCCTTTTTGTTCCGGCTCATTCTGTGGTTTACGTTCAGGCAGCGCGTGGGCTTTATGCACACCGTAATATTTTTGCGCCCACCGGAATACTTCGGTGTGATCGACATCGCCCACCACTACGACATACGCATTGCTTGGCGTGTACCACTGGGTGTACCAATGATGTGCATCTTGCCAGGTCAGATGTTCCAGATCATTCATCCAACCGATGACCGGGCGACGATAAGGGTGTGCTAAAAACGCGGCGCCACGGGCTGCCTCAACCACCTGCGCCTGTGGATTATCATCCGTGCGCAAACGACGCTCTTCCATCACCACTTTGATTTCCGAAGCAAACTCCGCCGGGGTAAACGCCAGATTCACCATTCGATCCGCTTCAAGCTGCATCATTTCAGGCAATGCCGCCTTGGGCACAATCTGAAAATACGCAGTGTAGTCGTAGGAAGTAAACGCGTTATCCTGCCCACCTGCGGCAGCCACACGCTGGTTGAATTCGCCCGAGGGTAGTCGCTTGGTGCCTTTGAACATTAAATGTTCCAGCGCATGCGCTACGCCGGATGTGCCATCTTTCTCGTCCATGCTACCGGCACGATACCAAACCATGTGCACTACCGTGGGCGCGCGATGATCTTCTTTAACGATAACACGCAACCCATTGGATAAAGTGGTTTCAAATGTATTGAGCACCGGATTGGCAAAAGTCGGTGCTGGTGATACGGCGACAAATAACAACATGGCAAGGCAAATGGGCAATTTCATGGTCGAAGTCAGTAAGTAACTGTTAGGTAATCGCTGAAAGGTCAATGCGAGCGAAGGCGCTCTGTTAAAATTATTCTTGTGCGACATCTTATCGCTTCCGCCTCTGACATCTCACCTCTATGTTTAGTTTCCTCAAAAAAAAGGACAAACCCTCCGCATCGAGCATGCCCGATGCGGCTGACACGGCAACAAGTGCTCACGACGCAAAGCCAGCCACCATACCCGCCGCCACACCCGTTGCCACCTCATGGCGCGACCGGCTGAAAGCGGGCCTCTCGCGTACGCGCGCAGCGCTCACCACGCCGCTGGGTGAGTTGTTCAGCCGCAATCGAATTGACGAAGCGCTGCTGGAAGATCTTGAGACCACGCTGCTCACCGCTGATTGTGGCATCGACGCGACGCAATGGCTGCTGGATGAACTCAAATCAGCTGTCAAGAAAAACGCCCTCGAAAGTCCCTCGCAACTACGCCAAGTGCTGGCTGACCGTCTAACGACATTGCTCGCGCCGCTGGAACAACCACTGGATGTGACTGCCCACAAGCCCTTTGTCATAATGATTGCCGGTGTGAATGGCGCGGGGAAAACCACCTCCATCGGCAAGCTGGCGAAATACTTTCAGAGCCAAGGCAAGAGCGTGCTGCTCGCCGCAGGCGACACCTTCCGCGCAGCCGCGCGTGAGCAACTCAAAATCTGGGGCGAGCGCAATGGCATAGCGGTCATCGCACAAGAGTCTGGCGATCCTGCCGCCGTGGTGTTCGACGCAATCAGCGCCGCGCGCGCGCGCAATATTGATATTGTCCTGGCCGATACCGCAGGCCGCTTGCCCACCCAATTGCACCTGATGGAAGAAATTGCCAAGGTGCGCCGCGTCATTCAAAAAATCGATGCCACCGGCCCGCATGAAGTCTTACTAGTACTGGATGCCAACATTGGCCAGAACGCTGTGCAGCAAGTCAAAGCGTTCGATCAATCCATCCACGTGACGGGTCTCGTATTGACCAAACTGGATGGGACCGCCAAAGGTGGCGTGCTGGCTGCCATCGCCCGCCAATGCCCCAAGCCCGTACGTTTCATTGGCGTAGGCGAAGGCATTAATGACTTGCAGCCGTTCCGCGTCGATGAGTTTGTCGAGGCGCTCCTGACTGGACCGGAAAATACCGCCGCTTAAGCAAACAACAGAAGCAAGGACGGGGCCGCCTCAAGCACATCGCTATATCATCAGCAGGCTTTTCGCAACAAGTCAGCGCAGACCTTCCAGAAAAGGCGCAGGACCGAAAACGGCAAGCAGCGTCAGATCTTCCTCAATATTGAAGAAGGAATGATCGGTTGTTGCACTGACAAAAAGCACCATGCCAGGTCGTACTTCACGCTCATCGTTACCCATACGCAACCGGGCGAACCCGTCAAGAACGATGTAAATTTCATCTTCCAGGTGCGGCGCCTGCATATCCCGCGCGCCAGCGGGCAGTCGATACATTGCGCAGGATATTTGCGAAGACCGCAAAAATTCCACGAAACGTGGCTCTGTCCCTTCAACTTGTTTTCTCAGATCAACGAGGTCAAACACTTGCCAAGCATGTGCGGACATACGATACCTTTCTTTACGCCTTGCGCTATGGGTGAGTTCAGCATCCCGGACTACGCCCATCGAGAGCGAAAGCGATATTGCGAATAGCCGGTTGGCACAAGACAAAACAGTGACTGCTTTCAGTTTATAGACACAATATAGACACACCCCCTCATCGGCAACTTGTCTGATAGATACTTGTTACTATACTAGCGTGTATCAGTCACCGGATGACTGCAAAAACGGCCATCTTCCAGCTTTAACTTCCCCCACTTTGGTGCGTGAGCGGGATTTTTTGCATCAGGATAGTGCGCCGATATGCGATCAAAATTCGACTTCAAGCTCCTCAATATCGGTCGGCTCAAGTTTTGCCGCAGCAATCCACTCCTGCATTTCGGGCATGGCGATCACTGTTTGGCAATAAGCAGCACAAACGGGGTCGAGCTCAACGCTGTAGGTCAGAAACCGCGTGACTACCGGCGCATACATGGCGTCAGCCATGCCACGCTGCTTACCGAACAGCCAAGGTCCACCGTAGCGGGTAAGACAATCGCGCCAGATGTCAGTGATACGCTCGATGTCGCCTTTGGCGCGCGACCAAATTGCAAAGTTCTTTACTGTGGTATTGAGGTTCATCGGCAGTGCCGAGCGCAGGGCAGAAAATCCAGAGTGCATTTCACCGCAGATAGAACGACAGTGCGCACGCGCAGCCTGATCAACAGGTAGCAAGCCAGCTTTCGGTTTGATCTCGTCAAGATATTCAGCAATAGCCAAGGTGTCCCAAACAGAAATACCGTCGTGTTCCAGTCGGGGCACAAGAACCGATGGCGAAAGCAACAGCAACTCAGCCTTGGCCGACGCATCATCAGTAGCAACCAGCCGCTCGGTAAATGGCAACCCTGCAAAGCGCACCAACAACCAGCCGCGCAAAGACCAGGAAGAATAATTTTTGCTGCTCAAAGTGAGGCTTGCTTTAGCCTTGGTCATGGGAAACTCCAGTATCCGCGAAGAATGAAGACCCCAATCAGGCCAGGGCTTGTTAAAGGGATAATATCTCTTATTCGTGGTATTGTTATAAGATGTTATAAAGCAAAGTGCGTACCATGGAATCTGGTTCCCATTTGACTTCCCGAAAAATGAAGTCCATGCACGTATCTTGCTTGTACTAGTAGCCCCCTAATTGGGAAAGGATTCATGTTGATTGCTACAGTTGCGCCCCACTACCAGATGTATCAGGCTCTTTTTGATGCCTGTTATCCTGCGCGAAGCACCGCCCGTGTGCTCGCCCCTTGGTTGCGCCAAACCATGTCATGGTTACCGGATAGCATCACCGTACGCAAACTGACCGCCTTGTGCGAGGCAGTGACTTTAGCTGGTCTGACACATGAGCGGCCAGGTTTCGGCATTGACACGATTGAAATAGAGGGACAAAAAATCACTGTGCATGAAGAGGCGGCGCATGTCACACCCTTCGCCACCTTGCTGCACTTTCGTAAAGACACGCCCAACCCCGGCCCCAAGGTGCTGCTAATCGCGCCTATCTCGGGCCACTTTGCTACCCTGCTTGCCAGTACCGCACGCACACTGCTCCAGCATCATGATGTGTACATCACCGACTGGCATAACATCCGTGATGTCCCTCTGAGTGCGGGTACCTTCGACATGAATGCCTTCATTGGTCATTTGATCGAATTTATTGACTGGCTAGGGCCGGAAACTCACCTGGTTTCTATTTGCCAACCAACGGTTGGCACGCTCGCAGCAGTTGCCGTCATGGCTGCAGAGCAAAGCCCTAACCAGCCGCGCAGCATGACATTAATGGCAGGTCCGATTGACTGCCGTATTAACCCCAGCGTCGTCAACAAACTGGCAACAGATAAACCGATTGAGTGGTTTGAAGAGAACTTGATTGGCCTGGTGCCTTTGCGTTACAAAGGTGCTTTGCGTCGCGTGTATCCGGGCTATTTGCAGATCTCCGCTTTTTTGAGCATGAACGCTGAACGACATCGAGACTCATTTCGCAACATGTATGCTAGCCGGGTGAATGGTGACCATGCCAAGGCCGAAAGCATCAAGAATTTTTACTCGGAATATCTGGCAATGATGGATATGCCCGCTGAGTTTTATCTTGAAACCGTGCGCCTCGTTTTTCAGGAACATGCACTGCCCTTGGGAAAACTTGAATACCGTGGCAAGCGAGTAGATCCTTCGGCAATTCGTCGTACCGCGTTGTTTACGATAGAAGGCGAGAAGGATGACATTTGTTCCATCGGCCAAACGCTGTCGGCGCATGATCTGTGTAGCAAGCTCGCGCCTTATCGCAAGCAACATCATCTTCAACCTGGTGCCGGTCACTACGGTGTATTCAATGGCAAACGCTGGGATAGGCAGATCTACCCACGCGTGCGAGCGTTTATTCATGATTTTAATGAATAACCCATCATCGAATACATAAAGTAAAAGTCGGCTTTGGTGATGCGGCGCGAAAGGTGTCGCAGGAGACAGTAAACTCTGCGGTAAAGTAAACTTAGTCCTGAATTTGCTGGTCAACCTTGGCCATCTGCGCAAAATCCCTACAAACCCTTTCGACCCATGATTCGTTTTGACCGCGTCGCCAAACGTTATCCCCCGGGCATTGATGCCTTATCTGCGTTAAGCTTTGAAATGACAGCGGGCGACATGTTGATTGTCAGCGGCCACTCGGGCGCCGGGAAATCGACGTTGATCAAGCTTGTTGCCGCGATCGAGAAACCGACGTCCGGTGCAGTGCTGGTCGGTGGGCAAAATGTCGGTACCCTTTCGCGCTCGGCCCTGCCTTTCTTGCGCCGACGTCTGGGACTTGTGTTGCAAGATCAAAAACTACTTTTCGATCGTTCGGTTTTTGAAAATGTCATGCTCCCACTGTCCATTACTGGCTTTCCTCCCAAAGAAGCCATGCAGCGCGTCAGGGCTGCGCTGGATAAAGTCGGTTTGGCTATGCGCGAAAAAGCGCTACCGATTGCACTGTCCGGTGGTGAACAACAACGTCTCGCCATTGCCCGTGCCGTCGTTAGCCGCCCTGCACTACTCCTCGCCGATGAACCCACAGCGCACCTTGATGCTGAAACAGCAGCCGATGTCGCACGTATTTTTCACGAATTTCACCGCGCCGGCGTCACCGTGTTGATTGCAACCTATGACGGCCACTTATTTCCTGATGCGCGAACGCTCCGCCTGGATCACGGATGCTCAGTCGCATGATGGCTGCCTTGAATTTCCAATGAACATCTGGCTCGTTAATCATGGCCGTGCCTTGCGAATCGCCTTACGCCGACTAATCGCAGCACCGCTAACCACGCTATTGTCGCTGCTGGCCATCGGCGTTGCACTAGCGCTCCCCGCTGGTGGCCAGATGCTGCTAAACAATGTTCAGCGGCTTATGGGCAGCACGTCTGCTACGCCGCAAATTTCCGTATTCATGGCAGTAGATGCAGGACGCGGTGCAGCAACCGAATTAGCTGCCCGCCTAAAAAAACATCCGGCCGTAAAGCAGCAACGCTTTCTCCCGCGCGAAGACACCTTGCAGCGAATGAAAGCCAATGCAGGCTTGCGGGAGATCATTGATGTCTTGCCAGACAACCCTTTTCCCGACGCGTTTATTGTTACAGCCATTGCCGATCAACCGGCAACCCTTGATTTGCTGGTCGAAGAATTTCGTCAATGGCCTAAAGTCGCACATGTTCAGCTCGATTCAGCGTGGGCTAGAAGACTCGAAGCCTTGCTTCGCCTGAGCCGAAATGTTGTCATTCTGCTGGGCGGATTATTAGCTATCGGATTGATTGCCATCACCTTCAACATTATTCGCATGCAAGTCTTAACTCATCGCGCTGAAATTGAAGTGTCACAACTACTAGGCGCGACCAACGGATTTATTTGCCGACCTTTCCTGTATTTTGGTGCCTTACTGGGTTTTGCAGGGGGCGCCACGGCATGGTTACTGATTGCCGCTGCTGCGTGGTGGCTGCGCACTCCGCTAGATGACCTGTTGCACTTGTATGAATTCACTTTTTCCCTACAATCTTTGAGCTTGGTAGACTCTGCGTTGCTGCTAGGCATAGCAACAGGACTTGGCTGGTTAGGCGCATTGTTATCACTTGGGCAACATTTGCGCCATTCCTGACGCGCTTTCCAGCCATTAGCGGCAAACTGAAAGGGAACTTACACTGCTATTGGCACTCTCATCAATGGAGTGCTAATATTGTTTCCTAGGAGGTAGAACCATGGCTTACGCATTATCTCACCAGCAGTTTCCAACTATTTCCGGTAGCGGAAGTATTGAGGCTTATATTTCAGCCGCGAATCGTATGCCTATGCTTAGTGAAGCGGAAGAGCTTGCCTTGGCGCGCCGTTTGGCCGAGAAAGGCGATATTGAAGCGGCACGTGCTTTAGTGACTTCCCATTTGCGATTAGTCATTGCGATTGCTCGCGGCTATTTAGGTTATGGCTTGCCTCACGCTGATTTGATTCAGGAAGGCAATATCGGCCTGATGAAAGCAGTGAAGCGTTTCGATCCAAACCGTGGGGTACGGCTGGTTTCTTTTGCTATGCATTGGATCAAGGCCGAGATTCATGAGTACATCATCAAAAATTGGCGGCTTGTTAAAATTGCCACGACCAAGGCACAGCGAAAACTGTTTTTCAACTTGCGTAGTATCAAGGCATCCTTAGCGCAGCAAGATGAATCGCTACCCGGTTCACAACGGAATTTTGGCACACTTGATGTCGATGGCGTAAACATGATCGCGCAACGACTGGGTGTAAAGCCGGAGGAAGTCATCGAGATGGAAACCCGCTTCACGGGTGCCGACGTATCACTAGAGCCGACCTCTGACGATGATGAAGATCGTTTTTCCCCGATTGCCTACCTTACCGCTGACAGTTGTGGTGAGCCCATAGCCATGCTTGAGCGTCAGGAATTTGATTACTTGCAAGAAGAAGGGCTGCAAGGCGCTTTGGCCAGCCTTGATGAGCGTAGCCGTGAAATTATTCAGCGCCGCTGGTTGGTACACGAGGAGGATTCCGTTGCAACGCTGCATGAACTTGCTACGGAGTATGGTGTTTCAGCCGAACGTATCCGCCAGATCGAGGCCAAAGCACTCCAAAAAATGAAAGGTGCATTACTTGCCGCAGCTTGATGCAGATTAAGACTACCAGCGGTTCAATAAAATAAAAAAGGCAGCGTAGCTGCCTTTTTTATTTTCCCGCGAGAAGCTGGTTGATGTCTTCGGCAATGCGCTGGGGAGAGTCTCCGTATTTTAAATACAAGCGCAACCGGCCAGCCGGGTCATATAGATAGCTGCCCGTCGAATGATCAATAGAATAACTCCCAGGCAGTGTTCCATCCTGTTTTTTGTAGAACACCTTAAAAGCTTTCGCAACTGCCGCAGTTTCAGTAGCGCTACCGCTCAAGCCCAGGAAAGATGGGTGAAAAGAAGGTACATACTGGGCTAAAAGCGCTGCTGTATCGCGCTCTGGATCAAGCGTTATAAAAATTACTTGTACGCGGTCAGCGTTCTTTCCCAAGAGTTTCAGGGTTTCTTGCAAAGCACTAAGCGTCGTCGGGCAAACATCAGGACATTGGGTATACCCAAAAAAAACAATAGCAACCTTACCCTTGAAATCTGACAGCCGACGTTGTTTACCACTTGTGTCTTTTAACGAAAAATCTACCCCGATTGAGCTACCGGTCAGATCTGTTGCACTAAAGTGGGCAGGAGTACCGCATCCCACGCTGAGAAAAGTAGCAAGCAAAAGAAAAAAGTATCGCATCAAGGGATGTAATGGTCTATAAGGAGTACGGAAAATAGTACCGATAAATAAATAATAGAAAAATGAAACGTTTTTTTAGCTAAAAGATCGCTGTAACTGCGCCATATTTTCCATGAGTAAACCAGGAATATACCGTCCAGCAGGAGCGCACTCATAAGGTAAAACAATCCGCTCATGCCAATAATAAAAGGCATAAGCGTCACCGCTGTCAGCAAGATGGTATATAGAAAAACATGCAGCCGGGTGAACTCAGGGCCATGTGTCACCGGCAACATGGGCACGCCCGCTGCAGCATATTCTTCGGTGCGATAAAGCGCTAGCGCCCAAAAATGGGGGGGCGTCCAAAGGAAAATAATCAGCACTAAAACCCATGCCTCTGCCGGCACAGAGTTAGTGATTGCTGCCCAGCCTAAAGCCGGCGGCATGGCACCGGAT
Source organism: Rugosibacter sp. (assembly GCA_011620215.1). Classification (GTDB taxonomy): domain Bacteria; phylum Pseudomonadota; class Gammaproteobacteria; order Burkholderiales; family Rhodocyclaceae; genus Rugosibacter. The sequence continues at coordinate 16,088 of WOZP01000053.1, forward strand.
AAACCGCCAATCACAATATTCTGCGGTGTCCGTGGTTTTAAAAATAAGGTGTAAATAACGGCATAGCCAACAAATGTGGCGAGGGTCAATATCGCTGTTAGCGTATTAACCCATACCAGTAAAATGATCATTCCCAGCGCACCTAAAACAGAAGACCAACCAAGCGCCGCACTGACACTGATAGCGCCTCGCGCAGTTGGACGACTGCGCGTGCGCGCCATGCGCTGATCGATTTTTAGCTCGACTAAGCAATTAAAAGCTGCGGCGGCAGCAGAAACAAGGCCGATCCCGATGGTCGCCGCAAAGACTCGCCAAAAAGTCAGATTCTCGCTTGGCGCCAGTAACATCCCGATCAACGCACAGAAAACAATGAGCGAGATCACCCGCGGCTTGGTCAGCGTCAGATAGTCACTAACCAGCGATCCAAAACTGACGTCGGGCGATACAGGAGGAAGTGGGGTAGCTGTGGTCATGGTCTGTATTTAAAATCTAGCCTATCCCAGAAAACCGTAGTAACCGGCTCATATCCTTGAGAATGTCTTTCGGCGCAGACCGATCATCGTACCGCATGACGAGATTACCCAGCGGATCAATCACAAAAATGCATGCACCAGGATCAGTACCTAATGGCAGCTGCGCAAGACTGGCGAGATTAGAGACTCGCGCCAACTGAAGACCAGGGTGCAGTTTTAACAGTTGGGGGGCAGGCTGCCCATCGCCCAGAATCACCCACACCCGCTCGATACGAGCCATACTTTCACCTTGAGCGGTGCGGATTTGGCGCATTAAATACAACTTATTCTGGCACCTGGCATCACAGCTGGCGGTTTGCACCGTGAGGAGAACCCATTTTTTTTTCACGCCCTCTGCCAGCATTTTGGCGGGAGTTACGCCCTCAAGCACCAAGAGTTGCAATCCAGCAGAGCGCGTTTCGAGCAGCTCGCCTTTATTTATTTGCGCTGTCGGCTTCCACCATGCATAAAACACATAGGGGCCTATCGCCAAGAATAAGCCCATCAGGATAAATAACATCATTACTCGTTGCGCTTTAGTCATTTTTAGATGCGGGAGGCTTTACTCCCTGATTTCTACGGATAAAGTAATACCCCCAAAAAATCAGTGTCATTGCGGCAAGAGAAAACCATTGCACCGCATAACCACGATTTCGATCTGCTCCACTACCTGGATGGGGCCAATCACGCACAAGACCATCTTGCGCCGTGCTGGTTTGGTACAACACCAATGGTTGAACGTGTAACTTTGCCCAAGCGGAATACGCACTAGGTTCTACTTGGCTCCATATCACCCCATTTTTAGCATCTTGCCCAACCGAGCCGACTCGAGGTGTCCGTTCATGAATTATCCCTTCAACTGTTTGAACTCCCTCTGGGGTAATAGTTTTTGGCAATTGACTACGATCGCTCAGACCATGAATCCATCCCCGATTTACCAAGACGGATACATCGCTTCCCATAATTCGCAAGGGCATCAGCACTTGAAAACCAACTTGCCCTTGATAAATCTGATTATCAAGAAACAGCGTTTTTTCTTTTACCCATTCTCCCTGCACTTTTGCCGGATAAGCAGCGAAACGTTTGGCATCTATCAATGAAGCACCAAGTACTATAGGAGATACGTTTTTGACCGCAAGCATGCGCTCTTCAAGCGCGTCACGCTGATGCGCCCTATCCAATTGCCAGAATCCTAACCGAGACGTGACAAGGATAACCAGCAAGGCTGCAAGGGTAGGGATACTTTTCTTCAAATGGTGCATTGTAAACACTGCATAAAGTAGTGGATAGCAAACGTAAAAATTATCTGGGAATCTCTTGGATAACTTCTATTAAACTAGACTGAGTTATTCAAAAAAATTATTCTTCGGGGCTCGAAAATGAAAATCATCGTGATCTTAATGCTAGTCGCTATTTTCGCCAGTTTGTTTTCAGCGCTATTTTTCCTGTTTCAGGATCAAGCCGGTTCGACTAGAACCGTTAAAGCTTTAACACTGCGCATATCACTATCCATAGCCTTATTTATATTGTTGATGGTCGCGCACTACTTCGGAATAATTGGCAAATAATTTTGGTAAAAGCTTCTAGATCAGCTTGCACTACAAAAAAACTAGCGCTCCTAATGGAGCGCTAGTTTTCTCAGCTTCCCGATATCGGCAGTCGCTGCTTTTAGAGCCAGTACACAACAACAAAAAGAAACAACCAAACTACATCGACAAAGTGCCAGTACCAGGCAACTGCCTCAAAAGCAAAATGATGCTCTGGTGTGAAGTCGCCCTTTAGCGAACGAAACAAAATCACCATCAACATCAGGGCACCAAGAGTGACATGAAATCCATGAAACCCTGTCAATAGATAAAATGTGCTGCCGTACCCACCAGTAGACAGTTTCAAGTTCATCTCATGGTAAGCGTGAGAATATTCATAGACTTGAAACCCCATAAAAATAACGCCAAGCAATACTGTCAAAAACAACCCTACATTTAATTGGGCCCTTTTATTAGCCATGAGGCCCCAATGAGCCCACGTCAATGTCGCGCCTGAAGATAATAGCAAAAGCGTGTTGAGCGCAGGAATACCCCATGGCTTCATGGCGTCCCAATCACCCTTGAACCCAGGCCCGGCAGATGGCCAGGCATTTTTAAAGTCAGGCCAAATTAATGCGTTATCCATACTGGATAAATCAGGTACCGAAATAACGCGGATGTAAAAAAGCGCGCCAAAAAATGCGGCGAAAAACATCACTTCCGAAAAAATAAACCAGCCCATTCCCCAGCGGAATGAACCATCAACACGCTTGTTGTATGCCCCTGCGCGTGACTCGGCAATCACCTTGCCAAACCAACCGTACATCATATAAAGCAGCACAGCCAGCCCAGCCAGCAAGGTTGGCATGCCCACCCCTACTTTATTCATAAGCATGACAGAACCTGAAGCCATCAATAACAAGGCAAATGACCCAACCAGAGGCCACGCTGACGGCCCCGGAACATAGTAATAACTCTCTTCATGCGTCGACATCAATGATCTCCCTTCAAAAATTTTCAAGCAGCCGTTCCGATGTTAGCCATAATTACGCGAACCAGCACTACTACCCCACCCACAAAAATAATACAGCCAATAATTCCGGCGATCACAACCTGCTTTAATGAAATACTTGCAGCATCCGACTCATAATCCTGGCGACGACGGATACCAAGAAACGACCAAAAAACTGCACTAGCCACCGTAAAAAATCCCGCTTTAGGCTTTGCTTCAGTTTGCATTTTCAGACTCATGCACCGTTTTTCGCTTTAACAATAGCCCCTAAGCTGTTTTCTGCACGCCGATTGCCTTCAACCTCAAAGAACGTATATGAGAGCGTTATAGTTGCAATCTCTTTAGGCAATGCTGAATCAACAACAAAAACAACTGGCATTTGTCTACGCTCACCCGGCGCAAGCGTTTGCTTGTTAAAGCAAAAGCATTCCAGCTTCCGGAAGTGCTCCGCTGCAAGCGGCGGACCATAGCTTGGGATGGCTTGCCCGGTAACCGGCACATCGCGAGTGTTAGTAACCTCAAACATCGCCTGAGCAAGCTCGCCGGGGTGAACAGAAAGATGACCAGCCAGCGGCTTAAACGTCCACGCCATGTTATGAACATTGGTATCAAACTCAACCGTTACAAGTCTTGATGAATCCACTTGTGTATTAACAGGGCGGTCATCTACACCGGTCTGATTAATACCCAGCGCACCACAAACAACTGGATAGAGCGGTATCAAAGCATAACCAAACCCAAACATGGCAACCGAAAATGTTGCTAATTTAAGCAACGTTCGCAGGTTACGCTGGGCAGATGAAAGACTTTTTTTCAATGAGTTAGATACCAGCTCTGTACAATAAATCCAAAAAAAACAGTAGCTGCAAGCACAGCAAGAATGATCCCTGTGAGCAGATTTCTAGTTTTTACCGTAAATGAAGACATTATGCTTACCCTCTGCCAAAAGATCGCCTGCTTATTTGACGACCGGCTGCACTTCCCACGTGTGATGTGGCGCTGGGGATGGCACATCCCACTCCAGCCCCTCTGCACCTTCCCATGGCTTGGCTGGCGCTTTTGGACCACCCTTGATACAGGTAATGACGTTGTACAAGAAAAGCAATTGCGATAAACCAAAGCCGAATGCGCCAACCGTGGAAATCTGATTGAAATCAGTAAATTGCAATGCATAGTCAGGAATACGGCGCGGCATACCGGCAATACCAAGAAAATGCTGAACGAAGAAAGTCATGTTAAAGAA
>WOZP01000136.1 GCA_011620215.1 Rugosibacter sp.
TTCAATGACGGAAATGGCGCATGCCGGTGAACACCATCGCCACATCCTGCTCGTCCGCTGCGGCGATGACTTCGGCATCGCGCACCGAGCCGCCGGGCTGGATGACCGCCGTGGCGCCGGCTTTGGCCAGCACATCAAGGCCGTCGCGGAAGGGAAAGAAGGCGTCGGATGCGACCACCGAACCGGCCACCGTCAGGCCGTTGTTTTCGGCCTTGATCGCGGCGATGCGTGCGGAATCCACACGGCTCATCTGGCCGGCGCCAACGCCGACAGTCATGCCATCCTTGCAATACACGATGGCATTCGATTTGACATATTTGGCCACGCACCAGGCGAACAACAGATCGCGCATTTCGTCCGCACTAGGCTGGCGGCGGGTGACAACCTGGATGTCATTTGCCGTGATAAAGCCGTGGTCCGCCGTTTGCACCAGCAGGCCGCCGCCGACACGCTTGTAGTCGAAGGTTTGAGCTTGCGCCGCCGTGTCACCAGCGCCGACTTTTTTGATGATCAGCACACGCAGGTTTTGCTTGGCGGCGAACACGGCGCGCGCGGCAGGCGTGATGTCGGGCGCGATGATGACTTCGGCAAACTGGCCGGCAATTGCCTGCGCGGCGCTTTCATCAAGCGTTACGTTGAAGGCGATGATGCCGCCGAAGGCCGAGGTCGGGTCGGTCTTGAAGGCCTTGCGATAGGCGGCTTCGGCATGGTCAGCCACGGCCACGCCGCACGGGTTGGCATGCTTGACGATGACGCAGGCGGTCTCGCCGGCAAAGGCTTTGACGCATTCCCAGGCCGCATCGGCGTCGGCAATGTTGTTGTAGGAAAGTTCCTTGCCCTGAATCTGCTGGTAGCTGGCGATGCTGTCCGCCGGTGCGCCTGGCTCCTTGTAGAACGCGGCCTGCTGATGCGGGTTTTCGCCATAGCGCAGGGTTTCGACTTTATCGAACGCGAGTTGCAACTGGTTGGCGAACAGGCCGGGCTGGTTGTTCTCGTCGAGCGAGGTCAGCCAGTTGGCGATTGCCGAGTCATAGCGCGCGGTGTGGGTGAAGGCTTTTTTCGCCAGTGCAAAACGCGTCGCATAGGCGATGCTGCCGGTGGCCTGGATTTCCGCCAGCACCGGTGCATAGTCGGCCGGGTCGGTGATGATGCCGACGCCGCCCGCCGCATTGCCGTGATTCTTGGCCGCCGCGCGCACCATGGCCGGACCGCCGATGTCGATATTTTCAATCGCGTCGTCCAGCGTGACATCGGGCTTGGCGACGGTTTCGCGGAACGGGTACAGGTTCACCACGACCAGATCAATCGGCGCGATGCCGTGCGCGGCCATTGTTGCCAGATGTTCGGGCAGGTCGCGGCGACCGAGGATGCCGCCGTGCACTTTCGGGTGCAGCGTCTTGACGCGGCCGTCGAGCATTTCGGGAAAGCCGGTGTAATCGGCGACATCGGTAACCGGCAAGCCCGCATCGCGCAGCAGCTTGGCGGTGCCGCCGGTGGATAAAAGGGCGACGCCAAGTTGCGCCAGGCCGCGCGCAAAATCGACGACGCCATGCTTATCGGAAACGCTGATCAGCGCTTGAGTGACTTTCATTGAAACCTCGAAGATAAATTACAAAAGTTTATGGTCTTGCAGCATGCGACGTAGCGTGCCGCGACTGATGCCGAGAATTTCTGCGGCGACAGTTTGTTTACCTTCGGCTTGTTCCATGACCACTTCAAGTAGTGGCAGCTCCATGGTTTTGAGCAACATGTCGTACAGCGCGTGGGGTGTTTGTCCGTCCAGATCGCGGAAATAACGCCTGAGATTACGGCGTACGCAGTCAGAGATTTCGCTACTCATGCGGCTTGTGCCTCGACAAATTTTTCATCAAATAGCAGGCGCTCGTTAGCTGCCGCCTGCGCATAAAAAAACTCATCCGTTGCCGCTAATTGTGCTACCGGATTTTGTATTTGGTTCATGGCGTGGCGAAAGTGTGCCGCGCTGGCAATGCCTTTGGTGTACCAGCTGATATGCTTGCGTGCAATTTTGACCCCGGTTTCTTCGCCGTAAAATTCATACAGGTCCGCCAGGTGATGGCGCAGCACGGTATGAATTTCAGCTACCCGAGGGGGTGGCAAAATCTCGCCCGTGTTCAGGTAATGCGCAATTTCGCGAAAGATCCAGGGCCGCCCTTGCGCTGCGCGGCCTATCATCACGCCATCAGCACCCGTGGTGTCGAGCACAAACTTGGCCTTTTGCGGTGTGGTGATGTCGCCATTGGCGATCACCGGGATGCGCACGAGTGATTTGACCAGTGCAATGGTGTCGTATTCGGCTTCGCCCATGTATTGGTCAGCGCGTGTGCGGCCATGAATGGCGAGGGCACGAATGCCGGATTCTTCGGCGATGCGGGCAATGGTCGGGGCATTTTTGTTTTCGCTATTCCAGCCCGTGCGAAATTTCAGCGTGACCGGCGTATTGGGCACGGCAGCTACCACGGCTTCGAGGATTTTGGCGACCAGCGCTTCGTGCTGCATGAGGGCTGAACCAGCCATCACATTGCATACTTTTTTAGCCGGACAGCCCATGTTGATGTCAACAATCTGCGCGCCGTGATCGACATTGTATTGGGCTGCTTCTGCCATCATTTTTGGGTCGGCCCCCGCAATCTGCACCGAAATCGGGCTGACTTCGCCAGTGTGGTTCGCACGACGCAACGTTTTTGCACTGCCATAAAGCAAAGAATTGGAGGTGACCATTTCCGACACGGCAAAGCCCGCACCCAGTTGCTTGCACAGTTGACGAAAAGGACGATCAGTCACCCCGGCCATGGGCGCGACGAACAGATTGTTGCTCAACTGAAAGCCGAGAAAGTCCATGGTAGCGGGAAAATCGGGGAGGGTTGCGGATTCTAACGTAAAGCCATTAAAACTTGAACAGCACCTGATGCCGGTTCAGGGCGCAGCATACCTGGCGCATGGCTGCCGCCATAGATAAAAAAATAGCCGCCTTATGTTTTCAGCTCAGGTCTAAGTGGCTTTTCATACCAAGTTTTTGTGCTGTTCATTACGCGCACGAGGAGCAGCATGATCGGCACCTCGACCAGCACGCCGACCACGGTGGCCAATGCCGCGCCTGAATGCAGTCCGAACAGGCTGATGGCTGTGGCTACAGCCAGCTCAAAGAAATTGCTGGCACCGATCAATGCCGAGGGGCAGGCGATGTTGTGCTTTTCGCCGACTCGCCGATTCAGCCAGTAGGCCAATGCAGCAATGAACAACACTTGCAGCAGAATGGGGACTGCAAGCATGGCGATGATGAGCGGTTGCTCAAGGATCGTTCTGCCTTGAAAGGCGAACAGTAACACCAATGTTAACAACAGCGCACTGATCGACCACGGCTCTATCCTGGCCATGATTATGTCGAACATGGCTTGTCCTTTTTTGAGCAGTTGTGTGCGCCAGAGTTGCGCCAGTACCACAGGCACAATGATGTAAAGCGCTACTGAAGTCAGCAGCGTGTCCCAAGGCACGGTGATCGAGGATATGCCGAGCAGCAACCCGACGATAGGCGCGAAGGCAAAGATCATGATGGCATCGTTCAAGGCGATTTGCGATAACGTGAAATACGGGTCACCATGGGTCAGTTTGCTCCAGACGAGTACCATCGCTGTACAGGGTGCGGCAGCCAGTAAGATCAATCCCGCAATGTAGCTGTCCAGTTGTTCTGCTGGTAGATAGTATGCGAATGCATGGCGGAGAAACAGCCAGCCGAATAAAGCCATGATGAAGGGCTTAATGGCCCAATTCACAAACAGGGTGACGCCGATGCCGCGCCAGTGGGTCTTGACCTGATGCAGGGCACTGAAGTCGATCTTGATCAGCATGGGAATGATCATCATCCAGATGAGAAAGCCGACCGGCAAGTTGACTTGGGCAAATTCCATTTGGCCAATGGCCTGGACAGTCGCTGGCAGTCTTTGGCCGAGCACAATGCCCACAAGAATACATAAGGCGACCCACAGGGTCAGGTAGCGTCCAAATACAGGGCAATCGCATGAACGTTAAGCCAAACCGAGAAGCTGGGCGCGGTAGAGGTC
>WOZP01000073.1 GCA_011620215.1 Rugosibacter sp.
TGACTTTCAAATATTACCCAAACCGCCCTGTAATGTAGTCTTCAGTCTGTTTCTTTTGCGGCTTGATGAAGAGTTGATCGGTAACACCAAACTCAATCATTTCACCCATATACATATAGGCTGTGAAATCTGAAATACGCGCAGCCTGTTGCATGTTGTGCGTTACGATCAAGATGGTCACTTTTTCTTTGAGCTCGGTAATCAGTTCCTCAATACTTGCCGTGGCAATAGGATCCAGCGCGGAAGTCGGTTCATCAAACAAGATCAACTCCGGATCGGAAGCCAAGGCGCGGGCAATACACAACCGCTGTTGCTGGCCACCGGACAAATTCGCCCCCAGCTCGCTCAACCGATTGTTAACCTCATTCCAAAGCGCAGCGCCTTTGAGCGCAGCCTCTACGCGATCATCCATTTCGGATTTATTGCGCATGCCGCGCACACGCAGACTGTAGGCCACATTTTCATAAATCGACTTAGGGAAAGGATTCGGCTTTTGGAACACCATGCTGATACGCATGCGCACCTCAATCGGATCAACGCCCTGGGCGAGTAAATTTGTGTTGTCTGGATGTAAAACAATCCCCCCGCCTTCATAGCGGTTACCTGGGTAAAGATCATGCATGCGATTAAAGCAGCGCAACAGGGTGGATTTCCCGCATCCTGATGGCCCGATCAGTGCTGTCGCTTTGCGTTCATACACAGGCATGGTGACTTTTTTCAGTGCTTGAAAAGCGCCATAATAAAAGTCCAGATCGCGCACATCCGCCTTCAATGCAGGACTAATCGCAACGACTGAAGAAAGTGCGTTCATTGTGTTTTCCATAAAGCTCACCATTTGATATTTTTACGCAAGCGATATCGCAAGTAGATAGCCAAGCCATTCATGAGCAACGTCATGAAGACCAGAACAAAGCCTGCGGCAGCGGCATTTTCGGCAAATGCGGCCTCAGGGCGTGAAGTCCAGTTAAACATTTGAATCGGCATGACAGTGAAGGGGGCAAACAGCCAATCGAACAACCCGGCCGGCGGATCACCTGCAAAAGGGGCGGGAGGCAAAAAGGCAATGAAGGTCAGTGCCCCAATCGTAATGATGGGCGCTGTTTCGCCAATCGCCCGAGCCATGCCGATGATAATGCCTGTCAGAATGCCAGGACTTGAGTATGGCAGGATATGGTCACGTACCGTCTGCCACGTTGTTGCGCCACAGGCATAGGAGCCCTCGCGCACTGACTGCGGAATCGCGCGAATGGCCTCGCGAGTCGAGACAATCACCACCGGAAGAATCAGCAAGGCAAGCGTTAATCCGGCGGACAAAATGCTTTGCCCAAAGCCGAACTGATAGACAAACAAGCCCAGTGCCAGCAGCCCATACACAATCGACGGCACACCCGCGAGATTGCTGACATTAATCTCTATGATGTCTGTCACCCAATTTTTCGGGGCATATTCTTCAAGATAAACGCCTGCTGCAACACCCAGCGGAATAGCCGCTATGGCAGTCACCAGCATTACCAGCATCGTGCCCACCCAGGCAGAAAGAATCCCCGCATTGGCGGCCCGGCGTGATGGGAAAGAGGTAAAAAAATTCCAGTCGAGCCGGGAAAACCCGTGGCTCGCCATATCCGCAAACAAAACGCTAAAAGCCAGCACCCCAATCATGAGCGACAGAATGCTGATGACAACAAAAAATAGATCCCACCGCTTGGCGCTTGCAATAAGGCGACGGATTTCCTGCAGCCGGGATGCGTTCGTTTTTTCGGTGCTCATCTCAATAGGCCTCCCGATACTTTTTACGTAACCAGAAGCCAAGCAGATTAAACGTCAGTGTCATTAACATCAACGTCAATCCTGCGGCAAAAATGGTCTGGTAGCCAATGGAGCCATGTGGCAGATCACCCAACGCCACCTGCACAATATATGAAGTAATCGTCGCCCCAGGTTCTGTCGGATTAAAGGTCAGGTTAGGTTGCATACCTGCTGCCACAGCCAAAATCATGGTTTCGCCTACAGCACGCGAAATACCCAAAATGTAAGCCGCTGCAATGCCTGAAAACGCTGCTGGCACCACCACGCGCAGCGCCGTTTGCAAGCGCGTCGCACCCATGGCGTAGGATCCTTCGCGCAAGGCCATGGGCACAGCACGCATGGCATCTTCGGACAACGAACTCACGTAGGGAATAATCATGATACCCATGACCAAACCAGCAGATAACAAACTAAATCCTGGCAAATCCGGATAAATTTTCTGCAACAAAGGGGCAACAAACGTGAGCGCAAAATAGCCATAAACAATGGTTGGGACACCACCTAGCAACTCGAGAAACGGCTTGGCAATTTCACGGGTTTTAAAGCCTGCAAATTCAGACAGAAATATCGCAATCACGGTACCCAGTGGCAAGGCAACGAGTAACGCTACAGCCGAACTCGTAAGCGTGCCGGAAAGCAGCACCATAATGCCGTAGTGTGCATCATCAAACAGCGGCGTCCATTGCGTATCAAACAGAAAATCGGACAAAGGCACCGTCTGGAAAAAAATCCAGGATTCTTTAACCAGGATATAAATAATGCCAGCGGTTGTAAACACAGACATTGCCGCCGCAAAAAAAAGCAGAAACTCGATAACACGCTCTTTAATATGGCGCGACGCCTTTTTTCGTAGGCGGTCACTCACCTGCAGCTCGGCAGTGGAATGTTCAGGCGGACTCACGGCAAGGTTCATTAGGAATAGTAAAACACGAATGATAGGCGAAGCCGACATACTTAAAAGCTCCCCGGTAAATTCTGACCGGGGAGCACTTACAACAATTTATATTTTAAACCCTGAATTATTCCTTGGCTTCGCGCTTGAGCAAGTCTTCGATTTTCAGACCGACTTCAGCTTCCCCACCGAACACAGTACCCAGCTTCTTGTTGGTAAAGTGTTGTTGAGCTATGGTGTAAGCCTTGGCGGGCAACGGAACGTATTTCACTTCCTTGGTCAGCTTGGCGGCATTTTTCAGGTAGAACTCAACAAACTCCTTCACCTCAGGCTTCTCAGCCGATTTCGCATTAACATAAATGAAAATCGGACGGGAAAGTGGCTGGTAGGAACCATTTTCAACGGTTTCAAACGAAGGCAGAACCGCAGGCTTGCCTTCGGCCATGGCGATTGGCACAGCCTTTAACTTGTCTTTGTTTTCTGTGTAGTACGCCATACCGAAATATCCTAGAGCACCCACATCGCGCGACACGCCCTGCACCAGCACATTGTCGTCTTCCGATGCCGTGAAATCACCACGCGAAGACTTCGACTTGCCGACAATGGCTTCTGTGAAGTAATCAAACGTACCCGAATCAGCACCAGGGCCAAACAGCTTCATTGGCTTATCCGGCCAGGCGGGGTTGATCTGCTTCCAATTGGTCACGGTGCCCTGTGCTGCCGGCTCCCACATCTTCTTTAACTCAGCCACAGTGAGTTGCTTGATGAACGTATTCTTGGGATTGATGACCACAGTCATTGCATCGTAAGCCACGGGCAACTCGATGTACTTAATGCCCGCTTCCTTGCATGCATCCATCTCTTTTTTCAGAATAGGACGCGAAGCATCGGAAATATCGATTTCGCCACGGCAAAACTTTTTGAAGCCGCCGCCCGTGCCGGAAATGCCTACGGTCACCTTAACGGCATTTTTCTTCGCGATCTGGAATTCTTCAGCGACGGCTTCGGTGATCGGATACACCGTTGATGACCCGTCGACTTTAACCAAGGCCTCAGCAAATGCTGCGCTTGTAGCAAATGCTGAAGACAAAGCTAGCGCGGCAGGTATGACAAGTTTCAGGGTTTTCATTACTTTTGGCTCCTTAAGGAAAAGGTAAAACTTAAAGCTAAAACACAGCGCAGAAAGGTGCAACGGCTCGCAGTCTACGGGGCAATTATTACAGTTCGATGAAAAGATCGCACATAAATCGAACCTCGCTTTCTCGCCCGACATTTAATTTTTTCGCAACACAAAAGCAATCAGCCGGTAACACAGGTTTTTCAGAATGCACCTGAATTCAAACCCGTGGAGAAACCGATGAGCACAGAAA
>WOZP01000057.1:0-10539 GCA_011620215.1 Rugosibacter sp.
CATGACATGGTTACTGTGCGCCGCTCCGCAGCTTCATCAATCGGGCTCCAAGCTGAATGCAAGGGTCTTCAATAAGGTGGTCGGGTGGTCGGCACGGCCGGCAATGGACTGGCTAGCCGAGCCATCGACCCATGCGCCAAGAGCCGCTTAACACGCCACGCGCCAGAAGACCACGCCATCCGGCAACATGCCATAACCCACGGGAAAAAGTGTGCGTTTCGTTCGCAAAATCCCGCTTGGCCTGGGTATCGCCTTCGCCGCGATCGAACACCTGAATGCCATCGGCAGCGGCTGCCGAAAAAAGATGCTTGAACAAAATTCGCCCCGGCGAATAGCTGGCATATTTCGGGTTGTACACCGGAAACCAGACGTGCAGCATATCGTGGCAGCGCAGCCCGAAATGCACGGCAATGATTTCTTCACCACAGCGCAGGGTTGATAAAACTCCCTGGCAGTTTTCTTCTTGCGACGGCAGAAGACGATTGAGCAATGCAACCTTCCGGCTATCAAACAACGGGGCTTGCTCTTTTCCTGTGCGGGTGTATTGCGCTTTTTTTGATTCAACCAGCCAGGCCATATCGCTGGCTGGATTTTGCGAGACCCATTCAAATGTTACGGGGCCGATTTCATTGACCAGCTTCTTTTCGCGACGCTCGGTGTCGTAGACCAGTTTTTTGTCGGACTTGCGTAAATTCACCCAGTAACCGCTGGCGGGGTTTTCAAGCGAGGTGCCGAGCGAAGTGCCGAACGAGGTGCCAAGCCATGTGCGCAGCCCCGTTCGCGGCTCCTCCCCGACCAGACCAAACCGCGACTGCGTTTCATCCAGATGAGAAAACAATACCGCGTTTACTCTTCCGTGCGTTGCGGCCAAAAGATTTTCTATCGTGATATGCACACCGTCTGCTGCGACCAAGCCAAAATAATCAGTCATCACATCGCCCACGGGCTCAAAAATCCCCACTTTTCCTCGCAGGCCAGCAATTCGTTGCAGTGGCAAGAATCCGCATGGGGTGTGGATGTCATAGAGTACCAAGACAACCACATCGCCCCCCGTTTCAGCAACGGCGCGGGCATAGCGGCAGCTCATGAAGGCGCGCCGCAAATCATCAGTCAGCAGCAATTGGTCCCAAACAGCAACTTCTTCTGCCGTGAGTTCGTCAATGCGCCGGATATGAAGATTTTTACCGAGGGTGAATGACGTCATTGTTCTATCGTGCGGAAAAAAACAAATGTTGCCAGCTTTTCAGCGGCAACCCCTCATTCATAAAAAGCCCGCTGCAGCGGGCTTTATTCACAGATTTTGTGGATACTAATTTAATGCGGTAGCCGCATTATCAGTCCGACGATAAAGGCTATTTGTGCGATAGCCATGGCCACTACCCATTTGATAATTCGGATTTCAGAATCATGCAGGTCGTTTTTGTTGGCCAAGTCCGATGCCTTGATTGACTCACCTAAAACCTCGGCAAGTGCTTCCGCTTCAGCTTCGGCTTCCGCCTGCTTATCCGGAACGCCTGCCGCTTTCAAACGGTTTGCGAATTTCAGCGTGTCGAAAGTTAAAGTGGTCATTTTTCTAGTTCCTTTAGCGGCAGTTTATCATTTCCGGGATGCGGCCTTTTCTTGGTGCCTGGCAGACAAACAAACCCCTGGCCTTGCGCTTGGGTGTAAGCCAGATAACCGTGCTTTGAGTCAATTCGAACAATCTCTCAGCGCGGCGTAACCCAACCCACGATGTTCTAGCCATAGAGGAAACAGCCTCTTCTTCAGTTAGATTTTCAATCTTTCGTATCAGCAGGTTTTTACCAAGCTCTAGCTTCATTTTTCACATTTCTATAGGCCTAGAGAACAGGAACGTCGCCAATTTTTCAGCGGCGATGCCTTGTTCATCGCATGTCCATTCATTTTCCGGAATATGAATGCGTCCGAGCGGGGCGCGTGTTGGTCTGGCGCTGGAGGTGCTCACCAGCGTCGGATCACTGGAATAACACACGCGAAATCCTGCGGCTTGCGCTTGGTCAAGCGTGGTTTCGTCATACGCGCCATGCGGGAAGGACATGACCGTGTCTTCGCCGCCAATGGCTTGCAGTTGCGCCCGACAGGTGGCCAGATCGTCACGGGCACGTGGATGATGCGAGAGCGGTGCATGGCTGTGTCCGTGGCCGGCGATGGTGATCCACGGACGAAGTAAATCAAGATCGGCACGGTTGAGCATTTGCCGCGCGCCCGGCGGACGGGAAACCAGCGGTTGCAGGATGACCTGCCGCTCTGCATCGTTCATGTCAGCGAGAGTGGCCGTGATTTGGTACACCTGTGCCCTCCGGTCAGAATCGGCCCCCTGGCGCAGGAAACACTGCCGTGTCGCCAGCGCCGACTTTATGTGCTCGAGGCCATCTTCTTGTGCCAATACCTCGACCAGCATGTCTTGCCACCAGTCGTTGTCGTTCAAATCAATCACTTCAGTCGCCAGAAAAAGCACAGCAGGCAAGGCGCGCTTTTTGAGTTCAGGCAAGGCATGGATTAGTGTGTCGCGCCAGCCGTCATCAAAGGTAATCAGCCCGGCACATTGGGGCAAGCGCTGCCGACCATTCAGGTAGGCAGTGACATCGGCTTGCGAGACGATGTGGTAATGCCGCTGAATGAAATCGAGGCACTGCCCAAAACCTTCAATAGTCCATGTGAATTCTTTTTCAGCGGTTTGATATTCGGCAGACTGTTTGGGCAACACGCGATGAAACATGAACACCGTGAGCGTGTGGCGATTGCGCAGGCGATGGATAAGACCGAACACCCCCATGCCATACAGAATCTTGCGCAAGACATTTTTTGCCACGGACATTATTTTTGCCACAGACATTACGCCATTTCCCTTAGATGCTCTGGCCGGGAATAAAAATTTCGGATAAGTTGCAGTGCCATTTTCGGGCGCGAGGGGCCCCAGGGAGTAAAACGCGGAATTTGATAGGACGAGGTTTTGCTATCCGCCACACCCCATTGCGTGGTGACTGCATAGCGATAACCCGCCTGCTTGACCATTTGAATATGCTGCGGTGAAAAATCAACCCCCGGACGACCATTCGGGTAGGCAAATGATGTCACTGGTTTATTGATCAGCCCCTCCAGAATCTCGCGCGTTTGCCCGATTTCTTCGCGCGCGCGATCGGCGTCGCACAAACCAAGGATGGGATGCTCAAGCGTGTGGGCGCCAATCTCGAAGCCCCGGTTACTGATGGCCACCAGATCATCAACACTCATTGCGGAAACATCCGAAGAGGAAACCCCCACCTGCGTTTCGAGCTGCTCGAGAAACTCGTCTCGAATGATCGGGGGTAAATATTTGAAATGAAACTCCAGCGCATGCAAGGCGTTCGCCTTGTCTTTACTTGTCTGCATCGACAACGGTGGCAAACGAATCGCTTTTGTATCCAGCACAGGCTCGGTGCAGGCACGCACAATGTGCGCCAGCCGTTCGTTCCACATGGGGCGACCAAAAAACTGGCCAGTTGTAATGAAAAATGTCGCGGGCAAGGATTTTTCTTCCAGCACCCGCGCTGCACCGTGACGCCATTCGGGATAGCCATCATCAAAGGTCAGTGCTGCGCTCAGCGGTGGCAGTGTGTTGGCGTGCAGATGCTGAACGGCATCGCCCAGTGGCAAAACACAAAAAGTCTCTTTGATGAAATCCAGCAGGCGGGAAAACTGTGCCTCGCCGAGGTCTCCGACAAGCAGCGGATCAGCGCAGGGGGGCACCTTGTGAAACAGAAACACGGAAAGTTTTCCGCGTGCGACCACCTGCAGCACATCACGCATCAGGTTCATTAGTTCGCCCCTGCAGACAGGGTAATGGGGGAGTTTGTCGGCACGCCCTTAAGCCCGCTCGCCTGAACCTCACTGCGCGCCCTTTGCTCACTCAAGCTGCGCTGAACCTCTTGTTTTAGGATTTCCATGAGCATCACTGCCATGTAAATAAACTCGGTATAGGCAATGCTCACGGTCAGGCCACCGACCAGAAATGCAAAAATGGTAGCGGCCAAACTCCGCGAAAGATCAAGCGCCCACTCCAGCTCAGGGCCGCCTTGTCGCGCAGCCCGACTGATCTGGACACCATTTTTCAGCGCATTCAACAGCAATCCCATAAAAATCAGAAAGCCGGAAAAACCCATGTCGCCCATGACTTCAAAGTAAATGCTATGTGCTGCGCGGAAAATTTCCGAACTCAGTCCTGTATCAACAAACCCCAATAATCCTTTTTGTCCGCGAAACTGATTCCACACCGATTGAGTCGCAACGGCATGAAAGCCACCGCCTGTCAGCGGATTATGCAAGGCAA
The DNA here is from genome assembly GCA_011620215.1 of Rugosibacter sp. GTDB lineage: Bacteria > Pseudomonadota > Gammaproteobacteria > Burkholderiales > Rhodocyclaceae > Rugosibacter. Next base: position 4,328 of record WOZP01000057.1, read on the forward strand.
TGGCGCTGCTCACTTGCCAGGCCTCTACCCGGGACATGAACGACGTATCTTGATCCGCCTCCTGAATGGTTTCCATGCGCTGCGTCCAGTCTGCAGGTGCAATCGCAGCGACAAAAATAATCCCCACAATAAAGACGGTCAGCGCAGGAAGTCTTTTTCTGCTGGTCAGCACCAGCCATAACCCCACCGCTGCCATCGCAACAAACCCGCCGCGCGAGCGTGTACCGATCACTGCCGCAATAGTGATAATCGCTACCGCGAGAGCGGCCAGCCTGAGCCAACGATTTTTTGAGTAACTAGCCATGTAAAGCAAAGGTGGCACTGCCATCACCAGCATGACCGCGAAGTGATTGTTGTCGCCAAACTTCACAAACCCTCTGACCAGATGCGACCCGCCACTGGAGAAAAATTTCAGGCCGTCAATGAGCCCATGGAACCCCATGCCCAGGCACATCACCAGTACAAAGGCATGAATTCGATAGCGTTTGACAACCACCAGGGGCATGAGTAGGGCAAATACCAGTTCTTTCCAGAACCGGTCATACAGACTCCAGTTGAGAGAATTGCCATCATAGGCAAACACAGCAGACAGGCTGCCCTGTAAAAAAAACAGGAGTAACAGCACGACTGTGGCATTTACATTCAAGGTTCCGCGTTCCGTATCCTTTTTGAGTAAAACCATCAGCAGGGTAATCAAGGCAAATATGAAGTTCAGCTTGACCGGCGCCATGAATCCAAAAAGATAATTCTCGATGGCAATCAGCCCTGTCCAGCCCCAGATAAGGTAGGCAACAAACGCATTGCGAAATGCCAATGGCAACAGAACGAGAAACCCGGCAAGAAACATCAGGTCACGCACGCGGTGCCCCTTGATCGACAAAGGTTTTCTTTTCTTTGCGCGCTCGCGTGACTGAATAGGCAAACCATCCCATAGCTTCTGGATTGTTGCTACGCAAAACCCGCAGCACACCCAGACATAAAAAAATCAGGCTGATCACATCCAGCGTCAGCAACAAAGCTTCCATGGTTACACCTCAAAAAAACACGACAAGCAATCCAGACGAGGCATGGCGATTACCGCTTGACAAGGCTGGTGAATAACTGGATTGCATTATCAGCCCATTGTTCCCAACTGTTTTGTTCGGCATAGTGCCGTATTGCGTTTTCATCATAAGTGGTTTGTGCCGCAGCTTGCATCGCCGCAGCAAAAGCCGCCGCAGTACGCGGCTCAACCACGCTGCCATACGCGGGTTGATTAATGGCATCCTTGGCTGAGCTGACATTGGAGGTAAGCACCGGGCGGCCACAGGCCATCGCCTCGAAATACACGGTGGCCCAGCCTTCGGAGCTGCTCGACAGCAATAGCCAGTCGGCCGCCCCCATCCAGAACGCCACTTCATCATGCCGACGCTGGCCGGTCAAAATAACATCGTTTTGCAATCCCAAGGCGACCACTTCGCCCTCAAGCCGTTGCCGGTTGGGGCCATCGCCCACCAGCACGACGAGCGGAACCTGCGCCCCCTGCTGCCGAATTTCAACCAGTGCATGCAGAATCAGCGATTGGTCTTTGCGGTCAATCAAAAAGCCAACATAAACGCCAATTTTGCGATCCAGTGGCAAACCCAACCGGATGCGGCATTCACTCTGCGAACGAACAGAAAATTTTGCCGGGTCGACGCCGTTGGTTAAAAAGACCGCCCTTTCCGTTGGGCAACCGAGCTCGATACTACGGCGCATCAAGTCCGAGCTGACTGAGATCACTCGATCAGCATGGCGTAATGTCCATCGCGTCATGGCGCCTGCCACGGGAATGTCCGGGTATTGGCGCAAGTCCGACCCGTGGCAGGTCACCACGACGGGTGCGCCGATGGTACGGCCCAGGCGCGTGGCCGCATAGCCATCGGGAAAAGCGAAATGGCCATCAATCACATCCGGTCGCCAGCCGCCATAGTTTGATTCAAGATCATGGCGCGCACTCCGCGCCATGGTGACACCCTGCAACCAGGTGGCTGTGCCAGGCACCGAAGCGTAACGCGGATAGGTGACGCGGATATTTCCTTCTACTGTGCCTTGGCGCTCAACACGGGTCCATTTTTTCCAGTCTTCTTTTCCCGGCAGCCACTTGGGGTAATAGGGTGTGGGTACCATCACACGGACATCCGCATGAACAGCCAACGCCTTGGCGCGCTCTATACAGAAAGTGCCGAACGCAGGGAATGCGCGGCTGGGGAAGAGCCGGGTCAGCATGAGTATCTTCAAGCGCTTCACTGTCGTCTTTACCTTCAAACAGAATTAACAGGTTGCGTCTGATGCTGAAGTGCCCCGCCAAACAAGGCAGCGTAACGCGCCAGCACAGCAGCCAGCCCGTAGCACTGGATGATGGATGCTCTGGCAGCCAGATGATCGTCCTCAGCACGCAAACCATACTGTTTCAGTAACTCGGCTGCCAGCGCTGATGTGTCTTCTGATGGAATCAAGCTGCCATATCGACCATGTTCCAGCAGCGCGGCATTGCCGCCCACCTGAGTGGCAATCATTGGCAGACCGGTGGCCATGGCTTCTTGCAGCGTGCATGAGGTGGCTTCCGACAAGGACGGCAGCACAAAGCAATCCATCGCGCGCAATAGTTCAGGAATATCGGCACGCACACCGGCTAACCACACCTTGTCCGCGATATTTACCTCAGCAATGCGTTGTGCGATTGCTTCATGCAACGGACCTTCGCCAACCATGACCAGCCGCATGTCTGCGGTGCCGGGCGCGTTCGATTGCACTAACTGAATAAATGCTTCCACCAGCAAGAGCGGATTTTTAACTGGCGCCTGACGACCTATCGTGCCGATCACCCAATGCTCGCCCTGTCGAAAAGGAAACCCGTCCGGTGGTGCATCGTCGTCTTGACGTGGGCGAAAGCGCTCGATATCCACACCGTTCGGAATGAGATGCAGTCGTGCTGCAGGCACGCCGATTTGGTTGCGCAAGTAATCCCGCTGCGGCTCGGCCACAGCGATGAACTCATGCACGAAGGGTTTGTAAAGCCGCCGCAAAAACCGGTAACGCGCATTGCTGCCGCCCAGCTCACCCATGTCCCAGCCGTGCTCGGCATGCACACGCAGCGGGATGCGCGTCAATGCGGCCAGCGGGACAAACTCCATCGCGGCCAGATTGCAACTGTGCAGCACATCAGGCTTGAGCCGACGCAACAAACGATAGACTTTGGGATACAGCCCAAAGGGCTGGCCGGGGCGCTTATTGAGGGAAATGACTTCGACATCGGGCCGCGTGATGCGTGCGGCAAACGCCGGGTCGGCCTCGGTCAAGGCAACGACCGTATGTCGAAACGACTGATGCGGCAGCCCGTTGATAAGCTGCACGATGACATTTTCCAGGCCACCTGTGGCAAACCGGTACACCAGATGAACCACATGACAAGGCTTGGCTGCGGACAACGTCAAGCCCCTCGCGGCTGTCGTGTGGCGCGTGTTTGGCTGATGAGGCTGGCAGCCAAACCCACCACACGACGGGCATTGCCATCCCAGGTTAAATCGAGTTTTTCAATCGTCGCACGGGCGCCCGAGCTTAATTTTTCGCGCAGTGCATCATCTGCGCACAGACGGCTCAAGGCCTGCTCAAAACCGGTGGGTTCATCGGCATCGAACAGGAGCGCATTTTCACCATCAGTCAGCACTTCGAGCAAGTTGGGGGTTCGCGGTGCAATGATGGCTTTACCCAACACCAGATATTCCATGAGCTTCAAGGGTGAGGCATACGGCACGACGGCGGGTTGCAAGGCAACGTCAAAGGCGGCGACCCAATCGGGTACCTGGTCACGGTGTATCACGCCGGTAAAGGTGACACGGTCACTTAACTCCAGTTGCTGCGCCAGGGTTTCAAGATCATGGCGTACCGGGCCATCACCCACAATCGCCAAATGCACATTTTTTGGCGCAGCAGACGTTGCCATCCAGCGAATGACACGATCCACGCCGTGCCATTCGCGCACGAAGCCGGTAAAGCCGAGCACGAGCTTGCCACTAAGACCGCGTTGCGCCTTGGCAAAAGTCGGCGCTGGTGCGACGGCGAAATGGGCGCGATTGATGCCATTGGGAATCACCGTGATGCGCGCATCCGGCACACCATAGGCGCTGACATGGCTTGCGAGCACCTGGGTCACAGGCAACACCATGTCCGCACTGCGCCAGACCAGGCCTTCAGCCCAGCGAGCCAGACGCGGCAGCGCCAGCCCGCCACTGTGCTGGGAGCGTTCAAATACCAGCGGGGCATTGACTTCCAGCAACAGCGGAATGCACAAGCGGCGCTTGAGCAGCACGCCAGCGAGCAAATAAAGGTTGTAGCGCTCATAGATCACATCCGGCTGAAACGCCTTTGCAGCCTGTAACAGACGACGATAAGCCACGAGGCTGTAGCCGAGTTCGAACAATTCATACAGCGCACTGGGCAAAGCGCTGCGCAAGCGATGCACCCAGCCGACATTTTCGCCCATCTGCCCGGCATGGCTCACTGCGGGTGCTGCCATGGGCGAAACAACCCGGACTTCATGCCCTTGCGCACGCAAGGCGGCGATCATTTCTTCAATGTGCACGGCTTGGCCATCTTTGGATGCGGTGCGGTGATGGTAGAGAATTTTCATGGCTTACCGTAAATCAACGTGCTTGCCGTGCCTGCTCAAACAACGTGTTAAACCCCGGCCCCGTATCGGCAAGAAATTTTTCCAGCGCGGCGTCTGCGCCCCCGGGTAAATCTTCTCGGGCATAAACAAAGACGGCAGCAGAATCGTCCCCATGGCCACGTAGCCGCGCCAGGGCAAGCCAAAGCTTGCCAAGATAATCGCTGCTGGTCAGCTGGCCGTCAATCCAGTACCACTGCCAGACGCGCAACCGCACGGGCTCAGCGGCGAGCGTGCTCTGCTGTTTTAACTGCGCGCTCCGCACGATGAGATTTTTCCCCGTCAAAATGACGGGATGCGAACCCTGCTCAAGCTGCAGCCAGTTTTCATCACCGCTTTTTACCAGCACATTTTCTGAACTGATGAGCTTGCGGTCATAGCCTTGATGCCGGTAGTAGGCAATATGCACACCGACATGTCGAGCGCCCTGACTAAAAGAGGCGATTTCAGTGGTTGAAGGATTGGCAAATGCGGGCTGCCAGGTGCTGAGTGCTTGTGCATCCTGAGTCCAACCGCCCGTCGCCAAAGCCTGGACAGAAAGAATGGGCGCTGCCCCGCTATTTTGCGCGTCCAGCACCTTGAGCGATACAGAGGGCAACAGCGCAATGCTCAGCGCAAGCAGCGCGGCCATGACAAAACCCTGCCGGGTGCCATGGCTGTTACGCTTGGCGGCAGCCGATGCAGCCGCCGTTTCAGCCATCTGGTCTGTGGCGTCATCATCTTCGCGCCAGCGTATGCCGATGGCAAACATGACCAGTATGACAATGCCAAAGAAAACCCAGCCATAAATCAGGTGATCCGCACCAACGGCCAGTTCGTTACCGGAAAAATGGCCAAGCATGACAATGATGTAGGCACGAATCCAGTTGGCAATAATCGGGACGATAATGGAAACAGCCACGAAGATCAGCCGACGCTTGAGCGAGCGATAGTTGAGATAGGCGAAGAGCGTGCCGACCGTGAGCGAGGCGATCAAATAACGCACACCACTACAGGCTTCAACCACCGACCAGCGGCCGGAGGGAATGACAAATTGCAGCCCTTCCTGAAAGACGGGTACACCAGACGCGCGCAAACCCAGCACGGTCATGGTCGCTGTCCACTCCATGAACTTGGGCATGACAAATTCACCGATCGGCACGGCAAAAAACAGGAAGCACAAGGGAAAGAGTATCTGCCGCGCGGCGGGGATGCCAATGACCAAGGGCACCGCGAGAATCAGCATGGCAGTGAATGCCAGTTGCGTCACCGCATTGACCGCTGCCAACTCGCCAAGCAACCAGGCAAAGGCCAAAGCCAGCAGCGGCAGGGCAAGCCATAAAGAAGGTTGCGGCTCAAACCGTGCCAGCACTTTACGCTTTTCCCAAATGAGCCACAGGCTGATAGGGGCAACCAGAAAAGCGTGCGTAAAGGTTTCAGATCGCCACCAGATCGCGACCATCCCCAAAGCAGTTTCCCGATAAATAGCGATAATCACGGCCACCGTCACCATGACAGCGAGCGTGGCGGCACGCCATTGAAAAGT
>WOZP01000057.1:10639-19811 GCA_011620215.1 Rugosibacter sp.
GCGCTGGTGAGACGGCGTTCATAAGGCAGGTTCCTCGATATGACGATCAATCTGCGATAAATGCGCATGCCAGCTATAGCGAGATAAAACACACTCACGCGCTGCTGCACCAATACGCTGCGCCGTGGCAGGCGCCGCCAGCAAAGCGTTAATGTGCGCAATATAGTCTTCGGCTGTTGCAGCACACAAAAGCTCTGTGCCCGACTCGGCATTGATGGGTTCAGCACAAGTGGTTGAGGCAACAACGGCTTTGGCCATCGCCATGGCCTCCAGCACTTTGTTTTGAATGCCTCGTGCGATGCGTAGCGGTGCCACAATCACGGCGGCATGCCTGATGTAAGGCCGCACATCGTCAACCGTACCAGTGACCGTAATGCCTGCGGCAGCATCTGCCGCCAACGCTTGAACCGCCGCATCCGGGCTGCGCCCGACGACATAAAGACGCAGCGACGGATGGTGTCGGCGAAGCGCAGGCAATACCGCTGCGGCAAACCAAATGGCGGCATCGACATTCGGCCAGTAATCCATCGCACCGGTAAAGACGATAGGTATTTCGCCTGCTGCATAAGGCGAAGCAAGCGCATGATCCGGTGAAAAAAAATCGGCATCCACTCCATTGCACATCGCTTCGACACGATCTGCGCATTCGGGTGCCGCTTGCTGAAAGAGCGCAACTTCAGCCTCGGTCACAAAAAAGGAGCGGCGCGCACGGCGCGCAACATCGCGCTCAAAGCGCAGTAGCTGTCGGCCCTCACGCTGATAAATCCAGGATAAGGGCCAGCGGTGGGTGGTAGCGTATTGCATCCACTTGGCGGAATCCATATCAACAAAATCGACCAGCGTGGGTAACTGATCCATATCCGGAATGTAGTCCGCCATGACGGATGAAAATATCACCGCACCATCAATTGGTTCGCGCGCACGAGTAGCCAAAATCCAGTCACGCAAGCCACGGTTCCGGTAGTACGGCAACGAGAGTGCTTCACCACTGAGCAAGCCTGACAGACTGCGCAGCCTGGCTAACCTGGGTGACAAGCGGGCAACATACATGTCCGCGCACAAAGCACGCACGGTATCCAGATAGGCGGCATCTGCAGGATCGTCGATGAAGGTGCCGAGGTAGATTTGGTGACGTTGCGCCAAGTGCTTCAGCAGGTTGTAAGAGCGCACCTTATCGCCTTTGTTAGGCGGATAAGGCAAACGATGCACAAGATAGAGCAACTTGGCCATGCCGCGTCAACCGAGATTGCGCACGATGAAGGGGCCAAGAAAATTGGCCAAGGACAGTGGCATTCGCCGCCAAGCCTCAATCATCATTTTATATTTTGGATTATTCGGGTTATTTTGCGGAATACCATCTCGCTTGTAGAGACGATATTCATAGTGCAAGGGTTGCGGCTCAAACCCCCAGTTTTTCTTGAACGAATACGGCCCCGTACCAACTTTGCTGCGCCCGTAGTCAAACACCTTGATGCCACGTTGCGCTGCGTGGCACATCAGCGCCCAATATTTGAAATCATTCGCGGCAAAGTCGCGGGCGCGCTCGGCATCCCCTGCGTAATACGGCAAAATCTCGTCACGGAAATAGAAGCTCAAAACACTGCTCAGCGGCGCGCCCGCCGGATCGACGACGGTGAGGATTTCGCAGTCTTTGCCAAACTCGCGCAACAAAGCCTCGAAATAGCGCTTGGGCATGGCGGGCGTACCATGCCGATGCACGTTATCCGCAAACAAGGCAAAAAAACGGTCTGCCGTCGTATCGAATTCAGCACGTAACTTGTTATTGATTCCTTTGCGAACCATTGCCCGCTGCTTGCGCGGAATCGCCAGCATGTTGGCTTCATCGTCCGCCGTGATTTCCTTGCGAAAGGTGACATATAAATCCTGCGTAGGCCATTCAGGGTGGCGTGGCTGCACGTTGCGATATTCCAGATGGGCAACACCGAGTTCTTGTGCCAGCCGTTCGGCCTCGGCCTCAAGGGCAGCAGCCGCCTCAGTGGTATCGGCAACAACACCTCCATACACAGCAAATGGCAGCGCTATCAAGGAATTGCCGAATAACAGGCTTTTAATCTGCGCCAGCGGTAGCACCCCTTCAATGACACCATGACGCTCGGCGTAAAGAAAAAATGTGCGATGACCAAACACCTTGCGCAAAATGGCTTGCCAACCGGCACGATGAAAAAATGTCGCCCCGGGGGCCTTGGCAACGTAGGATTCCCACTGGCTGATGATCTCAGCACCATTCTCCAGGTACTTTACCTGCAGATGATTCGGGGCTAGCGTGATGTCCGATGCTCGGCTATTGATTTGTGTCATGCGGAAAGAAATATATGATCCATGCGACCCCATTGAAAATCTTTCAAAAGACATTTGAGCCGGCTTTCCATGCGGTGAATATTCACGTAATGGCGAAATCGCGTCTTGACACCAAGCCCCGGAATGCGCGGTTGCTCTTTATCCAGTTCCCATGGATGAAAATAAAATACGGCCGCTTGGCCATCCGTTTTATTGACGCGCGCAATTAGCCGACGAGATAGCGCATAGGGCATCAACCTGAAATACCCCCCCCCACTGGCCGGCCAATTGCGGTCAAACGCCCGCACGGTGGTGGGGGGAACTTCAATCAATAAAGGATGGGCCTCGTGAGCGAATCGCGGGGCATCCGGCATGCCATAGTGATCATGCTTGACCGGGTAAACACTTGAACTATAGCGATATCCGGCTTGCGCCAGACACTCAAAAGCCCAGTCACGGTTGCTTGCGCCGATCGAAAAACTGGGCGCTCGGTAGCCAATCACTGGTGTGCCAGAAATATCTTCCAGAATATTTTTAGCACGGGTGATATCTGCCAAAAAATCCTCGGCGTCAAGGTCGCTCACTCGCTGGTGTCCGTAACCGTGGCTGGCCAGCTCATGTCCACCTGCCACAATGGCATGGACTATCTGTGGATATCGCTCGGCAATCCAGCCCAGGGTAAAGAATGTGGCTTTAACACCCCGTTCATCGAGCATGCTCAGAATACGGTCAATGTTACGCGCCACGCGACACTCGCACTGTTCCCAGTCAGCGCGATCAATATGGGCAGCAAACGCCGAGACCTGAAAATAATCTTCAACATCAATAGTCAGCGCATTGGTAATCATTGTTTTACGGTATTTTTATCGCTACTTGGCCTGATTCTCTCAATCAGTTTTTGCAATGTGCGCAGAATCAGCGAATTACTTTGTTCCAGACGCAGCAAACTCCGCTCTATCCTGACTAATCGATCAACTACCCGGCGCTTGCTCATATCGTTAAGCAAACGATCTGTTTCCGCCGCCACAGAAGCATCAAGCGTCAACTCGCCAAAATCAATCGCAGAAAAATCATCAGCAAAAGCACTGGGAGCGCTTAATGCAGCTGTATTTGACGGATTAGGCGCATCCGTCACTCCGGCAACACCGGGCATAAAGGCGCTATCGTTAATTTCAGAAGCAACATCATCAACATCTTCTTTACTGAATATTTTTTTATCTGCAAGAAATCCTGCCAGCAAAAGTCGATCGCAGATTCCATTGATGCGCCGAGGTATGCCTGCACTCGCCCGGTGAATCGCTGCATAAGCGGCATCTTCAAATTGCGGATCACCTGTTGATCCGGCGCATTTAATGCGATGTTGAATATATTCCTGGGTTTCGATGGCGCTCAGTGGCCCAATATGGCAGGCAGCAATGACTCGCTGGCGCAGCTGTTCCATCTGCGGGCTAAGCAGGATCATCCGAAACTCGGGCTGCCCCACAAGAAAACTCTGCAATAAGGCGTGCGATTCGAATTGAAAGTTCGACAGCATGCGAAGCTCTTCAACGGCGCGTGGCGTCAAGTTTTGCGCTTCGTCAACAATCAACAGGCAGCGCTTGCCCTGCCGCGCTATATCAACCAAAAAAGCTTCAAGTGACAGCAACAGATCTGCTTTTGTCCCGCTCTTGCTATGGACACCAAAGGCGGCAGCAACCATTCTCAGCATATCGTCCGCATCGAGCTGAGTGCTGACCAGTTGCGCGGCAATCACCTTCTCTTTATCCAGCGCTTCAAGTAAGCCGCGTACGATGGTTGTCTTGCCGGCACCAATCTCTCCGGTGACAACAATGAACCCCTCATTTTGATGAACCCCATACTCCAGATAAGCTCTGGCGCGTCGGTGCTGAGTGCTATCAAAGTAAAACGAAGGATCCGGGTTAAGCTGAAAAGGCTTAGCCGTTAACCCGTAGTAAGCCTCATACATGCTTTTGCCTCATACATGCTTAACTAGAACGTAACTAACAATGAACCGGTTAACGCCTGCTCATCGTAACTGTTGGCCGTTGCACTATCCGCGCTCGAATGTGTCCGACGCAAACCCACCGTCGCTGAGGTTTGCACCCCGAGTTTTGTCGTCAACAACAATGACAAAGAATTTAATCGTGTCTCAAGATTAGCGGTAGACCCGGTGTTACGTGAGCGAAGACCATTCAGGGTAATTGCCGTATCAGGGGTAAGTTTGTGCGCCCAGCTTGCGGTAAAACCTGTTTGCTGAATATCAGGGCTGAGCGAAAAATCGTCGGCAATCACGCCACCGGTTCCGAGAGACTGGTTATCACTGCGATTTGCAGATAGCGTGACGATATTGGTAGCCCCTGTCAAAATAAACGATGCTTCCCGGCGGCGCGATATATAAATTCTCGAGGTAACCAGTGTGCCAAACGCTTGCGCGTTCGGAGAAATCCCTGATTGCTGAAGTAATAAATTGGCTTGCTGAGCACGGGTCATGGGATCCGGAATTGTTGAGGCAAGCTGCAAGTTAAGCAGATCAAAAGCTGAGTTTAGACCGGTATTTAATAGCTGGTCGCTGGGCGTATTTATGTTTTTACTTTGTGAAAGATGCCATGCCGTCAGCGCTGTCCGATGTTTGAAGTCCGCCTTGTAACTGTCACCAAAAGAACGCTTTTCTTTATTCAAGGTAATATTTGTACGCTCAGTGGGTGCCCATTCGACACCGAACCCTGGCACCATGCGTGATTGGGATTGCGTACTGCCAAAGTTATCTGATTCACGTCCCAGTGTGGCATTCAGGCGCACCTGGGGGTCAATACGATACTGCAGAGAACCGGCTATTCGTTTTGATTCAGTATTCCTTGCTGTACTGCGATCTTGTTGCTGGCGCTGCAAATCAATGGACCAGCTCAGGCTTGACAATGTGGTATCGCCTGCCAGTCGTCCACTCCATGCGCGTGAATTGTTCCCTGATCCGGCAGACAATTCCCCCTGAGCCGATTTTGTTCGCGACCCGGTATACCGTAACGTGTAATCAACCGCACTCCACAACCGCCCCTGAATATAGGGCGACCACTGGTAAGTGGAAGTTTCAGTACGATTGGCATTAGCCAGATCATTGTTCACATTCTGGGTGCCAAAAACGGATATAGGCTGCTGCGATATTGAGCCTCGACCATCAATAAACAACCATTGATCAATCAGTTCGAGTTTGCCGTTTGCATTAAGTAACTTTTGCTGATTATTGCGCTGGCTATCATTAAGATAAGCATATTGTTGCCAACGAAAATCAAAACTACCCGTGACATGCCCGCCTCGCCCCTCGACCCGAATACCTGGGCCCAAGCGTGTCACCAGATCACTTTGCTTACCCGAACTTACCAGCCTTACGTTATCTGTATAGGTAAGATCGGTTGAGATGGAAGGTACGATTCGCCAAGCTGGAATCCCCGAAACCATTAAGCCAGGAGCGTCATCACTCGCTGCCAAATCCACTTGGGCCACGCCATTATTTATTCCGCAAATTGCCAACCCCAGCCCCAGCGCGATACGCACGCCAGCAACGGATACGCTGCTCTGCCTGCGGTTTACGCATGCATTGAACCGATTTTTAATCATTGCGATCACAAAAATAATCTACCCACGGTAGTCATTATCCTGGGGTTGATCGCCTGCCTTTGCCCCGTAACCATACCCATAGCCGTATCCATAGCCATGGCCATCAAAATGACCAGTCGTTTGGTTTAGCACGACCATTTTCACAGGACAAATCTCCAAAGCCGCAACCGCATGCCTGACCTCCGCGTGACTTGTACTATCCGCTTTGACCACAAGAATCACTTGTCCCATATGCCCGGCCAACACCCGTGCTTCGGTGGTTACCAACAGCGGCGGGGAATCGAAAATAATAATACGATCAGGGTAGCGCTGTGCCATCTCAGCGAGCAGTTTGTTCATCGCCGCACTGGCTAACAGCTCGGTTGCGCGCGGGTGATGGGTCCCTGCGGGCACGATAGAAAGTTTTTCGACATTTGTTCGCAGAATAACTTGACTCAGATCTAGCTGAGCATCCAGCAAAACATCCAATAACCCTTTTCCATCCTCAAAGCCTAGCATTCTAGGCAAGGACGGTCGCTCAACATCCGCATCAACGAGCAGCACCGTATGATCCAGCTCCATCGCAAGACTCATCGCCAAATTCGCGGCAAGATACGATTTGCCTTCACCTGGCACGGCACTCGTAATCATGATCAAGTTGGCATTTTTGACACGTGCCGCACCTTTGCCCAACACATTTTGCAATAGAGGCCGTTTAAGTACCCGCAATTCAGATCCAAGTTGAGAACGTGCTGTTTCTGGCGTGACAATGCCACGGCTAGCCAATGCCACCATGTCAAAGTCCGTGTGGCGAGAAGATCCAAATGTAGGCACTCGCGCCGCTGGTTCATCGCTTAAAACTGGCGGCGGCACGCTCTTCTCAACGAACCGCGCCCCGGCTTGCTCTGAAGCAATCGCAGTTGCCTCGGGGAGATCCACTGCGGAGTTACCTGGAACGTCAATGCCTGACTGACGAAGCTCAGCAAGGCGTTTAGCGGCTTGTTCGATAATATCCATATTTTTCACGTCGCCCGCGAAACCAGAATGAATGATACGAAAATAGCTACAACGTATGCGGCGGCAAGAGAGCTGACCCCACCTATAAACCTCACCCTGTCTCTGCGCTCACGCAGCTTGTCTGCCAGCGTATTCCAGCGGGAAACCGCCCCTAGAAGGGGCAGGCCGGTTAGCTCGCGTAACGTCCGTGCATCCGAGAATGTCGGTCGCACTTGATTCGCAATAAAACAGGCAACAAATCCTGCGGCAAGCGACGCAAGCAAAGCCAAAGGCAGCAAAACCGTCCGATTCGGCGCAACAGGCTGAGATGACACACGTGGTGGATCAATTAACCGAAATTCGGCAACACTGGAAACTGAAGACATGCCCTCGGATATAGAAGCAGATTCACGACGCTGAACAAGGTCGTCATAATTCTTTTTAATAATGCCGTAGTCGCGATTAAGCTGAGCATACTCAGCCTCCACTTCAGGCAAGCGTTTGGCCTCTCCAACGGCGCGCGCGTAACGCGCCTCATATTCAGCGACACGGGCGCGAAGGGATGCAATCTGCGACTCGGCCGCAACAAGCGCCGCCTTAAGCTGGGGGGAAACCGAATCACTATTGGTTAAAGAGGACACATTATTAGCGGCCTGCTTACGACGTGATTCAATCTCGCGCTTCTTTTGTTCCTCAAGGTCCTTGATGACGCGCCGCGCACCACGAACATCGGGATAGTCTTCCGTAAACTTCTGCAAGAGCATGTCCAAATTTTGCTTCATGGCATCAATACGGCTATCAATTTCAGGCACGGAAATAATTCCTGAATCACCCCCGCTACCACCTGTGCCAACAATCTGCTGGCGTAATGAATTACGGGCATTTTCAGCCTCGCGCAACTCAAGGCGAGCCTGACTGAGCTGATTACTCAAATCACCCAAGCGTCCACCGCCATCTTTTTCACTATCAAGCTGCGCTTCAATATGATCAAGCTTGAATTTTTTCAGAAGGCCTTCCGCTACTTCAAGCTTTTTCTGATAAACACTAATTTGCTCATCAATAAACTTGCGCGCCGAATCCGAATCACTCCGGTTCCCCCCCAGTCCGGACTCAACAAAAATAGTCGTCAGCGAACTAACTACTTTGCGGGCTGTATCAGGAACAGGATCGCGATATTCAATCAGATAAAGATTGTCGCGCCCGACGCTTTTAATCTTCAATGTGCCGATCACGTGATCAATCAGCGATTCCTTGTCTTTTAGCGACTTCAGACCCAAGTCCAAGTCAGCCATGCGAATCAGCTTTTCCACATTTGGACGACTGATAAGCGTTCGACTCAAGATTGCAATTTTCTGCTCTGTATTTCCCTGTACAACCAAGCCGGATAACAAGGGCTTAAGAACAGAATCGGTGTCAACATAGATTCGTGCCGAGGCCTCGTATTGATCCGGGGTAACAAAAATTGCCACGCCCGCAACCAGCCCCACAACCCAAGCAACCGCAACGCCAAGCCAGCGATGCGACCACATACCACGTAATACAATACGTATCTGCCGGACAACCTCATCCATTAACGAAACCCTTTATACCGATCAAAACCAGCTGCGCGGAATTATCAAAATATCGCCCGGCTTCATCTCAACGTTCGCCGATACATCGCCCCGCTTGATGAGATCCTTGATGCGCACGCTATATTGCTTGTTGCCTTCGGCTAGGCGCAGAATCGTTGCCCCATTGCCATCAGCAAAATCCGTTACACCACCCACGGCAATCATGACATCGAGCAACGTCATTTTTTGCTTGTAAGACAGCACTTGCGGCTTGGCGGCTTCGCCAACAACGCGAATCTGCTCGCTGTAAGGCCCCACAAACTGGGTAACAATGACCGTAACCACGGGATCACGAATAAACTTTCCCAGCGCCTTCTCAATATCACGCGCCAAGGTGGTAGGGTCTTTACCCAACGCAGGCAAATCTTCAATCAGCGGCGCAGCAAGTTTGCCGTCTGGGCGAACAGGCACAGACATGGATAACTCAGGATTACGCCAAACCACGATATTGACGGTATCGCCCGGGCCAATGTGATAGTTGTAATCGCTGGTAGCAGCAGTTACGGGTGCAGGCGCAAATTCTTTATTTGTCGCGCAACCCACCAGCAGCATCGCTGCTACGGCCATCAAGAAATAGCGAGCGCCCCCCATCAAACTGCGAAAACCCATATCAATTCTCAGCATCATTTACCCCCTAAAAAATCAAGCTTACCAACCTTGTTAAACCCTGCATGAAA
>WOZP01000074.1 GCA_011620215.1 Rugosibacter sp.
GTGCGCGGCGAGCCAGCCGTCGTGGATAGTCTGCGCGAGCAGATTATGGAGTCCGCAAAATAACGCACCTGACAAAAAGTCGGCGCTGGTGAGATGGCGAGCGTGGTATGTCACCTATCGACCTGGATTCAACCGGTGGATGCAGCACACTAGAAACTGCGTAAGCAGAAGGAGTGTTGCAAAGGAAACAAATAGTAGTGAGTTCCGCGCCATGCCTGCGCGTTTATGATACTTGCCGACATTGACTTTCCAAAATCAACGACTTTGCGTAGCGCTCAAACTCATCAGCCGACATGGGGCGAGCATAATAATATCCTTGTACTTCATCACACTTGAAGATACGCAATTGCTGCACCATTTCCGCCGTCTCGACCCCTTCGGCAATTGTCTTTAAGTTTAGGGCGTGGGCCATCTGGATGATGGCGCGAACGATCGCTGCGTCATCAGGATCGGTGGCCAGGTTCTGCACAAAGGACTGATCGATCTTGAGCTTGTCGACATCAAAGCGCTTGAGGTAAGATAAGCTTGAGTAGCCGGTTCCGAAATCGTCGATCGATAGCTTCACACCCAATAGCTTCAAGCGCTTGACACTGGCCAGGACGCTCTCCACATCCTGAATCAGGATTGATTCCGTTAGCTCCAACTCTAGCAACACTGGGTCAAAACCTGTTTCATCCAATACTTGAAGCACGCATGCCTCTACATTGCCACGCTTGAACTGTACTGCCGAGAGGTTTACAGCGATAGACAAATCAGGCAGACCAGCACGTTTCCATGCCATAGCCTGATTACAAGCCTCGCGTAATACCCATTCACCGATAGGCACAATAAGGCCACTTTCCTCTGCCACGGGGATAAAGCGGCCCGGCGCTATCATGCCCCGCTCGGGGTGGTTCCAGCGAATTAGGGCTTCGGCACCAACGACTGCACCGCTGGTCAGATCATGCTGGGGTTGGTAATACAACACAAACTCGTTCCTGTCCAAGGCGCGGCGCAGATCGTTACGAATAATGAGGCGTTCTTCTGCCTCCACATTGGTGGTCTCGTCAAAGAAGCGATAACCATTACGCCCTGAATTTTTGGCTTGGTACATCGCCATATCGGCTTTCTTGAGCAGAGTCTCGAAGTTGGTACCGTCTTCAGGAAAAATAGATATCCCAATCGATACAGAAGTCGAAATCTCATGCTCCACCGTATGAAATGGATCCTGTAGCCGATCCACGATCTTGACCAGAACGGGCACTGTATCGTCAGCATGATCCAGTCCGGGCAGAATGATGAGAAACTCGTCACCACCTTGGCGACTAACGATGTCCGTCTGGCGTACACATTCTCCCAGGCGAGTGACAACCTGCTTAAGCAGTGCATCTCCAGCATCGTGGCCCAGGGTGTCATTGATGCTCTTGAAGTTGTCCAAGTCCATCAACAGCAGTGCCACCTTGGTGCCGGCACGAACCGCGTGAGCCTTGGCCTGCCCAAACCGATCCTGAAGTAGCAGACGATTGGGTAAGCCGGTTAAGCTGTCATGATAGGCAAGGAATTCAATCTGCTTCTCAGCGGCTTTTCGCTCAGTGATGTCGGCCATAATCGACAAGTAGCCATACTGCTTTTCTGCTGCATCCTTCAGCGGTGCAACGGACAAGCTGATATTAATGAACGACCCATCGCGCCGTTGAGATACCAATTCAACTTGATCAATTGAATCTCCATTTCGCGCCATAGTAGTTGGATTCTCAGCGCCCTTAGATTTTTCTGGGGACATGGTTAGCATCGGGTGCCCTATGGCCCCCGCCTCTGTCCAACCAAACATTCGCTCAGCAGCTGGATTCCATGTGACTACAGTATTGTTCATGTCGTGCGTGCAAATGGCTAGCGGTGAAGTTTGAATAATCGCCTCCAGTCGCTGTTTGGTCTCCTCAAGCGTAGCAATTGTGTTCCCGAACAACTTCGCATAGCGCATGGTTAGCCAGCCCATGATCGCGAAAAGGATGATATTGCCGCCAGCCATCACAATCGGCGACGGCGTCGCTGGCGTGGGGCCGGATAACGTCCCTGTGGTCTGTGCCCCGAGGAGTCCGAGAACGGCGCCGATGCTTAGTGTCGCGATCGCCAGGGCAGCGGTGGGACGGATCACGAATCCGGCGAACATGATCAGGCCGGCGAGTAAGGACAGGCCGGGGGAGGCGACGCCGAGTTGCAATGAAATTGGCAGCACCATGAGCGACGCGAACACGGCAGCACTCCACAGGCCTGCCGCAAGACGAACCTGCCCGCGCCGTGCCATGACGAAGCTCGCCAGTGACAAGAGAGAAAACGATACCGAAACAATCATCCGCAAAGTCCACACCTCAGGCGTGACCCCGGGCAAAGGCCCAAACACGAGGGCCAGAATGGCCACACTGCTGACCGTGATCGCCGCCGCCATTGACGTGATCATCACGATATCGGTGTTTAGGCGATCATGGATATTCTTGGAAGAGACTCTATCGGAATGAATTGCCTGCTCCTTGAGCTTCAATCACTGACCAGAGACCGGCATCCCTATCTGTGCGTCATTTGAGAATTAAATAATAGAAACCATCTACTAATAGTATGCAATATCAATCAAATTGCTAAGGAACGAAAAGTGAGACATTTATTGGCGTCTTTAGAAAGCTAAAGGCATCGAAGTGGCCGCGATGGCTAACTCGAACGTGGAATGGCTGCTTTCAGTAGAGCTGAATGGCGGCAGCGGGTCGGGAGTACGCATTCACGGAATCAGTAAGCAGACGTTTGCCGACCCTGCTTTTGATCATCACTGACCGTCTCCTGCGGTCGACAATCATCCATTCAAAGCATGTAATACTGCCCAACAGATTGATTGCATCTCGACGTGGATAGGGGTCATTTTTGGAGGAACGTCAGCCCGCGTCGAGCGCACATGGCACGGCCGATGTGTTCGAGCGCGGCTTCGCTTAACAGACGAGCGGCCATCGGGAGTAGTACGTCTTCCTCACGCTGAATATGCTGTTCATAGTGGGCAACCCAGGTTTCAACATCACTGGCTGAGATGAGTGCATTGCCTCCATTGACGATTTTCATCAACCCATCGCGCAGCGCAAGCCAGCCCGTTTCCAGAGCGTGGTGGTCGGTTTGCAATGACTCGGTGAGTTCATGCAGGCAAACGGCGTCCGAACCGGCCATGGATTCGATAAGCGCCGGGAAAAGGTCTTCTTCTTCATCTTGATGGTGCTGTTTGCCGGAGGTGTCGAAATAGCGCATCACTTGTGCGGCGGCTGCACGGGCTTTCTCATCCGCGCCGTGGGTGGCTAAATGCGGTGGCAGGCGCAGCAAGGTGGCGCATTGATGGCGAATTCGTTCGTGACAGGCGGCCAGCATTTCC
The DNA here is from genome assembly GCA_011620215.1 of Rugosibacter sp. Classification (GTDB taxonomy): domain Bacteria; phylum Pseudomonadota; class Gammaproteobacteria; order Burkholderiales; family Rhodocyclaceae; genus Rugosibacter. The sequence goes on from WOZP01000074.1 coordinate 3,383, forward strand.
AGAGGGGACTCCGGCCCTACAGCGGGGGTTGAAAATCCTGGGAAGGGTTTGCTCATGATGGCGTTGTTATTTATTCGTTGCTGCTGGCGCAGGTTTGCTTTCATCGGCCGGTGGAATCTTTGCGTGCGTGCGCGCAGTGTGCGCTCAGCCAGATAGCGGGCGGTGCTGTCGCGGGCGGTGGCCAGCACGCCCATAAGTTGATCGGTGTCGTTCTTGATCAGGCTAAAGCGCATGTCGACATAGCCTTTGTTGCCATCTTTATGCAGGAAGCGCGTGGTCATTACCTGGTCGCCCAAGGACATCCGGCCGGCGGCTACCGCTTTATGAAAGCCGGTCCAATGTGCTTGGCGCAGGTGTTCGGGGATGATGATGTCCAGCGACTGGCCGATGGCGTCCTTGGCCGAAAAACCGAAAATAAGCTCGGCGCCATGGTTCCATAACTGGATGCGTCCTTCAGAGTCGGAAAAAATAAAGGCATCGGCGGTTTGCTCGATCATCGCTTGATATAAATTCATAGGGCTTATGAAACATCCGCAAGTTAAAAGTCGGCGCTGGTGATACGGCACAAGGCAGGTGCGGTGTGCCGCGTAGGCCACTATTCTAGGCACCC
>WOZP01000145.1 GCA_011620215.1 Rugosibacter sp.
TCCTTTGTCCACCGCCTTATCGTATTATTCGCGGCGTGGATATTTTTCTTCAACAAGTGGCCAATGGCCTCACGCTGGGCAGCATTTACGCACTGGTCGCGCTCGGCTATACCCTCGTTTATGGCATTCTCGGCCTGATCAATTTTGCGCATGGCGAGGTGGTGATGGTGGGCGCGCTCACCGCCCTGGCCGCCAGCAAGTTTCTGCTCGCCGCCGCGCTACCGCCTTACCTGGTATTCATGCTGGCTTTTCTGCTTGCCGCGCTGGTGTGCATGGTCTTAAGTGTCATCATCGAGCGCATCGCTTATCGCCCTTTGCGCAACGCGCCGCGCCTGGCGCCGCTGATTACCGCGATTGGCGTTTCCATCATCCTGCAACAACTGGCGATGATGCTCTGGGGGCGCAGCTACCATGCGATGCCGCAACTCTTGCCAGAGACGGCTTTTGCGCTGGGCGGCGTGCAGCTCACCGTGATCCAGATCGTCATCATCGGCGTTGCCGGGCTGGCCATGGCGGCACTGCTGGTGTTGGTGAATCGCACGCGGCTGGGCCGTGCCATGCGCGCCACGGCAGAGAATCCGGGCATTGCCGCGCTGATGGGCGTCGATGCCAACCGCATCATCGTGCTGGCCTTCATGATTGGCGCGGCGCTGGCCGCCCTGGCCGGCATGCTGGTGGCGTCCAATTACGGCATTGCGCATTACAACATGGGCTTCATGCTCGGCCTGAAAGCCTTTACTGCCGCCGTGCTGGGCGGCATCGGCAATCTGGCAGGTGCGGTGGTTGGCGGCCTGTTGCTGGGCGTGATCGAAGCGCTGGGCGCGGGCTACATAGGCGATTTGACGGGTGGCGTGCTGGGCAGCCAGTATCAGGATGTATTTGCCTTCTTCGTGCTGATCGGCGTGCTGGTGCTGCGCCCGGCCGGACTGCTGGGCGAGCGGGTGGCGGAGCGGGCATGAACGCGGGCATGTTGTTCACGCGCATGCCGCGCAAGGTGCAGCTCGCGCTGGCTGTCATTGCGCTCGCCGGGCTGCCTTTCATGGTGGGCGCAGGCCTTGGCAACACCTGGCTGCGGGTGCTCGATTTTGCGCTGCTGTATGTGATGCTGGCCTTGGGGCTCAACATCGTGGTCGGCTTTGCGGGTTTGCTTGATCTGGGCTACATCGCGTTCTACGCCGTTGGCGCGTATGTGTATGCGCTGCTCGCTTCGCCGCAGTTCGGCCTGCACTGGCCGGTGTGGGCCATCCTGCCGGTGGGTGCGCTGGCCGCGTGCGGCTTTGGTGTGGTGCTGGGCGCGCCGACCTTGCGTTTGCGTGGCGATTATCTGGCCATCGTGACGCTCGGCTTTGGCGAAATCGTGCGCATTTTCATGAACAACCTGAATGCGCCGGTGAATATCACCAACGGCCCCAAGGGTATCGCCAGCATCGATCCCATTCAGATCGGCGGCCATGCCTTGTCGCAACCGCTGGAGATTTTTGGCGTGACGGTTCCCGCGCTGGTGCTCACCTACTATTTTTTCCTGGCGCTGGCCTTGCTTGTCATGCTGGCCGGATTGCGTCTGCAGGATTCGCGCATCGGCCGCGCCTGGGCGGCGATCCGCGAAGATGAAATGGCGGCCAAGGCGTGCGGCATCAATACGCGCAACGTCAAGCTGCTGGCCTTCGCCATGGGCGCCAGTTTCGGTGGCCTGGCGGGCGGCTTGTTCGCCAGCTTTCAGGAATTCGTCTCGCCGGAAAGTTTCAGCCTGATGGAATCGATCATGGTGCTGTGCATGGTGGTGCTCGGCGGCATGGGGCATATTCCCGGCGTCATTCTCGGCGCGCTGGTGTTGACGGTCTTGCCCGAAGCCTTCCGCCACGGCGCGGGGCCCGTGCAGCAGGCAGTTTTCGGCCAGGTGCTGATGGATCCGGAAAACCTGCGCATGCTGCTGTTTGGCATAGCACTCGTCGCCGTCATGCTCTATCGCCCGTCCGGCTTGTGGCCTGACCCGCGCCATCGTCAGGAATTCAACGCCCGATGACGGCCTTGCCGCTTCCACTGCCATTGCTTGAAGCACGCAATATCGGCAAGCGCTTTGGCGGCGTGCGCGCGCTGCAAGATGTCTCGCTGACCATACGGCGCGGCGAAATCTATGGCCTGATCGGGCCGAATGGCGCGGGCAAGACCACGTTTTTCAATGTGCTGACCGGCCTTTATCCGCGTGACGAGGGCGAAGTGATTTTCGCCGGTGCGCCGCTGCCACTCGGCGAGCCGTACCGCGTGGCGCAAGCCGGGATTGCGCGCACCTTTCAGAACATCCGCCTGTTTGCCAACATGAGCGCGCGTGAAAACGTCATGGTGGGCTGCCATGCGCGCAGCAAAGTCGGCGTTGCCGGTGCGGTGCTGCGCAGCCGTGCGCAGCGTGAGGAAGAAGCGGCGATTCGCCGCCGCGCCGATGAACTGCTGGCCTATGTCGGCATCAATGCACGCGCTGGCGACCTGGCAAAAAATCTGTCTTATGGCGACCAGCGGCGGCTGGAAATCGCCCGCGCGCTGGCGACCGAGCCACAACTCCTGGCGCTGGATGAACCCGCTGCCGGCATGAACGCCACCGAAACCGGGGCGCTGCGCGCCCTGATTGCGCGGCTGCGCGACGACGGTTTCACCGTGCTGCTCATCGAGCATGACATCAAGCTGGTGATGGGGCTGTGCGACCGCATCGCCGTGCTCGATTATGGCCGGAAAATCGCCGATGACGTGCCCGCCGAAGTGCAGCGCAATCCCCACGTGATCGAGGCTTATCTTGGCGTTGTCCATGAATGATTCGGGCGCAGCGAGCATGCATGGTCACCCCCTGCCACGGGAAGGGGGACGGGGGGAAGGTCGTCTTCTTGAAGTCATCAACCTCAAGGTTCGTTACGGCGGCATCACCGCCGTCAAGGACATTTCCTTCAGTGTGTCCGCCGGTGAAATGGTGTGCCTCATCGGCGCCAACGGCGCAGGCAAAACATCGACGCTGAAAGCCCTGGCGCGCATGATTCCGGCGGATGGCGACATTTATTACGCGGGGCGACGCATCAATGGTTTTCCTGCGCACACACTGATCAGCCAGGGGCTGGCGCTGGTGCCCGAAGGGCGCGGCGTGTTCGCGCGCCTGACCGTGGCGGAGAACCTGGCGATGGGCGCGTATCACCGCCATCGGCCGGATGAACGCGCGGCGGTTCAGGAAGATGAAGCGCGCATGTATACGTTGTTCCCGCGCCTGGCGGAACGCCGCCGGCAACTGGCGGGAACGCTTTCCGGTGGCGAGCAGCAGATGCTGGCCATCGGCCGCGCCCTGATGGGCAAGCCGCAGTTGCTGCTGCTGGATGAACCCTCAATGGGGCTCGCGCCCTTGATGGTGCAAACCGTGTTCGACGCCATTCGCAGCGTGGCGCAAAGCGGCGTGACCATATTGCTGGTCGAACAAAACGCGCGGCTTGCGCTCACCGTATGCAACCGCGGCTATGTGCTGGAAAGCGGTGCGATTACGTTGCGCGATAGCGCCGCCAACCTGCTGGCCGACCCGCGCGTGCGGGCGGCTTATCTGGGCGAATAGTGTCACCAAAAAAGTCGGCGCTGGTTTGAATCCGTATCTGGATAATACGGCGTCAATGTGAAAATCAAGTGCTTGCATTGGCGAACGTAAACGCGTCAGCAAAAAACTCCTCCGCCGGTAATCCATGCGCCATGAAATCGCGTTGTGCGGCCTCCACCATCGCGGGTGCGCCGCAAGCGTAAACCTGAAACGCGCCCAGCGTCGGCTGATCCTCCAGCACCGCCTGATGTACCAGCCCTGTGCGGCCTGTCCATTGATCGCTTGCGGCAGGTTCGGAGAGTACCGGCACATAACGGATGTGTGCATGCTCGTTTGCCCAACGTTGCGCCAACTCATGCAGATACAAACCCGCCCGGTGACGTGCGCCCCAGTAGAGCGTCATCGGCCGTTTCACACCGCTATGCAGCGC
>WOZP01000148.1 GCA_011620215.1 Rugosibacter sp.
GGCTCGCAGGCAAGCAAGGCCACGGGGAAACAGGACAGGAGGTCGCCCAGTGCGAGTTGGCGGCTAGCCATATGTTGCTCGCCGGTGAGGACATTGAGCCATGAGAGTACTGCCATGTCTTTCGGTAGTTCCAATATTGTGTCGCCCCATATCGCCAATCCCGTCGGCATACTGTTGGCGTCACTTGATAATCCGGCCGGGAGACGTGGCACAAGGGTAATCACAAACTGATTTTCGAGGCGGCGAGCGAAAGCGCAGGCATGCGCGGCATGTTCCCCGCGTACTGTGAGCGGCAGGTAATCGCCATCACGGAACAGCTCGGGCCAGCGTGCGCGCAAGGCCAACCCCTGCCAGAGGGTATAGAGCTTGATGCGACCGTCGGCCATGTCGGCGACAAGCGCTTGCAGGCGTTGCGGCCAAAGCGCCGGGGGGGCATCCACGAGCGCCTTCACTTGCGCCAGCAATTCGCGCCGGTGCGTGAAGTCTACCCTGCGGCGATTGTCGGGATCGACCAGGTTGAACTGCCACAATTCGCAGCCCTGATAGATATCCGGCACGCCGGGCGAGGCAATCTTGAGCAGGGTCTGGGCCAGACTGTTGATGAGCCCATGACGGGCGATGGGCTGTACCGAGGAAACGAAATCAGCCAGGAAGAGGTTATTGTCACCCGGCGCGAGCAGCGCCTGGACGAAATCGGTCATGGCGGATTCATAATCGTCGTTCGGATTGAGCCAGCTGCTGTGCTCCTTGGCTTCGCGCAAGGCCTTGATCATGTAGGCCGCGATACGTGCGTGGTAGTCCTCCATGGCCGCTGCGTCGGGCGGCAGCAGTGGCCAGGTGCCGATCAGGGTCTGGTAGAGCAGGTATTCGTCATTGCGCGATGGCGCTTCGATGTCGTCGACCATGCGTTTGCGGCCGCGATTGAAGCGGCTCCACCGCTTCAACATCAGCTTCCACGCAGCCGGCATTTCCGAGAGCACGTTGATTCGGGCGCGCACATCCTCGGAGCGCTTGCTGTCGTGAGTGGATGTAGCCAGGAGGTTGTGCGGCCAGCGCGCGGCGCGAGCGCGTGTGGCGGCATGGAAAGCCGCCACGGAAATGCCGAAGCGGCACGGTTCGCCGCCGACGTCGTTGAGCGACACCAGGCGATGGTAGCGGTAGAAGGCTGTGTCTTCTACACCCTTGGCCATGACCGGCGAGGAAAACTGCTGGAACCTCATGGCGAAGGCGAGCACCTGTTCGCGAAAGGAGGCGCTGTGTCCGCGGGCGATATCAGTGGTCAGCACGCCCTGAAGAAAATCGTAAATTCCGGTATCCGCGTCAGGACTGCGCTTCCTGGATATTCCCACTGCCCAACCGATGTAGCGGCGGTCGTCGGCGGACAGGCGGCCGGGCGCAATATAAGTCCGATAGACCGGGAAATGGGCCACTACCTCGATCAGGGCCTTGCGCAGCCCATTGAGCGTGAAATCACAGGTGTAGCGGCTGGCGGCAGCGATGCGCGCCAGGCGGTTGGCAAGCACGCTGAGTTCGCTCGCTAATGTCGTCTGCATGATGAGTATTTTTGCCTCGCGGGCCAGCGCTTCGAAGTCGCTGGCGACGCCGGTAAAATTTTCATACACCCGCGTCATGCGATGCTCGGCCGAACCATTTACGAACAGGTTGTTGACCAGGTTGGCGAAACGATAGCCCGTAGCGCCGTGGATCGGCCAGGCTTCGGGCAGCCGTTCATGATCGGCGAGTATTTTCTCGATGACCACGTAGAGCGGCGGCGGTTCGCCGGCCACCAGTGGCTTGCCGCCAGCGGCCTGTTGCAGGCGCCGGAAATATTGCCCCGGATCATAAAGCCCATCCGGATGGTCGATACGTAACCCGTCGATCTTTCCCTGGGATAGAAGTTCGAGAATGAAACGATGGGTGGCATCGAATACCGCTGGATCTTCCATGCGTAACGCGGCAAGGTCGTTGATGTCGAAGAAGCGGCGGTAGTTGATCTCATCCGAAGCCACGCGCCAGTATGCCAGGCGATATCCCTGCAGCTTGATCAACTCGTGCAGCAGATCAAAACTGTCGGCAGCGCCGGGGCGGCCGTTGAATTCGACAAGAGTGTCGGCGATATGGTGGGCGACATCGGCGCATTTGCTCATCAGCCTGGCAAGGCGGCGCTTCTGCACTTCCTTGTCGCGCTGGCGTTCCGCCATGTGCGCCGGCATCGTGTCGGTGCGCGCGGGCAAATGATCAAAGGCGGTGATCAGGGTTTGCAGTTCGATGTAATGCTCATGGGAATCGCCGAGGACGGTTGCCAGGCGCTCGCTGCGATGCCCGAGAATGCGCGGATAGGTCGCGGGATCGAGCGGCAGCCGGTGTTGGTAATAGAACAGGCTGAATTCGCCGTGCGCCGGATCGCACTCCAGCCGAAGTTTGCCGTGGTTGAGCACGGTGCCGTAGTGATCGCCCAGCAGGGGCAGCAGCACCTTGCCGTTGAGGTCGGGGTTGAGTGGTTCCCAGTCGATGTCGAAAAAGCGCCCCCACGCGGAAGCAGGGCCGTTCTCCAGCACGTCCAGCCACCACTGATTGTCCGCGCCCATGATGCCCATGTGATTGGGCACCACATCGAGAATCTGGCCCAGGCCCTGCGCCTTGAATGCGGTGACAAACGCTTCATATTCCTCTGTCGTGCCGATTTCGGGATTGAGCGCGGCATGGTCGACAACGTCGTAGCCATGACTGCTGCCAGGACGCGCCTTCAGATACGGTGAGGCGTAACAGTGGCTGACGCCCAGTTCGGCAAGATAGGGGGCCAGCTCCGCCGCCTGGGTGAAGGTGAAACCACGGTTGAACTGGAGCCGATAGGTGGCACGCGGGATGACGGCCGCCCGGGCGGGCGGCAATTCTTCCGCGTGGGGCGTCACCGCACTGCCGCGCTCGCGGCGCAGAACTTCGCACACGGCGGCAAACCGTTCGTCATGACGCCAGTCCTCCAGTTCCACGGGGAGGCGCCGCCGCCAGTTGGGATGTTGTTTGTCATCGCTGCCCGGCAGGTTGGCCTGCTCGACGACCTCGAAGATATCGTCGGGCTGGACCACCATCACTTCCGACCGCGTCCTGGCCAGATAGGCATGGATGGCCGTCACCAAGGGCGGGGACAGCTCAGGCACAGAAACAGGATGAATGCTGGTGTTGTCCGGCAGCAGTCCTTCGCGTTCCAGCGCCATGAGCAAACGGGCGCGGTCCTGAGCACGCTCTACCACCAGTCTGTCGCGCTGTTCTTCGGAGGGAAATAACTTCAGTTTGGCGCGGGTGTCGAGATCTTTCCCCTGCCAGAAACCATGCAGGGTCGGCAGGTCATGGGTGCTGATCGCCGCCAGCGCCTGACGCGGGTATTCGGCCGGCGGTTTGAAGCCGCCGTCGGCGTTGCGCTCAAAGAAGAAGGGGCGGTAGGATAGCACGTTGGACTGCGCCAGCCGATGCCGGAAGCCTTCCGGCACGGTACCTAGGTCCTCGCCGATCACCAGGCAGCGATTGCGCTGGCTCTCGAGGGCAAGGATGCCAAGCAGATCCTCAAGCGGATAACGGACATAGGCGCCGTGTTCAGGCGACTGGCCGCAAGGCACCCAGAACACGCGCGTCAGGCTCATGACGTGATCAATGCGCAGGGCGCCACAATGGAGCATGTTGGCGCGCAACATGGCAATGAAAGGTGCATAGGCAGCGTCGCGCATCCGATGCGGCACGAAGGGCGGTAGTCCCCAGTTCTGGCCAAGGAGATTGAAGTCATCCGGCGGCGCGCCGGCATAAGCGCCGGTGGCAAAAACTTCCTGCCAAGCCCACGCTTCGGAGCCTCCGGGACTCACGCCCAGCGCCAGATCCTGATACAAGCCTACCCCAAGGCCGCGCTGCCAGGACTGCCGCCCTACGGCGCCAAGCTGCTCGTCCGCCAGCCATTGCAGCCAGACAAAAAAGTCCACGGCTTCCGCGTGTTCATTCGCGAACGCAGCGACGGCGGGCGATTCGGGATGATGGTATTCCTGCGGCCAAGCCGGCCAGCCCCATACGGAAGCATCCTGCCTGTGAAAATTTTCCTGTAACGCCTCGAAGCGGACATGATGCTCAAGTATCTCGCCACCCCGCTCACGGAACTGGCGAAAGTTTCTTGCGCGATCACTATCGTTGGCGAGGTGGCAGTCGCGAAAATGGCGGTAGAGCAAGGTGAGCACGGCGCGCTTGGCGCGAGTTGATTCTACATAATCGACTTCATCGTTGGTGCGCAGGCGCCGCAATCGTGCCTGAAACTGATTGGTAGCGACGAGATGGCGTGCCGCTTCGCATTCGCTGAATTCGGGTATAGCCTCGACATCCAGATACAGGAAATTGAGGAAGCAGCGATTCGACGGGCTGTAGGGACTGATGTGTTGCGGATTATCCGGAAACATGGCGTGCAGGGGATTGACACCAACCACGCCGCCACCGCAATCCGCAGTCAGATCCACCAGCGTGCGCAAATCGCTGAAGTCGCCAATGCCCCAGTTGTGCTGCGAGATCAAGCCATAGAGTTGCACCGTAGGCCCCCACACCCGGTTTTCATTGCGCAGCGCTTCGGGCCGATAACAGGCCGACGGTGCGATGACAAGGGTCATGGTCGCCTGAGGTTGGGCTTCACGTCCCTGTTGTTCGACTTCCAGACGATAGTAGCCCGCTGTCGTGAATGGTGGCAGGCGCAGTTCCGTGCGCACGAAATCCATACCGCCGATACGCCGATCGGCCACCCGGGGAAGATCGGCGGGCAAGAACGCTACAGCTGTCACCGCGCCATCTTCGGCCGTCACTATCCAGCGGTGCGGGCGCCCGGTCAGCATCGCCGGCAGTGAGAGCGGCACGGCGGGCGATTCTCCAACTCGCAGCACCATTACCGGTGGCAGCGGTAGGCGCCACTCGCGTTCTTCCATTTCGCGTAGCAGCAGCGCCGGATCGGCATCGGCGGAGAGATGCATGGCAGATAGCAGTGCTCGTCGGGTACGGTCCGAGGTCAGTCGATTTTTTCCCCGGATGTCACGATATTCCGTTGCAATACCGCAACGCTCGGCAAGTTTCTCTAATGCGCCGGAAGGCAACGTCGGCTGGGCAGGAGAAGTCACGATGTCATTTCGCTTGCAGATGCCAGCTTGCCGTCGATGGTGGCAACTGCCCGCCGGCCAGCGAGGCGGCATCGAAATTTGGCGTGGCGTAAATCAGGGTTCCGTCCGGAGGCGTTGTCGTGATCACATCTTTGCCCAAATTGACGCGGAGTGACAAAAGACTGCCATCGCCGAGCTGCCAGCGCACCGCTAGCGCACGTTTCGACAAGAGCGTCACGTTCGGGGCACCATTGCCCATGCTGGCGAGGCGCGGCACGATCCATTGCCGGCGCAGAGACAATAGCTGACGGTGACATTCGATTGTTTCCTTGTGCGGGGATCGTTCGATGTCATTCCAGTCGAGTACCGAAGCAGCAAACGTCGTCTCAGCATTGGGATCAGGGATACTTTCGCGCGTCGCAGGATCGGCAAAGCGGGCGAAGCGCGAAAATTCGCGTCGCCGGCCTTCGGTTACGGCACGGGCCAGTTCAGGGCCGAAGTCGCAAAAAAACAGGAAGGGTTGTTTCGCCGCAAACTCCTCTCCCATGAACAGCAGGGGCGATTGCGGCGCCAGCAGCAGCACGGCGGTGACGACTTCCAGCACCTCCGGCGGCGCAAGGTGGCATAGGCGTTCGCCGAAAGCGCGGTTGCCCACCTGATCGTGAGTTTGAAGAAAATTGACAAAAGCAGATGGCGGCAGGTGGCTGCTGCGCTCGCCGCGCCGCTGGCCGTCACGAAAGGGAGAAACTTCGCCTTGAAAGGCGAAGCCTTCGGCTAGGCAGCGGCCCAGTAGCCGCGCCGGATCGACGGCGTAGTCGGCGTAGTAGCCGTCGGTCTCGCCGGTGGCGAGCATGTGCAGGACATGATGCACGTCGTCGTTCCACTGCGCCGTGGCCAGTCGCGGCCGGCCGGTAGCGTCGCGGTCCAGATAGCGGGCCTGATTGCGGTCGTTTTCCAGGATCAGATGCACCTGGCGCTCACGGCACGGGCCTTGTCTGACAGCGGCGGCGAGTTCCTCAATGATGTCCGGCACACTATCGTCGCAAATGGCATGGATCGCATCGAGGCGCAGGCCGTCGAGGCAGTATTCCTCCAGCCAGTAGAGCGCGTTGTGAATGAAGAAATCGCGCACCGTGCGGTTGCTGTCCCCATCGAAGTTAATGGCCGCGCCCCAGGGGGTTTTATGCCGCGGATTGAAGAAGGTCGGCGCATAGGCATGCAGATAGTTGCCCTCGGGGCCGAAGTGGTTGTAGACCACGTCGAGTAGCACCATCAGTCCACGCTCGTGGGCGGCAGCGACGAGACGCTTGAAGTCTTCTGGACGCCCGTAGCTAGCATTGGGCGCGAAGGGAAGCACGCCGTCATAGCCCCAGTTGCGTCGGCCGGGAAAATCCGCCACCGGCATGATCTCCAGCGCAGTGATGCCGAGATCGGCAAGGTAGTCGAGCCGCGCCATGACGCCGTCAAAATTACCGGTGGGCGAGAAACTGCCGACATGCAGTTCGTAGATCACCGCCTCTTCCCAGGGGCGGCCGTGCCAAGTGTCCTCGGTCCAGTCGAAAGCGGAGGGATCGAGGACTTCCGACGGACCGTGCACGCCTTCAGGGTTGAAGCGCGACGCCGGGTCGGGCACCAGCAACCCGTCGGACAAACGGAAGCGGTAACGGCTGCCGGCATGCGCCGATGCCACGCGCAGCTCGAACCAGCTTTCGCCAGCAGGCGACATGGGCAGTGCATGTCCGTCATCGATCAGCAGCGCGACCGTCTCGACGCCCGGAGCCCAGAGGCGGAAGCGCACGCCGCCGCCGGGGAGTAATGCGGTGCCGAAAGGCATGACGTAGCAGCGTTTCACTGCGGGCCAACCTGTATCAACAGGGCGAGCGAACGGCCTTCGAGGGGATAGGTGTCATCGCCCTGAAAGCGGCCGTCGGGTTTCCGTCCGTCGGTAATCCGCGTATCGAGCAGACTCAGCCATTCGTAGTCTGCGCGGGGCGCGGGGAGGCGGAAACCAATTGTCTCGTGATGGCTGTTGAAGAGCAGCAGAAAGCTATCGTCCTGAACTGGATTGCCGCGCCGGTCGCACTCCATCATGACGGCGCCATCCAGATAGACACCCAGGCAGCGCGCGAAATCGTGCGCCCATTCCTCGTCGCTCATTTCGCCGCCGTCGGGCTTGAGCCAGAGTACATCCCGGATGTCGGAGCCCTGGATGGCGCGGCCCTGGAAGAAATTGCGGCGGCGGAAGATGGGATGTTCGCGCCGGACGGCGATGACGCGCTGGACGAAGGCAAGGAACTCGCGGTCGGCGGCGGATAGCTCCCAATTGACCCAGCTGATGTCGTTGTCCTGGCAGTAGGCATTGTTGTTGCCACGCTGGGTGCGGCCCATTTCGTCTCCGGCCAGCAGCATGGGCACGCCCTGGGAAAAGAACAGGGTCGCCAGCAGGTTGCGCTTCTGGCGTGCGCGCAGGGCCATGATGTCGGCGTCATCCACCTTACCCTCGGCGCCGCAATTCCATGAATTGTTGTTGTCAGTGCCGTCGCGGTTCTCTTCGCCGTTGGCCTCGTTGTGCTTGGCGTTGTAGCTGACCAGATCGTGCAGGGTGAATCCATCGTGGGCGGTAATGAAATTGACACTGGCGTAGGGTTTGCGGCCGTTGTGCTCGTACAAATCACTGGAACCGGTGAGGCGGCGGGCAAAATCGCCGATCAGGCCGTCGTCGCCTTTCCAGTAGGCGCGCATGGTGTCGCGGTAGCGGTCGTTCCATTCGCCCCAGCCGACGGGAAAATTGCCGACCTGATAGCCGCCTTCGCCGAGATCCCATGGTTCGGCGATGAGCTTGACTTGGGACAGCACCGGATCCTGAAGCAGGATGTCGAAAAAAGCGCCGAGGCGATCCACTTCATGCAGTTCGCGTGCCAGGGCGGAGGCCAGGTCGAAGCGGAAGCCGTCGACATGCATCTCCAGCACCCAATAGCGCAGCGAATCCATAATGAGCTGGAGTGCGCGCGGCTGTCGTAGATTGAGTGTATTGCCACAGCCGGTGTAGTCCTTGTAATAGCGCGGGTTGTCGTCATCCAATCGGTAATAGGAGGCGTTGTCGATGCCGCGAAAGGAAAGAGTCGGTCCCAAGTGGTTGCCCTCGGCGGTGTGGTTGTAAACCACGTCGAGAATCACCTCGATGCCATTCGAGTGAAGAGTCTTGACCATGGTCTTGAACTCGTCCACCACGCCGCTGGAACTGTAGCGATGATCGGGGGCAAAAAAACCGATGGAGTTGTAGCCCCAGTAGTTGGAGAGGCTCCGCTCGACCAGATGGCGATCGTCGACGAATGCGTGTATCGGCATCAGTTCCACCGAGGTGATTCCCAGGCGCCGCAGGTGGTCGATCACCGGCGCGGTTGCCAAGCCGGCATAGGTGCCGCGCAGGGGCTGCGGAATATCGGGATGGTTTCTGGTAAAGCCGCGCACGTGCAGCTCATACACCACCATGTCGGACCAGGGCACACACGGCGCCCTGTCGTCGCCCCAGGTAAAGGCCGGGTCGATGACCCGGCACTTGGGCATGCCGGGCCCATTGTCGCGGCGGTCGAAGGACAGATCCTCGTTGCGATGGCCGATGCGGTAACCGAAGTGGGCGTCGCTCCAGCGCAACTGGCCCACGATGTCTTTCGCATAGGGCTCGATCAGCAGCTTGTTGGGGTTGAAGCGGTGGCCGTGGGCCGGATCGTAGGGGCCGTGCACGCGGTAGCCGTAGAGTAGCCCGGGACGGGCTTCCGGCAGGTAGCAGTGCCAGATCAGATTGGTCTGTTCGCGCACCTCGATGCGCTGCATTTCACGCCGTCCGGTCGGATCATACAGGCAGAGTTCGACACGTTCCGCATTCTCCGAGAAAAGGGCGAAGTTGACGCCCTCGCCATCCCATGTGGCGCCGCGCGGGAAGGGAGAGCCTGGCCAGACGGTGCCGATGAAAAGATTCATAGTAGGTACCTTCAGTAGTGTCCGGTTTATTTGATACCTGCCGGCTGTAAAGCCAGCGCAGGTAAGGGTTTTGATAGAGTCATGGGTGTCCATGATTTGAATTCGGATTTCTTCATTTTCAATGACTCCGGGTTTATACGACCTAGGGTGAAGCGTGAAAATAGGCAAGACGCTGTTTGCACAGGTCATAGAATTCGTGCCGTGGAAGACATTCAGTCGCATCATCGAGCGCCACGGCGGCGATGCGGGAGTTCGCACATTGAATTGCGCAGACTTGTTTCGCGTCATGGCTTTCTCGCAATTGATTTGGCGGGAGTCGCTGCGCGATATCGAAGTCTGTCTTACCGCCAACCCATCGACGTTGTTTTACATGGAGCTGAAGGGATCGCCGGCCCGCTCGACGCTGGCTGACGCATTGAACCTTCGCGATTGGCGCATCTATTACGCCTTGGCTCAACGACTGATCGCTTGCGCCAGGTCGATATATGCCAACGAGCCGGGTGTCTTGGATCTCGATGCCAGCGTATATGCGCTCGATGCAACGACCATCGAGCTGTGCTTGAGTTTGTTCGAGTGGGCGCCGTTTCGTTCGACCAAGCCCGCCAAAAAGATGCACACACTGTTGGACTTGCGCGGGTCTATTCCAGCATTCATGCACATCAGCGATGGCAAGTTGCACGAAGTCAATGTGCTCGACTTCCTGCCGGTCGAGGCAGGTGCTTTCTACATCGTGGATCGTGGCTATTTCGACTTCACCCGGTTGTACAAATCGCATCAGGTAGGTGCATTCTTCGTCACGCGAGCGAAGCGCGGCATGGATGCACGGCGCGTTTACTCGGCTGCCACGGACAGAGCGACGGGTGTGATCTGCGATCAGCGTATTGCCATGAACGGCTTCTACGTGGGCAAGGATTATCCCGAGCACTTGCGACGGGTTCGCTTCAAAGATCCCGACTCGGGCAAAACCTTGGTGTTCCTCACCAACAACATGCTCTTGCCACCACTGACTATTGCTGCGCTTTACCATAGTCGTTAGCAGGTCGAGCTGTTTTCCAAGTGGATAAAGCAGCATCTGCGCATCAAGCAATTCCTCGGCACCAGCGAGAATGCCATGAAAACACAGATCTGGTGCGCCGTGTCGACCTATGTGCTCATCGCCATCGTCAATAAGGAGCTTCAACTTGATACCTCGCTCTACACGCTATTACAGATTTTATCGGTCTCCGTTTTCGAGAAACCTAACTTTCATGCACATTGCGGCTCGATGCAACAGTTTCAGAAAACATCACTTCGGATAACCAACTGAGTTTATTCGTAATTTAACCGGACACTACTGAGGAGGTACCTTATATCTGATAGCGGGGCACATCGGGTACGTCCAGTTTCTTGGGCAACTCCATAATGCCGACTAACTGCCTTCGATCATTCCCCCGAGGGTGAGGGGTGGCCGTCCCATCTCCCTTGCTGGCATGACGTGGATTATTTTTACCAGAGAACCCGCGCCGATTGAAGGACTCAAGGAACACGGTCGTTACCGTCGCGCGGGAACCATCGATTCAAGAGCGCCGCCGCATGATCGCGGCCGCCGAGTCCGAATGCCAGCGCCGCTGCAAACACGACGCCGCCCAGAAGGATCAGGAATGTCTGCTGGATCAATTTGCCGCCGACATCCAGATTGTCGACTGCCAGCAACAGGACAAAGGTCAGAGTGGCGTAGCGCGCGATGTGCCCCAGCAGATCGGCGTCGCTGATGTTGGCACCGCGACAATAGCCCTGAATGGTGGTACCGACAAAACGCGCGAAGTAGCTGCCGAAAACCGTGATCAGCAATGCGAGCAGCACCTTCGGCACGAACAGCAGCAACTTGCTCAGCAGGTCGGTCACTTGCGACAATCCGAGACTATTGAAGGCGATAATCAGAGATGCAAGCAACGTAACGGCATACACGATCAAACCCACCACTTCGGTGGTGTCCTTTTCCGTCCCTCCTTGCTGCAAAAAACCGTCGACCCCGGCACGCTCCGTCAGAACATTGAAATTGATCGCGCGCAGCGTTTTGACGACGCTGAAACGGAAAGCCTTGGCGATGAGCCAGCCGACGACAAGCACACCAAAGGCGATCGCCAAGCGGGGCATGAAGGCGCCGATTTGATTCAGCAGCGCATGAACAGGTTCCAGTAAAACATCAATGTTATTCATGGTGGTTTCCCCTCGGCTTATGCGGAGATGCCGGCCAATCCGGCAATTCCGGCTAATGGAACATCGATCCAGTCGGGCCGGTTGTCCATTTCGTAACGCAGTTCGTACAATGCCTTCTCAAGTTCGAACAGATCGATGAGCCGTGCCGCCGTCTCGAATTCCGCAGTATTAGCATACAACCCACCTCCCACCGCAATCTCGCCATAGGTCTGCAGGAAGCCCTCGCGCAGGCCTCGCTCCCATTGGCGCGCAATGCGCGCGTGGTGCTCGAGTCCGGACACGGCCGTGGTACATTGATGCAGGGCGGCATGGCGCGCGTAGTCGAACGAGCGCAACATGCCCGCGACATCGCGCAAGGCATTGTGCTTGGTACGGCGCTCCTCCAGTGTGCGTTCCGGCTCGCCCTCGAAATCGATCAATATGAAGTCATCGCGGCAAACCAGCACCTGACCGAGATGCAGATCGCCGTGAAGGCGGGTCTTTACGCCGAAAGGGGGAGAGAGCGAAACTTTTTCGATACGCTCATAAAGAGCCGGGGCCGCCTCGATAACCCGCTGTGTCAGCTCGGCCTGCGGCTTGGACAAAGTATCCAGCCGTTGCGATAATAACTCGAATGTGCGGCGGCACTCGTCACTCACGGTGGCGACCCAGCGCTCGAGATCGGCAGGCAGGATCGGCTCGGGGTCGAATGCCGGGTTCCCTGTGGGACGTGCCAATGCCAGATGAAGTTCCGCGATGCGGCGCGCCAGCACCTGCATGCGAACGACCATCGCGTTCACGCTGTCCTGAGGGTCTTCGGTGACTTGAGCATGAGACTGGTCGAGCAGACGGACAAGATGGTCCACGGCAAAGCTCCAGGCATCACCCTGATTCATTACCTGGGCCTGAAGTAGTGCAAGGGCCCACACCGTGCCGTCGGTTGCCTGAAATTCGACGCTGCCCGCCACAGGTACGCAGTGTTTGAAGCCCACCACATCGGTCAGGAAGCGTCCCATCTCCAGTTCCAGGCCAACACCGGGGTAAAGGCGGCGATAAGCTTTCAGGAACAATCGATCACCGAGCAGGCTGACCGAGTTGCTGCTGACGGTCAGTCGGTTCAGCGGAGTCGGTCCGCCCAGACTGTCGCCGACGACTTCGGCAAAAGAAGCGCCCGGCGTGCAACGCAGAATGCCGTCTTCGGATCGCCATTCGCGGCCCGTGCCGATCGCTTCGACGAGAGTTCGACAAAAAACTTCGTCGGCCATGGCGTCGGCGAGCAGCCCCATTGACGCTTGCTGGCGGACTTTCGTGACGGCCATCGCTACAAGCGAACGTGTACGCTCCTCGTTTCGATCCTCGAATGCGAGAGAAAGGGGAACGAAATAGCGCGCTGTTTCCTTTGTTCCCTTTGTGTCGATGAATGCCAGTAGCCACTCGTCGGCATCGGTTTTCAGCATCACGTGTCCCGAGATGGAAGCACGCTTGATCTGCTCCGTTTTCTCCGCATACCAGCGCTGACGGATCAGGAAACGCGGCAGCAATTCCTGCTCGAGCCGCGCGCAGGTCTTCTCGGCCATACCCATCCGCCACGGTACGACGCGGCTACGGAAGAAACTGTTCCATCCATCAAACAGCACCAGCACTGGCAGATCCTCCATCGGCAGGCGTTCAGCGTGCCAGTGCGGCGGCTCGGCATCAACGGCCAGACGGAACCAGAAGAAGCCGTGTGCCGGCAGGGTCAGCAGGTAGGGCAGATCCCCCACTGGCGGGAAGCTATTGCGCCCCATCATCTCGACTGGTACGCGCCCCTTGTAGCTGCCCAGTTCCAGTTCGACCGGCTGCGCGACACGACTCACATTGGCGACGCAAAGAATCACGTCGTCCTCGTACTCGCGCACGAAGGCAAGCACCTTGCGGTTGCCCGGGTGTAGCATCATGAAGCTGCCGCGCCCGAATGCCTTGCTGCTGCCACGCACTGCCAGCAACCGACGCGTCCACGCCAGCAGCGACGATGGCTCGCGCGACTGTGCCTCGACGTTGACCGCCTCAAAACCGTAGATCGGGTCCTGGATCGGCGGCAGGTACAGGCGCTGAGGATCGGCGCGCGAGAAGCCGCCGTTGCGATCGCTGGTCCATTGCATGGGTGTGCGCACGCCATCGCGATCACCGAGGAAAATATTATCGCCCATGCCGATCTCGTCGCCATAATATAGTACCGGCGTGCCCGGTATGGATAGCAGCATGCTGTTCATCAACTTGATGCGATCGACGTCATTCTCGAGCAGCGGGGCGAGGCGGCGCCGGATGCCCAGATTGATGCGCGCACGGGCGTCCGTTGCGTACATGAGGTACATGTAATCGCGTTCCTTGCTGGTGACCATTTCGAGTGTGAGTTCGTCGTGGTTGCGCAGGAACACGGCCCATTGGCAGTTGCGCGGAATGTCCGGCGTCTGCGCCAGGATATCCACCACTGGGTGCCGGTCTTCCTGGGCGATGGCCATGTACAGACGCGGCATGAGCGGGAAATGATAGGCCATGTGGCATTCGTCGCCATCGCCGAAATACTCGCGTACGTCCTCCGGCCACATGTTGGCCTCGGCAAGCAGCAAGCGGCCCGGATAGTCGGCATCGATACGGGCGCGGATCGCCTTGATGACCTCGTGCGTCTCGCGCAGGTTCTCGTTGCTGGTGCCGTCGCGCTCAACCAGGTAGGGGATGGCGTCTAGGCGGAACCCGTCTACGCCCATTTCGAGCCAGAATTCCATCGTGCGCAGCACGGCTTCGAGCACCGCCGGGTTATCGAAGTTCAGGTCGGGCTGGTGGCTGAAGAAGCGATGCCAGTAATATTGCTGCGCGACTTCATCCCAAGTCCAGTTGGATTTCTCGGTGTCGGTGAAGATGATGCGCGTGCCAGCATATTTATTCGGGTCGTCGCTCCAGACATAGAAATTGCGCTCGGGCGAACCCTTGGGCGCCCTGCGCGCGGTCTGGAACCAAGGGTGTTGGTCCGAGGTGTGGTTGACCACCAGCTCGGTGATGACACGCAGGTTGCGCCGGTGCGCTTTGTCGACAAAAGTGCGGAAATCGTCCAGCGTACCGTAAGAAGGGTGCACGTTTTCATAATCCGATACGTCATAACCATCGTCGCGCATTGGCGACGGATAAAATGGCAATAGCCAGATCGTATTGACGCCGAGCGACTGGACATGATCGAGTCGTTCGGTTAGGCCGCGAAAGTCGCCGATGCCGTCATCGTTGCCATCTGCATAGGCCTTGATATGCAGTTCATAGATGACCGCATCCTTGTACCAGAGGGGATCGCATTCCCCTGTCGTTACGCTTGACGCCGTGGCCTCGTGGCTGATGTCAATGTCCTTGTGCATGGTGAGCCCTGCTAGAGGAAATAATCGAAGTCGTGCTCACTGCGCAATCGGCGGCGCAGGCGCAGGATGTGCATCGGCGAGGCTTGCGGATCAAGGCTGACGAAGTTGCGGCTACCCTGCCACAGAAAGTGGGCGCCCGAGAGCAGGTCATGGGCCTGGTAGGGCTTGCCTTCAGGCACGCCCAACGCCGCCAGCGGCAGATCGATCCAGCCAGCCTGTACATGGTGCGGATCCAGATTGGCCACCATGACCAAGGTATCGTCCCCGGCGGTTTTGCTGTAGCAGAGCATGAGGGGGTTGTCGATGGCATGGAAACTCAAGTTCCAGTCCGACTGCAGGGCGGGATTTTCGCGGCGGATGCGGTTGAGGCGGGCGATGTAGTCGCACAGACTGTCGGGCCGGTCGAGATTCCAGTGACGCAGTTGATATTTCTCCGAATCGAGATATTCCTCACTGCCCGGCTTGGAGGCCTCGTGCTCCATCAGTTCGTAGGCCGGGCCATAGATGCCATAGCTTGCGCCGAGGGTCGCTGCCAGCGCCACCCGCAGCAGGAAACCGGGACGGCCTCCGTATTGCAGGAATTCGGGCAGGATGTCCGGCGTGTTCGGCCACAGATTGGGGCGGAAATATTCGCGTGAATCGTGACGGGCCAGTTCGATGAAATAGTCCATCAGTTCCTGTTTGGTATTACGCCAGGCAAAGTAGGTGTAGGACTGTGTGAAGCCGAGCTTCGCCAGGCGGTGCATGATCTTGGGCCGGGTGAATGCCTCGGCTAGGAAAATGATGTCCGGATGCTCGGCCTTGACGCTATTGATCAGCCACTCCCAGAAGGGGAAGGGTTTGGTGTGCGGATTGTCCACACGGAAAATGCGCACACCCTCGCCGATCCAGTGATCCACCACCGCCTTCAGCTCGTTCCATAGCGCTTTCCAGTCCTTGCACTCGAAATCGAGTGGGTAGATATCCTGGTACTTCTTGGGGGGGTTCTCCGCGTACTGGATGCTGCCATCGGGGCGGTGGAGAAACCACTCGGGATGCTGTTGTACATAGGGATGATCGGGCGAGCACTGGAAGGCGATGTCCAGTGCGACTTCGAGGCCGTTGGTATGCGCTTCATCGACCATGCGGCGAAAATCCTCGGCACTGCCCAGATCGGGATGGATGTCGCAGTGCCCCCCCTCCATTGCGCCGATGGCCCAGGGACTGCCAGGGTCGTCAGGGCCGGCGGCAAGGCTGTTGTTGGGACCCTTGCGAAAACTTCGGCCGATGGGGTGAATCGGCGGCAGGTAGAGCACGTCGAAGCCCATGGCGGCAATGTCCGGCAGGCGCTCGATGACGCCGGCAAAGCTGCCGTGGGTCGCATCCCCGGCGCGGCAGGAACGAGGAAACAACTCGTACCAGGAGGAGAAGCGCGCGCGTGCAACATCAACCACGACTTCAAGTACCCGATCATATTCAGTGACGAAGAGTCGCTCGGCGTGCGCAGCAAGGAGGACAGCGAGGCTTTCATTCTGTGCCATGGCCTGGCTCTCTGCGGGGACGGTGGCTGCTGAAAGTTGGTCAATCCAATTTCGCAACAGCTTCGCATCGTCGCCGGCGCGGCCAGCAGCCGCTTCGATCAGGGCGATGCCCGCTCTCAGGGCAGAGGCGATATCGGCGGCATCCTGGCGGCGGGCGAGGTCATGACGCCAGGTCAGGAAGCGATCTACCCAAGAAATGACAGTATATTGGTGCCGGCCCGGACTGCCAACATGAAAGCTAGCTTGCCAGCGGTCGTTGCCGATAGACGTCATGGGCACCTCGGTCCACACCTGCGCAGTGGCTGGCCGATGCCGCAGCAGGCAACGCAACTGGTCGTGGCCGTCGGCGAAGACATCGGCTTCGACGATAACTTCCTCGCCGATGCAACGCTTGACAGGGAAGCGCCCGCCATCAATTTCGGGTTTGACGCACTCGATCACGGTGCGGGCGCGGCCGACCTCGGGAATGGCATGGGTCGTCATGGTGGTGCTCCGTTTCCGGTTACGGCCTTAAGATACACCACACCCAGCGGCGGCAGGGTCAGCGAAAGGGAATGATAGTGACCTTGCCGCGCCACCGGCGAAGCCTCGACGCCGCCCAGGTTGCCCACGCCGCTGCCGCCGTAGAGGGTCGCATCGCTGTTGAGTATCTCCCGCCAATAACCGCCACGGGGTACGCCGACAACGTAGTTTTTCCGCACTAGCGGCGTAAAGTTGCATACCACTAGCACGCTCTCCCCGGGGCGGTGGCCGTGGCGCAAGAAACTGATCACGCTTTTTTCCACGTCGTGGAAATCGACCCAGCTAAAGCCGTCGCCGGAAAAGTCTTTCTCGTAGAACGCAGGTTGCTCGCGGTAGCAGCGGTTCAGGTCGCTCACCCAGCGCTGCAGGCCGGCATGCAGGGGGTATTGCAGGACATGCCATTCCAGGCTTTCGTCATGCTGCCATTCGCGCCTTTGGCCGAATTCGCCGCCCATGAACAGCAGCTTCTTGCCGGGATGCGCCCACATGTGGCCATAGAGCAATCGCATATTGGCGAACTGTTGCCATTCGTCGCCCGGCATCTTGCCGATCAGTGCGCCCTTGCCATGCACCACCTCGTCGTGCGAGAGCGGCAGGACGAAGTTCTCGGTAAATGCGTACCAGATGCTGAAGGTGAGCTTTTCGTGGTGGAACTTGCGGAATACCGGATCCTGCTGGAAATACTTCAACGTGTCGTGCATCCAGCCCATATTCCACTTCATGCCGAAACCGAGGCCGCCGGCATAAGTAGGGCGCGTAACCATCGGCCAAGCGGTGGATTCCTCTGCAATGGTCAGGGTGTCGGGATAATCGCGATATACCGCCTCGTTAAGCGCGCGCAGAAACTGCATGGCGCCGAGATTTTCCCTTCCGCCATGCGAATTGGGTATCCATTCGCCCTCCTTGCGCCCATAGTCGAGGTAAAGCATCGAGGCCACGCCATCCACGCGCAAACCGTCGATATGGTATTTGTCGAGCCAGAACAGGGCGCTGGACAGCAGGAAGGCGCGAACTTCGTTGCGACCATAATTGAAAATGGAACTGTTCCATTCAGGATGGTAGCCCTGACGCGGGTCCGCATGTTCATAGAGATAGGTGCCATCGAAAAAAGCGAGGCCATGCTCGTCGCTGGGAAAGTGCGAGGGTACCCAGTCCAGTATCACGCCGACTCCCGCCTGGTGCAGATAGTCGATCAGGGCCATCAGATCCTGCGGTGTGCCTTGGCGGGAGGTCGGGGAAAAATAGCCGGTCGTCTGGTATCCCCAAGAGCCGTAGAACGGGTGCTCGGTTATCGGCAGCAATTCCACATGTGTAAACCCCATTTCGCGCACATGGGCGGCCAGTAACGGCGCCAGTTCGCGATAGCTGAGAGATCTATTGCCATCCTCGGGCACGCGCCGCCATGAACCCAGATGCACTTCATAGATCGACATTGGGGCATCGAGCGCATTGGCTGCACGCCGCCGTGACATCCATTCTTCATCGTTCCAGTCATAGGCCAGATCCCAGACACGCGAACCGGTATGCGGCGGCACTTCCGAAAACACGCCAAATGGATCGGCCTTGTCGACCTGATAGTCATGTTCGCGTGAGGTGATGTGATATTTGTAGCATTCGCCACTCCCTATATTCGGCACAAAGCCCACCCAAATCCCGGAAGCATCCGGCCGTGGACTCAATGGGTGGGAGGATTTGTTCCAGTCGTTGAAATCGCCAATGACCGATACTGCCGCGGCATTCGGCGCCCACACGGCGAAGCGTGCACCATCGTGTCCGTCCTGGTTGGCGAGATGGGCTCCCATCTTCTCCGAGAGCCGGGCATGGGTGCCCTCCTTGTACAGGAATATGTCGTGCTCCGTCAGCAGGCCATGGTGGAGCCTTTGCTCCTTTGCCGTTTGGGAAGAAGTTTTTTCCATCGTGGCCTCCTGGATTGCAATGGCTAATAGATCGTCGTTTCCATGAATCATGACCATACTGGTTGACTATGACGTTTCTACAAGAAATGAGTGTTGCACAAAACTAATACTCAACACAAGAAGAACTATTGCCAGGTGAGGGGGAATGACTGGTGGAATGAATTGGAATGTTCAGTGAAAAGAAATAGCGCGCAAAAGCCGGTTGGCAACAAAGTCGATCTATTGATCCGGCACAATGAAGAATGAACTTTCTGGGTATTCTGGTGTCATATTAAAATAGATAAAGAAGACGCTCGATATCAAAAGCTGGAGCAGTTGCATGAGAGGCGCAAGCCACCGTGAGGAGCCGACGAAAGGCGGTACTGTGGCCAAGCCAATGGCAGGACGACGATCCAAGCGGTTGGCCTGCTCGAAATAGGAATGCGAACCTTCCCTAATCTCAATAAGAAGGCCCTATGGTGGAGCCTTAGGTCAATATTCGCTTATTACCCACGGACAAACACTCTTTAGGTCATATTCCGGATGGTTAAAGATTTAGTCAGTGCGTAGGTCAAAACAGGGAGTTTTTGCCGAGGGCGTGGGCACGGGTTGGGCACAAAATGGGCACGGTGCCCAAAAAACGGAAAGGGGTTAGCTGCTTTAAGAGCTAACCCATTGAAATATATGGTGGTGATGGGGGGGGACTTGAACCCTCGACCTACGGATTATGAATCTGGCTATGCCAGCAGCTTACAACAATCTGCAATCACGTAACGTAGTTACAGCAAGGCTTTACAGTCATCACGTTGCGGTGGATAGCTGTGAATAACTGTCGCTTTTTGCCTGTCAGTGTGCCGCCAGTGTGCCATTAAATTCCAAGTCGCCGTCCCGCCAGCGCCGACTTTTACCACCAACTGACCACCGGCAACGCCGGCCAGCGCCCGCGCCCTCTGGCGCGGAAGCGACCCACCCCACCGCACGCGCAGCGCCTGAATAACCAAACGCCGCGATAGCGCCGCCGACATAGCCTTTGTCCGGGCTGGGGCGCAAGACATAACCGACCATTACCCGAACCCGCAGGGCGCGAAGCGGTAGG
>WOZP01000121.1 GCA_011620215.1 Rugosibacter sp.
ACATCACACTGACTAACGATCAGATTGAAACAGCATTAGACATTTATCACCTTTGATTTACTTTTTTATTTTTTAACCTGGAGAGAAAACATGCAAATTAACGAAGCCGATTTTGAAAAAAAATTTATTAATGTCAATGGTATAAATACATGCTATATCGAGGCGGGCACAGGCGAGCCGCTACTTTTGATCCACGGTGGTGGTGCCGGTGCCAATAGTTACGGTAACTGGTTTGCCTGTATGCCGCTATTTGCCAAAAACTTTCGTGTCATTGCTATCGACATGCTAGGTTTTGGCAGCACCGATGCACCTGATCCTGCGGTGTGCGATTATTCACAAAAAGCACGTTATGACCATGTCGCCGGGTTTATCAAGGCAATGGGTCTGAGCAAAGTCTCCTTGGTTGGAAATTCGATGGGCGGTGCCACGGCTATGGGTGTGTGCAATGAGTATCATGAGCTGGTTGATAAACTCGTTCTCATGGGCAGCGCTGGCCTGAACGGAGAAATCACCCCTGCTTTGATGCCTGTTCTCAACTACGACTTTACTAAAGAGGGTATGGTCACATTGATCAAAACGCTTGCCAATGATAAGTTCGAAATCACCCAAGAGATGGTGGACTATCGATGGAGCAATTCAGTCAAGCCAGGTATCAAGGAGGCTTACGGCAACACCATGGCGTGGGTGAGAAAACAGGGTGGACTGTTCTATCCGGAAGAATACATTGCCCGCGTTAAACACAAAACACTTGTCGTCAATGGGAAAAACGATCTGGTCGTACCTCTTGCTATGGCTTATCGTTTTCTCGAGTTGATTAATGACTCATGGGGCTATATTGTTCCGCATTGTGGTCACTGGGCGATGATTGAGCACCCGGTAGATTTTTCCGCAGCGGTCACTTCATTCATTAAGTCTCACTAATATTCGCTTTCTAGTATGAAGACATGCCGCAAAATTTAGCGGCATGTTCTTCTCGATTTATCTGTGTCTATCTGAGGAAGGACTCACCGTGGCTCGCTATGAAGTGCACCGATTGATTCAAAACCTGACCAAGGTGCCTGGTCTGCTTGATCGTTTAAGCTCGGAATCCGAGACAGTCTTTGATGAATATGGGCTTACAGATCAAGAGAAGCAGGTATTGATTGAGGCCTCACCGCCTGCGTTGGCTTCTATCCAGATACATCCTATTTTGCAAATGCTCTACCTTATTGCACGTAATCCAAGCATGGCGGCACAGGTTAGCATTAGTGACTATCTCGCCACCATTCACAAGGAAGCCTGATTATGGGGAAAATTGTTGCTGCCTGCGGCGTTTCACACATTCTGATGTCGCCACATGGCTGTGAAGCTTCGGCTCAGAATATCGTTGATGGCTTTAAAACACTGGGTGAAAAATTATTAGCCGCGAAACCCGATGTAGTGATTGTTATTAGCAGCGATCACATGTTCAATATCAATCTCGCTATGCAACCGCGGTTTGTGATTGGTATGTCGGATCAATATACGCCAGTGGGTGACATGGATATTCCGCGTATCCCGGTTGCTGGCCATCGGACACTGGCTGAAGCTATCGTCAAACAAGCAGATCAGGATGGCTTCGATTTATGTCAGGCAGAAGAGTACGCCCTTGATCATGGTGTCATGGTACCTCTTCTTTTCATGGGATTGTCGCATTTGCCTATAGTGCCTCTGATAGTCAATATCAACACGCAGCCGATGCCTTCTGCACTGCGCTGTTTGGCACTCGGAGAGACATTGCGGCAGGCCGTTGAGACCAGTTTGCCTGTGGCTACGCGCGTGGCTGTTGTTGGTGGGGGGGGGCTTTCTCATTGGTTATGTGTTCCCCGCCACGGCGAAGTTGATGAAGTATTTGATCGCTATACGATGGATAAACTTTGCAATGGAGAGCAAGCAGCGCTTGCTCAGGCAGGTAATGCAGACATTATTGAACGCGGCGGTAATGGGGGTATTGAAATAGTGAATTGGCTCATGGCGGCACAAGCGGCTCACTCATCCGGCGGTGAAAAAATATTCTATGAGCCAATGCGCTCATGGTTCACTGGCTTAGGTGGTGTGCTTTATCACGTTAATTAACCTGTTACGGTCATCGTAACTTTCTACACTTCTGAGATGTTTTAATAGGAGAAATTTTCATCATGAGTTTTACACGGGTATGCCAATCAAGTGAGATTCCGCAAGGGGGAATGCGTCGTGTCATGATTGAGGATAGGACGCCGGTAACCATTTATCGAGTGGGTGACGAGTTTTTTGCCACTTCTGATTACTGCACGCATGGTATTGCGTCCTTGAGCGAGGGGGAGCTCAAAGGCGATATTATTGAATGTCCTTTTCACGGTGGTGCATTTAACTGCCGGACCGGCGAACCCGTGGAGGCACCATGCGTTGTTCCGCTGACTCGGTATGCGGTTGAGGCACGCGATGGCGAGCTCTTTGTCGGCCCCTTGCAATATGAATCCGCCGCCTGATAACACATCGTGTGTTCGCGAATTCAGTTAAATACTGCTTTTAAGCCAAAAGGAATCATAAATGAATATCTTGCAGATCAATTCAAGTCCGCACAGAGAAGGCTCAAATTCAACCAAAGTCGCCAATTTGATCGTAGCGCACTTAATGCAGAGTTCTGGTGAGAAAAAACTCATCGTCAGGGATCTTGCCGTTACGCCACATCCCATCCTGGATGAAACATCACTTGCCGCCATATACGCTCCGGCGGACGAGCGAACCGCTGATCAGGCAGCACGCGTTGCACTTGACGACGTGCTAATTTCCGAGATTCAAGCGGCAGATGTCATCGTGTTAGGTGCCCCAATGTACAACTTTGGCATTTCAGCACAATTGAAAAACTGGTTTGATGCGATTGTTCGCACAGGCGTAACTTTCCATTACACAGAAAAAGGACCCGAAGGGTTGATCAAAGGCAAGAAAGTCTACGTCGCCTTGGCACGTGGCGGGCGTTACCGAGGAACGGAGACTGATTGTCAAGTTCTTCATCTTAAAACCTTATTGTCTTTTCTTGGCATGACAGATATCGATTTCATCTACGCAGAAGGTTTGGGTATGGGGCCGGATGCTGTCCAGCAGGCTTTTGTCGAAGCTCAAAATGATATTTCTGCAGTGATTGGTTAAATGGATAAGATCCCCTCTGCTTTGTCTTTTATCTAAATGGCATTATTTCGTCAAGAAAACACTGATAGTTGTCAGTTAGAATGAACAATCTCACTGTTTCCCCTGTTAGACCTTGAGGTTTTCACGCAAGGAAGGGCGAGAATGGTGAAGCAGATGACACTGATGGCGGGAATTGGCTACGAGATACACGAACGGCGGACGCGTAAAGCGGAGTTCCTGGCGAAGATGACTGGGTTGATGCGATGAACGGAGTTCTGTGCGGTGATTGAGTTGCACGAGCAACGAACGTCCGCCGGTGGGTTTGGAACCTGATGTTCGCTCGGTTTTTCGTCTTCCAAAGCGAAGATTTCAGAGCCTGTCAGAAATTTTGTGTGCAAGGCATAACATGTCGCAAAGAAGCATGTATGCCAAGCAAGACCCGAAAGAAATCATTGATCAGTTTGTCAGCTGCCCGATGACAGCGGAAGTGGTCAATGCCGCCTCGATGGCCTTTAAGACGGTGCTGACCGAACGTAGAGCTAAGCGGGCTGTGCGGCTTTTGGCGCAGCCCGCTTAGGCGCCGGGTTGAATAAAATGCACGAAACGCCGCACCGCGAAAAAGTCGGCGCTGGTGATACGGCGGCAGAACGAAACACAGCGGCCTGGGCGACAGGCGACGGCGCGCAAAAGCCACGCAACCGCAAAAACCCACGGCGCATGGCCAAAGCGTGAGCCGGGCTGAAAGTGGGAAGAACGTTGCGCATGCGCAGATGATAAGCGAAGGGAAACGAACGCACCCAACGTACGTTGGGTGCCGAGCTCAGCATCACTTGGGCTATTCG
>WOZP01000132.1 GCA_011620215.1 Rugosibacter sp.
TCCCGGCGACAATTTGACTGGTTGCCTTTTGTGCTGACTGGCCGGATTGCATT
This sequence comes from Rugosibacter sp., assembly GCA_011620215.1. Taxonomy (GTDB): domain Bacteria; phylum Pseudomonadota; class Gammaproteobacteria; order Burkholderiales; family Rhodocyclaceae; genus Rugosibacter. The sequence continues at coordinate 54 of WOZP01000132.1, forward strand.
AGTCAAAATTAGTCAAAATAACTGCGCGCTTCTTCAAAGCGCTGGGCGAACCAGCCCTTGGCCAGGCTGTCGATCCTGACCTTGCCTTTGCTGCTGGGTGCATGGATGAAGCGGCCTTCGCCGATGTAGATGCCGACGTGGGAATAGGGCCGGTTCAGCGTATTGAAAAATACCAGGTCGCCCGGCTGGATGTAGGCGATGTCCACCGGATGGCCGCGCTTGGCGAGGTCGGCGGCCGAGCCTTGCAGTTTGATGTTGGCCGATTGGTCGAAAACGTAACTCACCATGCCGCTGCAATCCATCCCGGCTTCGGGGTTCTTGCCGCCGAAGCGGTAGTCGATATTGATGAGACCGAGGGAAAACAACACGACTTCGTTGGCTTTTTCGCGCCCGGCGGCGGAGCGCACCGTCTCGCCAACACCGACTTTTGTCGGCGCACTGCCGCACGCGGTGAGCAGCAGCGTTGTGGCGGCCAGCAGAATGATCCGGAATAATCGCATGGGGTGATGGTGTATGGATTTGGGTTGCAAGAGCCAATCCTAAAAAATGCGGCGGATCGCGTCAACCCGCATTGCGTGAAGTGTATTGCTTGCCGTAGCCGGTCAAGCCGACCAGCAGGCGCATCAGCGCGTAAGCGGCGGCGTTGATCCGCCGCGCCAGCCACGAACGGTTTTGTGTTCCCCGCTGGATTTCAATGGTGTCATGGCTGATCGCTGCGCGCAGGTGCGCCGCCAAGCCGCTCGCGAATGCGTGGTCGCGGGCGATGACATTGGCTTCACGCGAGAGCAGCAGGCTGAACGGGTCGATATTCGATGAGCCGACGGTCGCCCATGCTTCGTCAATCACCGCCACCTTGGCATGCAGGTAGGATGGCTGGTATTCAAAAATGCGCACGCCGGCGTTGAGCAGGCTGTCGTATATCGACTGCGTCGCATGATGCTGAAGAATATAGTCGGCGCGGCCCTGCAGCAACAGCATCACATTCACCCCGCGCCGGGCGGCCGCTGTCAGCGCTTCGCGAAACGGCTTGCCGGGCAGGAAGTAGGCATTGGCGAGGATGATTTCCTTCTGCGCGCTATCCATGGCTTCCAGATAGGCATCTTCGATGTCACGCCGATGACGCAGGTTGTCGCGTATCACCAGAGCGGCGCTGACGCTGCCGGCAGGTTGCGGCGTGGGCGGTTGATAATCCGGCGCAGGCGGTCGATGCCCCAGATGCGACCAGCGCACGATATGCCATACGTGACGCATGTCGGCATGTATCGCCGCGACCAGTGGGCCGACGACACTGACCGCATAATCAAAACGCGGCACGGTGATGCCGGTATCGAAATCGCTGATGATGTTGATGCCACCGACAAAAGCCAGGCGGCCGTCGATTACGGCCAGCTTGCGATGCAGCCGCCGCAGGCGGTGCCAGTGTATGCGCTGCTGCCGTGGCTGCGGGCGATAGGCCAGCAGTTCGACGCCGTCGGCGACCAGCGAGACACCAAGCCCTGCCGCGAATTCACGCGCGCCGAAGTCATCGACCAGCACACGCACGGCGACGCCGCGCCGTGCCGCGCGCGCCAAGGCTGCGGCGACGGTGCGGCCGGTTTCGTCATCGGCGAAGATGTAGGTTTCCAGGTGGATTTCGTGCGCCGCGCCATCAATCGCGGCCAGCAGGGCAGGGAAATATTCCGTTCCTGTTGCCAGGAGTTGCAGCGCGTTATGGGGTAAAAAGTCGGTGCTCATGGAGCGGCGGCTAAGTGGTGCTAAGTGTGACTAACTGCAACTAACTGCAACTAAGCGGGCACTTGGCGGCGATCAGGCAGCGATGCCCAGCGTGGCCGACAGCACTGCATGGTCTGAAATTGTCGACCAGGGCGGTCCACTGTGACAGTGCGCTGTGCCGGTGATCAATCCGCGTTGATAAATACGGTCGAGCCGGAACAGCGGCAGCGCGGCGGGGTAGCTGCGCGAGGGACGTGCATTGCCGCGCGTGTCTGCATGAATGAATACTTCATGCAGCCCCAGCCGGTGGGCGAGGATTTCTCCGGCATGGTTGCGCCAGTCGTTGAAATCACCGGCGACCAGCAGTGGCGCATCGGGCGGCGTGACTGCATCGATGTAGTCAGCCAATTCGCCGAGCTGCCAGCGCCGGGAGCGTGCGAAGAGCGACAAATGCACGCACACGCAATGCAGCGGCCGGGCGAGTTGCGGCAACGAGATCATGCAATGCAGCAGCCCGCGCCGTTCGAAACGCAGATGCGTGATGTCCTGATTGTGTTCATGCAGGATGGGAAAGCGCGACAGGATCGCATTGCCGTGGTGGCCATGGTCATACACCACATTTTGCCCATAGGCGTGGTTGTGCCAGACATCGGCGGCAAGAAATTCGTGCTGCGGTTCATCCGGCCAGTGCGCGTGCCGTGCGGCGTGTTTCAGGTGCAGGCCCTGGACTTCCTGCAAAAAGACGATGTCGGCATTCAGCGCACGCAGGCGGTCGCGCAGTTCATGCACCATCATGCTGCGGTTGAACTGGGAAAACCCTTTATGGATATTCCAGGTGGCGATGGAAAATGTAGAAGTCATGGGCGGAGCAGGAAAGGGTTGAAGTTGGTGCCGAAGTCATACCAGTCTTCGTTCTCCGCACGTTTGAGGAGGGCGACGACGCGATAGGTCACCGGCGTCATGACGATTTCCCAGCCCGTCTTCAGCACATACTGGGCGAGGACGATTTTGGCGATCTGTGCACCAGGCCAGATGCCATAGAAGGCGATGACATAGAACAGGCCGGAATCAACCGCTTCGCCAACCAGGGTCGAGCCGATGGTGCGCATCCACAGCCTGCGGCCGGCGCTCCAGATTTTCATTTTCGCCATCACATAACTGTTGGCGAAGCTGCCGCACCAGAAGGCGATCATCGAGCCGGCCACAATGCGCCAGGTGTTGCCGAACACGGCTTCGAGATGCGCCTGGTAACTTTGGTTGAAGGCATCCGGCACCGGCGGCAAGGCCAGCACCACGGCGGCCATGAAGCTGGCGAAGGCCAGCGCGGCAAAGCCGGCCCAGACCACGCGCCGGTCGCGGCCATAGCCATACACCTCGGTGAGGATGTCACCAAAAATATACGAGATGGGAAAGAACAGCACGCCGCCGCTGAACGACACCGCGCCAATGAAGGGCAGCGTGATTTGCGCCGCTTTGGCCGCGCCGATCAGGTTGGCGCAGAGCAGCACGCAGACAAACGCCGCCATCACGAAATCGTAATAGCGGTAGCTGCGTTGCGGCGATGTCATCGCAAAAAGTCGGCGCTCACGAGACGGCGAGCATACGTTCCAGCGCGATCTTGGCCAGCACGGCTTCGTGTTCAGGCACCTTGATCTGGTTGACCACGTTGCCCGCCACCAGATTTTCCAGCGTCCAGGCCAGGTGCTGCGGGTCGATGCGCTGCATGGTAGAACACATGCAAATCGTGCTGGCCATGAACTGCACGATCTTGCCTTCATGCTTGACTTCACGCGCCAGCCGTTCGACCAGGTTCAGCTCGGTGCCTACCAGCCAGCGGGTATTTGGCGGGCCGGCCTTGACGGTCTCGAGGATGTACTCGGTGCTGCCAATGTAGTCGGATTGCTTGCACACTTCAAAGCTGCATTCCGGATGTGAAATCACGATGCCGTCCGGATACTGGTTGCGGAACTTGATGATGTCGCTGGGCTGGAACATCTGATGCACCGAACAGAAGCCATGCCAGAGGATAATTTTTGCCTTGTTGATCTGTTCGCGGGTCAGGCCGCCTTGTTCCAGGTCGGGATTCCAGATCACCATGGCGTCCAGCGGAATATCCATCTTGTAGCCGCTCCAGCGGCCGAGATGCTGATCGGGAAAGAACAGCACTTTTTCGCGCTGCTTGAATGACCACTCAAGAATTTTTGGTGCATTGGACGAGGTGCACACGATGCCGCCATGCGCGCCGCAAAAAGCCTTGAGGTCGGCGGCGGAATTGATGTAGGTCACCGGCGTGATTTTTTCATCCGGATCCATCACGGCAGACAGCTCGCGCCAGCAGCGTTCGACCTTCGCCAGGTTCGCCATGTCGGCCATCGAGCAGCCGGCGGCAAGATCCGGCAGGATGGAAACCTGTTCCGGCCGCGACAGGATGTCGGCGACTTCGGCCATGAAGTGCACGCCGCAGAAAATGATGTTTTCCGCATCCGACTGCCCGGCCAGGCGCGAGAGCTTGAGCGAGTCGCCGGTCAGGTCGGCATGTTCATACACATCGGCGCGCTGGTAGTGGTGGCACAGCAGCACGGCCTTGTTGCCCAGCGCTGCCTTGGCCGCGCGGATGCGCTCACCGGCGGCTTTGTCGGCGAGGGCGTTGAAATGATCAAATTTTATGGTCGCGGTTTGCATGGCAATAAACTCAGCTCTGGATCCACGGCAGGCCCGCATGGCGCCAACCGTTGGTTTGGTTGCGCTGGTTGTTGGCGTCTTTATCGCCTTCAAAGCCTTCGAGAATGTTGTAGCAAGAAGGATAGCCTGCGGCAGAAGCCGCTTTGGCGGCCGCACTGGAGCGTGCGCCCGAACGGCACAAGAATAACAATAAGGCATCGGTCGTGACGGCGTGTTTGAGCGCCTCCATAAATAATTGCGGATTGGCTTGCATGTCGGGATAGGTTGCCCATTCGATTTCGATGGCTTCCGGCACACGCCCTACCCAATCCCGCTCGGCACGCGTACGCACATCGACAATGGTCGCATTGGGCGCAAGCTGGCGAACTTCATTTGCCTCTTGCGGTGTCATGGCGCCAGCGTAAGGGAGCTGCAGCTTGGTGGCGCGTGCCTGCGCTAAAGTGAGAATTTCGTTCAGTCGTCCCATGATAAGAAGCCCGGTTAGAATAGAGAGAAACAAGCAGGCTTGATAGTATAGCTTTTCCACTTCCCACACTTTTCACATACCTTTTACCATGCTCCGCGGAACCCACGATCCTTTGCATCGCCATGCTCCAGATGCCCGTCAGCGCTTTGCTGACGGGCAGCGAATTACCTGGGTGAGTGTCGGCGTGAATTTGGTACTCACTGCGATGCAGATGATTGTCGGATTTTTCGCCCATTCGCAAAGCTTGATGGCGGATGCGATGCATACATTTGCCGACATCATTTCAGATGGGTTTGTTTTGTATGCAAATCGCAAAGGTGCTGAGGCGGCCGATGATGCTCACCCTTATGGCCATGGTCGCTATGAAACCGCGGCCTCGTTGGTGCTGGGACTGCTGCTGGTGGGTACCGGCGCAGGTATTCTGATTTCCGCAGGCGGACGCTTGTCAAATTTGGGCAGTCTGCCGCCCGTTGGTGTGGCGGCAATGTGGGCGGCACTTTTTACGCTGGTGGCCAAAGAGGGGCTCTTCCGCTACATGTTGGGCACAGCAGAGCGCTTGCGTTCTCCCATGCTGGTGGCCAATGCCTGGCATGCGCGCGCTGATGCGCTTTCTTCATTAGTTGTGGCTGCGGGCATTGGTGGCGCATTGCTCGGCTTTAATTTTGCGGATGGCGTAGCAGCGATTGTTGTTGGTGCCATGATTGTGCGCGCCGGGTTTCGTTTTGCATGGGAAGCCTTAAGTGAGCTCATTGATACCGGGCTATCAGCCGAAGAGGTGGCCGCTATTCGCCAGACGGTAGTTTCCACGCCAGGCGTGCTCGGTTTGCATGAATTGCGCACTCGGCACATGGCGCATCAAGTGCTGGTAGATGCCCATGTGCAGGTTGATCCGCACATTAGTGTTTCAGAAGGTCACTGGATTGCTGAAACAGCGCGTAACAGTGTGCTTGAAAAGCATTCCGAAGTGCTGGATGTATTGGTGCATATAGATGCGGAGAATGACATTTCTGGTAATGCGTCATTAAAACTTCCCGCACGGCCGATACTGTTGGCACATCTACGTGATTTGCTCGGGTGCGAGCCACCACACTTCAATCGAACCGTCTTGCATTATCTGGGTAATCGGGCTGAAGCCGAAGTTGTACTCCCAGCCAGTTATTTGAGCGAAGCAGGCTTAGAGTTGGATGACATAAAACGTCAATTGGCAAAAGCATTACCAACGGATCCCTGGTTTTCCAAAGTACGCATTAGTCAATAAAACGCACCATAGCGGTGCACTCTTGAGCGTGTTTTGCACGAATAGTGTGCGGCAACAAGTATGGGTTTTCGCTGGAATCTTTGTATGCACCTGTGGCACAATTCGTTCCGGTATTTTCGGGGTTGGCACAGTTACTGCTCTAGCAGCTACACCCTTATGCATGGTTTTAATTTTTTCGCTTTAATTTTTGGTGTTATTTTTAGGAGAGCAAGTCATGAGCCCCAAGGACGTACTTAAGCTGGTTGAAGAGAAGGAAGTTCGTTTCGTTGATTTTCGATTCACCGATACGCGTGGCAAAGAGCAGCATGTTGGCGTACCTATTTCAGCTTTTGGCATGGAAAAATTTGAAGACGGTCATGCGTTCGATGGTTCGTCAGTTGCTGGCTGGAAGGGGATCCAGGCTTCTGACATGATCTTGATGCCAGATGCCGGCTCTGCCTACATCGACCCCTTCATGGATGAAACCACGCTGGTGCTGACTTGTGATGTGGTAGAGCCTGCCGATGGCAAAGGTTACGATCGCGATCCGCGTTCCATCGCCAAGCGTGGCGAGGCTTATCTGAAATCCTCCGGCATTGGCGATACTGCCTATTTTGGTCCCGAACCCGAATTCTTCATTTTCGACTCGGTTGAGTGGAAAGTGGATATGTCCGGCTCCTACTGCAAGATATTTTCCGAAGAGGCTGCCTGGGCCACCGCCGACAAGTTCGAAGGCGGCAATACCGGCCATCGCCCGACAGTGAAGGGCGGTTATTTCCCTGTCCCGCCAGTTGATAGCCTGAACGACATTCGCGCGCAAATGTGTATCGCACTGGAGGCTTGCGGCGTGCCGGTGGAAGTGCATCATCATGAAGTGGCCACTGCTGGCCAGTGCGAAATCGGTACCGTATTTAACACCCTGGTCAAGCGTGCGGATCAAACGCAGGTGCTCAAGTACATTGTGCACAATGTTGCACACAGCTATGGCAAGACGGCAACCTTCATGCCCAAGCCCATCGTGGGCGATAACGGTTCCGGCATGCACGTGCATCAGTCGATCTGGAAAGATGGTAAAAACCTGTTCGCTGGCAATGGCTACGCAGGGCTGTCTGACTTCGCGCTGTATTACATTGGCGGCATTATCAAGCACGCTCGTGCACTGAACGCCATCACCAATCCGCTGACCAACTCCTACAAGCGTTTGGTACCCGGTTACGAAGCTCCGGTGAAACTGGCCTACTCTGCTCGCAACCGTTCTGCCTCGATCCGTATTCCTTACGTGCAGTCTGACAAAGCCCGTCGTATCGAAACCCGCTTCCCCGATCCGGGTGCAAACCCCTACCTGTGCTTTACCGCGCTGATGATGGCCGGCCTGGATGGTGTGCAGAACAAGATCCACCCGGGTGACCCTGCCGACAAGAATTTGTATGACTTGCCACCAGAAGAAGATGCGAAGATCCCGACCGTTTGCTCGAGTCTTGAGCAGGCATTGGAATACCTGGATAAGGATCGCGAATTCCTGACTCGTGGCGGCGTATTCAGCAACGAGATGATTGATGCTTACATTGCTTTGAAAATGGAAGAGGTGCAGCGCTTCCGCATGACCACGCACCCCATCGAATTCGATATGTACTATTCGATTTGATTGATTATTTGCTTGGTGTATGGCAAAAAGGACGGGCATGCCCGTCCTTTTTTTATCGCCATACATCGCATACACTTAATCCCATGCAAAAAATTTATTTATCCCGCACAGTGATTGGCGTAGTTGTCGGCCTCGGTGCTGAAGCACATGACCAAGCTTCCCCGGCTTTCTTGGTACGTTGCATGCGCAATTTTTTTCTTGGGGTAGCTGCTTTGGCACCGTTAGCGGCGCATGCCAATACGTTCTATAAATGCACAGATGGTTCTGGCAAGATTCTTTTTACAAATACCCAGCAGCAAGGCGGCAAAACATCCTGCACGGTATTGTCTCAACAGCGCGATCCACCCGGCGCTACGGCGTCACGCGGGCATCGTGATCGTGGCCCTCGAGCTGCCGCAACATCTACCCCGGAGGGCTTTCCCCGAATCTCAGGCGATGAGCAGCGCGCACGGGATAGTGATCGGCGCACTATTCTGGAAAAAGAGCTGAGTAGCGAATTTGAAAACTTAGCTAAAGCGCAGAGGCTTGCCGCCACTGCGGGATCTTCACCCAATACTCAAGTGCCACGAGATACAGTGACATTGCATGAGCGCAATATCAAAGCAATCCAAAGAGAAATTGCCAATCTGCGTTAGTTTTTGCCAAATTTTTCTGGAATAACGGTCTGGTGCGCTTCTTGCTCACTCTTGCTTGAGTATTTATTCTTGCAACTAAAAACCGACATTGCTTTACTCTTTTTAAAAGATGAATTTGCCTTCTTCCCTTGCCGTTGGCGGTCTCGATTTACTGTCATCGGCCGTCGTGTTAGTTGATGAGAATCAAGTGATTCGCTATGCTAATCCGTCGGCAGAAAATCTGTTCGCTGTGAGTTCGCGATTACTGGTTGGTCAATCCTTGAAAAAGCTGTTGGGCGAGCCTGAGGGGCTTGTCGCTGCGCTGACAAGTGCCCTGGCTAATCAGTGGAGTTACACCAGCCATAACATTCCAATTACCCTGTCGTCTCAAACTTTGCATGTCGATTGCACGGTAACGCCTGTCATGCTGGATGGTGCGCAATTGCTGCTTGAGGTGCGGCCGATTGATCAGCAACTGAAAGCCACGCGCGAAGAGCAACTGGCCCAGCAGCAGCAGGCGAATCGTGAGCTCGTGAGAAATCTGGCGCATGAGATTAAAAACCCCTTGGGCGGCATTCGCGGTTCAGCGCAATTGCTTGAGCGTGAGTTGGACAATGATCAGCTAAAAGAATATACCCAGGTAATTATCGAGGAAGTTGATCGTCTGCAGGATTTAATGCAGCGCTTGTTGTCTTCACACCGTGCGATGCAACCCACGCTGGTGAATGTCCATGAGATTCTTGAGCGCGTGCGGCGGCTGATACATGCTGAATATCCCGATGTGCATGTCCAGCGCGATTACGATACCTCGTTGCCTGATCTCACCGGAGATCGTGAGCAGTTGATCCAGGCCGTGCTCAATATTGCGCGTAATGCAGCTCAGGCGATGCATGATAAGGGCGAAATCATCTTTTCTACGCGTGCCGCACGCCAGGTTATTTTGGCAAAAAAACATTATCAGTTGGCACTGGAGGTACGGGTTATTGATAATGGTCCCGGTATTCCTGCCCCATTGCAGGACAGGATTTTTTATCCGCTGGTCTCAGGCCGAGAGAATGGTAGCGGGCTAGGCCTGACGATTGCTCAAAGTTTTGTTCAGCAGCATGGCGGGACGATCGAGGTTACATCCCGGCCTGGGCACACCTGCTTTACGCTGATGCTGCCGTTAGCTTTACGGCTTACTACACAAGACAATATCAAGGAAAAAACATCATGACCAACCCCGTCTGGATTATTGATGACGATCGTTCAATCCGCTGGGTATTGGAAAAGGCGCTCGGCCGCGAAAATATCCCGGTCAAAAGCTTTGCAACGGCGACTGAAGCATTGCTTGCACTGGCTGACGAGCAACCGCCCGCCGCTTTAATTTCTGATATTCGCATGCCGGGGACAGATGGACTGGATTTGCTGCGCCAGGTAAAAATTCACTATCCCGAGTTGCCTGTCATCATCATGACGGCCTATTCTGATCTTGATTCTGCTGTGGCCGCATTCCAGGGTGGCGCTTTTGAGTACTTGCCCAAACCTTTCGATGTCGATCAGGCGGTGGCATTGGTGCGGCGGGCGCTGGCCGAATCAGTGCAGCATGGCGGGGCGACCGAAGACATAGGGGTCATGCCCGAAATTCTGGGGCAAGGTGTCGCCATGCAGGAAGTCTTTCGCGCGATTGGCAGGCTTTCGCAGTCACTGGCCACGGTGCTCATCAATGGGGAGTCAGGCACGGGTAAAGAGCTCGTGGCGCAAGCGCTTCATCGCCATAGTCCACGAAAAAATGCACCGTTCATCGCGATCAATACAGCAGCGATTCCAAAGGATTTGCTGGAATCCGAACTCTTCGGTCATGAAAAAGGCGCTTTTACGGGGGCTACGGCACAGCGTCGTGGACGTTTTGAGCAAGCCGAGAATGGCACTTTGTTTCTGGATGAAATTGGCGACATGCCAGCCGAATTGCAAACCCGATTGTTGCGTGTTCTCTCAGATGGCAATTTTTATCGCGTTGGCGGCCATCAGCCCGTGAAGGCGAATGTGCGTGTCATTGCAGCAACGCATCAGGATTTAGAAGCACGCGTGAGGGACGGCTTGTTTCGCGAAGACCTGTTTCATCGTTTGAATGTGATTCGCTTGCGGCTGCCACCTTTGCGTGAGCGTAGTGACGATATTCCGATTCTGGCGCGCCATTTTTTGCAAAAGAGTGCACAAGAGCTTGGCGGGGAGCCCAAACGGCTTTCAGATGCGGCACAAAAGTATTTGCAAGGGCTTGAATTTCCAGGCAATGTGCGGCAACTGGAGAATCTTTGTCATTGGCTGACGGTCATGGCACCCGGGCAAAGCATTGATGTGGCAGATTTGCCGGCGGAGTTACGTGACGCGAGACGTGATCCAGCCAAAGATCCCGCGCGCCGTGTCGCCAGCGCCGACTGGTTGTCTGCCTTGGCGCGTGAAGCCGATCAGTTATTGGCTAGCGCGCCGGGACAAGTGGCAGAGCAGCTGACGCGCCAATTCGAATCAACGTTGATTCGCCGCGCGCTGGCGGCCACCAGCGGTCGGCGAATCGAAGCCGCCCAGTTGCTCGGCCTTGGCCGCAATACCATCACGCGCAAGATTCAGGAGTTGGGTCTGGACGATGCGCCGATCAAGGGGGAGTCGTGATGCATCTGCTTTCTGGCGATTTGTTTTGCAATGACGTCAACGCTTGACGCAGCGCGTCTGGTCGCTGCACTAGGCCAAGCGTCGCGCCGTTTTGACGTCGATCTGCTGCCGCAATGCGATTCAACCAATTCGATGCTGCTGAGCCGTGCCGAGGTGGGTGCAGCCTCGGGCACCGTGGTGGCTGCGACGCTACAAACCGCTGGGCGTGGACGGCGTGGGCGCGAGTGGATTGCCACGCCGGGCGACAGCCTCACCTTTTCTCTGCTGTGGAGATTTGCGCCGGGCAGCGTGCCGATCGGCCTTTCACTGGCAGTCGGCGTGGCGGTAGCGCGTGCCCTGGAAAAAGTTATGCGCAGCGGTATCCAGCCGGACGGCGCTGGTGATACACCGCAGCGCTTTGAATCCGATCGAAGAGAATGTGGCGCTGCTTCTGGAAAGTCCCCTTGGGGTGCGGCGCTCAAGTGGCCTAATGACGTTCTGTATCAGGGCAAAAAACTGGGTGGCATTCTGGTTGAGCTTTTGCCTGGCGCACCTCATGTGGCTGTTATTGGTATCGGCATCAATCGGCGCCTGCCTGCGGCATTGCCGCATGATGTACGGGCGACAGCCGCTGCCTTGGGTGACCATATCGAGATCAATGTACTGCTGGCAGCACTGCTGAGCGAGCTCTTGACGGTGCTGGAAAGTTTTGCGATTGCGGGTTTTGCGGCGCTGCGCCCGGACTGGTTGGCGCGCCATGCATTTCAGGATGCACCGGTCGTGTTGCTGTCCGATTTTTCGCTTCCGAGACATGGCATTTGTCGTGGTGTTGATAAAGATGGCGCGTTGTTGCTTGAAGTTGATGGCGACATCGAGCGCGTTCTCTCTGGTGAAATTTCTTTGCGGGCCGCCGCTCCTGTTTAAGATAAGATTTCGTTCTTCTGCGATATCCCGTCGCTTTATCTCGTCGTTAATTAACTTATGGCTACTTACGCAATCGGCGATATCCAAGGTTGTTTTGTTCAGCTCAGACAGCTGATTGATTTACTTGACTTTGACCCAGTCAGAGACCGTCTCTGGTTTGTTGGCGACCTTGTTAATCGCGGCCCGCAGTCGTTGGAAGTACTGCGCTATGTCAAATCATTGGGCACAGTTGCAGTGGTGGTGTTAGGCAATCACGATCTGCATTTAGTGATGCAGGCGGAAGGTTTTGGGCGGGCGAATAAAGAAGACACGCTCGCCGCGGTACTCGCCGCGCCGGATCGTGATGAGTTGTTGGATTGGCTGCGTGCGCAACCACTGATTCATGTGGAGGGCGCTTGGGCAATGGTGCATGCCGGGCTTTTGCCGGAGTGGACGGTAGCGCAGGCAAAAGCATTATCAGATGAAGTTTCCGCTGCGCTGACTGCGCCCGACTACCGCGATTTTCTGGCGCACCTATGGGGTTCCGAACCGGCTGCCTGGCGAGATGACCTTACCGGGTGGGACAGGTTGCGCGTGGTAGTGAATGCGATGTCGCGCATGCGCTACGTGACACTTGAAGGGATGATGGCGTTGCGTGCGCCCGGTGCGAAATCTTCGCCTGCAGACGGGCCAGCAGGATGTGTGCCGTGGTTCACCATGTCTGGGCGGGCGAGTGCTGGTCAGTTTATTGTTTGCGGGCATTGGTCGACGCTGGGCTACCATGAACAGCCGGACTTGCTGGCCATCGACACGGGTTGCCTGTGGGGTGGTGCACTGACTGCGGTGCGGCTGGAAGATCGGCGTGTGTTTTGCCTGCCGTGCCCGCAGCAGGTGAAGCCTTCAGGCCGGGATTGACCGCTTTACTGATTCCGCAGTGATTTCATATGCATCAGCCGATGCGCGACGGCATGGTGCGCATGCGCTGCGAGGTGGCGCCGATCAAGGCCATCGGGCGCGATTGCTGGCAAGGGTTCAAGCTGTGCGATCAGTCCGGCGCTAGCGGCAATCGACCACAGGCAGCTGACCAGGGTCATGTCATCCACATAATCTGCGGCATGGCTGGGCTGGTGGCTGTGCGCATCAAAATAACGCAGGGCCAGCGGCGTCACGGGTGCGGTGGCATCAATCGCGCTTTGGAAGAGCGCGCTGTGAAAGGCTTGTACGCCATGGCCATCGCTGGTGGTGCCTTCCGGAAACACCGCGACGAGTTGTCCCGCGCGTAACTGGCTGACCAGTTGGTCGCGGGTGGCTTGCGCTGCGCGGCGTGAGCCGCGCTGCATGAAAATCGTGTCGGTATGCTGGCTGAGCCAGCCGACCAGCGGCCAGCCACGCACATCATCCTTGGAAACAAATGCCGCCGGTGCCCAGGCATTGATGACGAAAATGTCGAGGAAGGAAATATGGTTGGCGACCAGCAGGCCGGTTGGATGGGATGCCATTGCGTTATTCGCCGCACCCCAAGGGTACTTGCTTCGCGGCGTATCACCAGCGCCGACTTTTAGGCTTATACCCAACACCGTAAGGAGCTGCCGCGACCAGCGTTGTTTGAGGGCCAGGCGGGTGTCTTGTTTGATGAATGGATAAATCAGCGCGACAGTCAGCATGCCGCTTGTCAGATGCAGCGCAGTGCGACTTAAGCGGAATATTGCCCGCAGATTTCCAGCAGATTGTGCTTGTGGTGTTGCCATCCGTTAATACTATGGCAACACCATGACCCTGTCGGTTATCTTGAGATTAACTTCAGTGTGCAACGCGCGTGACACCGCCGCCAGAGATGATGCGCACCCGCTCGCCGGGGCGGAACTGCTCGTCAGCTTCTTGCGTGATCGCGAGTAACTGGCCGTTTTCCAGCTTGACGGTGATTTCCAGGCCGTCCGTACGTGTTGTCCGGTTCTCAATGGCGTTGCCGGCCACACCGCCAAGCACGGCGCCGACGACAGCGCCAACGGTTGAGCCTTTGCCGCCACCGACATTGCTACCGCCCAGGCCGCCGACGGCCGCGCCGGCAACCGCGCCAACGCCTGATTGGGTACCTTCGATGTTGACGCTGCGCACTGATTCGACAACGCCCATGCGCACGGATTGTTCGCCACGGGTTTGCGTGCGCGAGTAGGATGAGCCGGATTGACTGGCGCAGGCGGCGAGCATCAGGGTGGAGATGGCGATGAGCAGCAGGCGATAATTTTTCATGTGATTTTCCTTTTTCAAACGATTAAAGAACTTCCGTAAATTCTGTCCGGTAACGCGCTGCAATTTCATCATACGTCGGTTTGTGGTTCTGCCCGCCGCGATGGGCAATCTTGATTGCGCCCATCAGTGATGCCAGCCGTCCGGTTTTTTCCCACGCCCAGCCCTGACTGATGCCATGCAGCAGGCCGGCGCGATAGGCATCGCCACAGCCAGTGGGGTCGATGACCGCTTCGGGTGTGGCGGCTGGAATGTCAATACAACGCCCCTCTGTATAAATCTGTGACCCCTGGGCACCGAGCGTGACGATCAATGCCTTTACGCTATCGGCTAACTGCTCTAGCGTGCACCCGGTGCGTTCCGTCAGCAACTTCGCTTCATAATCATTGACCGTGCAGTAGTCGGCAAGTTGCAAAAAGTTTAACAAGTCAGCCTTGTCGAACATCGGTAGGCCCTGGCCGGGGTCGAAAATGAACGGGATGTTTGTGGCGTGGAATTCACGTGCATGTTGCAGCATGCCGTCGCGGCCGTCGGGGGCGACAATGCCGAGACGTACGCCTGGCGCATCACTGACGTTATTCTGGTGCGAATGAGTCATCGCACCGGGATGAAAAGCGGTGATCTGATTGTCATCAAGATCGGTGGTGATGAAAGCCTGAGCAGTAAAACTGCCAGCGATCTCACGCACGTGTTGGGTGCTGAGATCGAGTTGTTTTAGGCGATGCTGATAGGGTGCGCTATCTTCGCCCAGCGTCGCCATGATGAGTGGCGTGCCGCCGAGCAGCTTTAGGTTGTAGGCAATATTGCCGGCGCAACCTCCAAACTCGCGGCGCATGTCGGGGACCAGAAAGGCGACATTCAGGATATGAATCTGCTCAGGCAGGATGTGATTCTTGAAACGGTCGCCAAACACCATGATGGTGTCGTAGGCAAGCGATCCGCAAATGAGAGTAGTCATTATTTTCAGTTTTCAGAAGAGGTGAATTTAAGGGTAAAACAAATACAGTCGATAGCCGTTCGCCGTCAGCGCATCAATGTCGATGACAAGGTTTACGGCGACATCTGCATTAGGCAGCATGCCGTTGGTTGTTACGGTGCCTGCTGGTAGATAGGCGGTGGGAGACAGTACTTTGCGAAGAATAGCCTTGTCGGCAATGTCAGTTAAAGTCAACTCAAGGTGTGGAAATTGCTGACTGAATGCGGCACGATTTTTTAATGTAGCTGACACCACCAGGCGGCCAGGTTTGGTCGGATCGGGATGTAAATCGGAGCCTTCAATGCTGAGCAGGTTCGCTTGGGCGGGGAGATGAGCTGTGCAGGGTGCGATGCGGCAGAGTACGGCGATAGCTGGCTGCGCTGCAGGGAATGATTTTGCCAGCGGGGTGCGCAAGGCGAGCACAGCTTGCCCACCGAGTGTGACGAGTAACAGCACGCTGCCTACAATCCAGGGCCATCGGCGAGTTGCGGTCGATTTGGGCAGGTCGGCAAATGGCCCATCCAGCAGGATGTCTGTTTGCTCTGCCGGGTTGTGCGTGAAGGCATCAACTGCTGAGTTTTCCACCGATTTTTCTTCTTCGGTATCTTCCGGCAAGTCGGTCAACGAGCCTGTCAGCGAAGCAACTTCCAGCGGCATTTCTGCAGGGGCAGGATGATCAGAAAAATGTTCGCGGTGTTCTTCAGCGTTTGTTTCGAAATCAGGAATATCTTCTGGAAACTCCACAATTTCACTAGAGGTAATCGTAGGGGTAGCGCCGTCGTTATCTCCGGTGTATGAATTGGTTGCGTCCGTTGCCGCCTCATCGAGTAAATGCTGAGGTAGCGAAAGATGATCCGGATTTTTTTCAGTAGCAGGCGCATGGGTGCTGTCTGGCAGTGCATCGATGAGCGTATCTAGCGCATTAAACGCGTGCTGACATTGGCCGCAACGCACGCGGCCGCCTTTGGCCTTGATTTGTTCAGCGGTGACGCGAAACGTGGTGTCGCACGCAGGGCATTGAGTTAGCATGCGCGGCCCTCCAGCCGCACCCAGCCGTCATGTGTTGCACCCACATGGAGGTCAATAAAGGGCGCGTAAGCTGAGATGACTTGTTGCGCCTGCGGCGCCAACACACCGGATAAGGCGAGTTTCCCGCCTGATGCGACGCAGCCTGCGAGTAGTGGCGCTAAAACACAGAGTGGGTTGGTGAGAATATTGGCGACCACCAGATCAAAACGCGAATCAAGGCTGCCATCAGCATTTTTCTTAAAGGGTATTCGAGAGTGGCGCAATTCGAGCGACACGTGGTTCGCTACCGCGTTATCGTGGGCGGCAATCAGGGCGTTATCATCAATATCGATCCCCAATACCGGCCCTGCGCCGAGTTTTGCGGCGGCGATGGCGAGAATACCTGAGCCGCAACCATAGTCGAGAACGGTCTCCTGGCCTTTGACTTGTTCAGTCAGCCACTGCAAGCAAAGGAACGTCGTGGGGTGCGAACCTGTGCCAAATGCCAAACCGGGGTCGAGTACGAGATTAATTGCCTCGGCATCGGGAGCGGTATGCCATGAGGGCACGATCCACAAGCGGTCGGTAATGTGAATGGGCTCGAACTGCGACTGCGTAAGCCGTACCCAGTCTTGCTCTTCCACTTCGGCGATGTCGATGGCCGGCAAGTCTGTGATGCCGATTTCCAGTGCAGCACGGGTAACGCGCCCGACGAGATCAGTTGCTGGCTCGAACAAGGCAATGACACGACTTTCAGTCCACAAAGGTGTGGCAGGGGCGGTAATCAGGCCATCAGGTTCACCAAACTGCGGAGTTTCGAGATCAGTCCCCGCCAGCGCATCTTCTACGCTGACGGAAATTGCGCCTGCACTCATCAATGCATCTGACAGCGCATCTGCGTGAATTGCATCAGTTTTTACCGAGATGCTGAGCCACATGAGAGCTATTGTTCCTTGATGGCGGCGCTTTTTTTGGCGAGCTTTTCTTCAAGATAATGGATGCTTGTACCACCTTGCCGAAAGCGCTCGTCGAGCATGAGTTCTTGATGCAACGGGATATTGGTCTTGATGCCATTCACCATCATTTCAGAGAGCGCGATACTCATGCGCGCAATGGCTTGTTCTCGGGTGTGGCCGGTGCTGATGACTTTGCCAATCATGGAATCGTAGTGAGGCGGCACGGTATAGCCTGAATAGGCATGCGAATCAACGCGAATGCCCGGCCCACCGGGCGGATGCCAAGTGTTGATCATGCCCGGTGAGGGGATGAATTTGAAGGGGTCTTCGGCGTTAATGCGACACTCAATGGCGTGGCCACGAATTTCAACATCGCCTTGTTTAAAGCGCAGCTTCTCGCCTGCGGCAATTTGCAATTGGGCTTGGACAATATCGATGCCGGTGACTTGCTCAGTCACCGGATGTTCGACTTGAACGCGCGTATTCATTTCAATGAAAAAGAATTTGCCGTTTTCGTAAAGAAACTCGAAAGTGCCTGCCCCACGGTAATGAATATGCCGACAAGCTTCGGCGCATCGCTCGCCCAGTGTGGCGATTAGCTTTCGGGTGATGCCTGGCGCTGGGGCTTCTTCGATCACTTTCTGGTGTCGACGCTGCATGGAGCAATCACGCTCCCCCAAATAAATTGCGTTGTCATAGGCATCTGCCAATACCTGAATTTCTATGTGGCGCGGGTTTTCCAGAAACTTTTCCATGTACACCGTGGAGTTGTTGAAGGCAGCCCCGGCTTCGCTACGTGTCATCGTGACCGCGTTGAGTAACGCGGCTTCGGTGTGGACCACGCGCATGCCCCGACCGCCGCCGCCACCGGCTGCTTTGATAATCACCGGGTAGCCTATGGCACGCGCAATTTTGGTAATCTCTTTCGAGTCATCAGGCAGTGCGCCGTCAGAACCGGGAACGCAGGGTACGCCGGCCTCTTTCATGGTGATTTTTGCGCTGACCTTATCGCCCATGAGGCGTATGGTTTCAGGACGCGGGCCAATGAAGGCGAAGCCGGACTTTTCTACGCGCTCAGCAAAGTCAGCGTTTTCTGACAGAAAACCGTAGCCAGGGTGAATCGCTTCGGCATCGGTGACTTCAGCGGCGGAAATTATCGCAGGCACGTTCAGGTAGCTAAGTGAAGCAGTAGCAGGGCCAATGCAGACGGATTCGTCAGCTAACTTGACGTACTTTGCCTCGGTGTCGGCTTCGGAATGTACAGCAACGGTACGCACGCCTAGTTCGCGACAGGCACGCAAGATACGCAGGGCAATTTCCCCACGATTGGCGATGAGAACTTTACCGAACATGGCAGTCAGCTGATCACGAACAGTGGCTGGCCGTATTCCACAGCCTGACCATTTTCGGCCAGGATAGCGGTGACAGTGCCAGAGATGTCGGATTCGATTTCATTCATTAATTTCATGGCTTCGATAATGCAAAGTGTTTGTCCTGCTTTAACCGCTTGTCCAACCTCAACAAACGAAGGTGAGCCCGGACCACTGGCGCGATAAAAAGTGCCTACCATCGGGGCTTTGAGCTTATGACCTGTATCTGCTGCTGTTGCGCTGCTTGCGGCAGCAGAAGTCGGCGCTGGTGACACGGCGGCAGAGGAATTATCACTGAACATTGGATTGCCCTGTCCTGCGGTATTGGCCATGGGCATGCTGACCATGGTGGTTTGCTGTGTGGGCAAGTGTTTGGCGATGCGAATTTTTTCTTCGCCTTCGCTGATTTCAAGCTCGGAAATGCCGGAGTTCTGTACAAGATCAATCAAGGTCTTGAGTTTTCTCAGGTCCATGGGAGGTTTCCTTTCGGGTTTTATAAATATGGGGTGTGCCACCAGAGCCTGCATCGGTGGTGCAATTCTGTGGAGGTGCTTTAAGCGGTGATATTTAGCCGCAATAATGCAGCTTCCAGCGCCAAGGTGTAGCCTTGGGCGCCAAGGCCTGCAATGACACCTGTTGCAATGTCGGAAAAGTAGGATTGCTGACGAAACGATTCGCGTGAGTGGATGTTCGAGAGATGGACCTCGATAAAAGGGATGGCAACTGCGATCAAGGCATCTCGTAAGGCAATGCTGGTGTGAGTGTAGGCTGCGGGATTGAGAATGATGTAAACGATGCCTTGCACGCGGGCGGATTGCACGCGGTCGATCAACTCGCCTTCGTGATTGCTTTGAAAACTTTCCAGACGGACGCCATTCACGCGTGCCCGGGCTTCCATTGTCGTATGGATGTCAGCGAGTGTCGTGTGTCCGTAGATTTCCGGTTCCCTTGTGCCCAGGAGATTCAGGTTGGGCCCGTGGAGCACGAGAATTACTGGATTTTGTTTTTCGCTAGTTGCGCTTTTGCTGTGCTTTTGCGTCGTCATGGATGCGAGTTTGCCGCAAATGACTACCTTTTGTCTAGGGAAACGCTGAACAAGTGGTACTTATCTATGATTCGACAACCTCACCAT
>WOZP01000102.1 GCA_011620215.1 Rugosibacter sp.
TGCAGACGCGCCTGGCGGCGATGTTGCCGGTGAATGTGAAAAGTATGTGGATCGGTACTTTCCATGGCTTGTGCAATCGTCTGCTGCGCGCGCATTACCGCGATGCGGGTTTGCCGCAACTGTTTCAGATTCTCGATTCGGCAGATCAGCTCTCATCCGTTAAACGATTGCTCAAGGCGCTGAACGTGGATGACGAAAAATTTCCGCCGCGCGAAATGTGCCAGTTCATCAACGCACAAAAAGAACAAGGCTTGCGCGCGTCCGCCGTTGAGGCATGGGATAGCTGGGCAAAAAAGAAGGTGGAGATTTATGCCGCTTACGAGACACAATGCCAGCGTGAAGGCGTGGTCGATTTCGCCGAACTGCTGTTGCGCTCGTTTGAGTTGTTGGCCCGCAATGAACCTCTGCTGCGCCATTATCAGGAACGCTTTGGGCATATTCTGGTAGATGAATTTCAAGACACGAACAAACTGCAATACCAGTGGCTGAAGCTGCTCGCCGGGCAACACGCGGCGCTGTTCTGCGTGGGCGACGATGACCAGAGCATCTATGCGTTTCGCGGGGCGGACGTGGGCAACATGCGCGATTTTGAGCGCGAGTTCAACGTCAAGCACATGATCCGCCTGGAGCAGAACTATCGCTCGCACGGCAACATTCTGGACGCGGCGAACGCCATCATTCGCAACAATCCGCACCGCCTGGGTAAAAACCTATGGACGCACGCTGGCAGCGGCGAGCCGATCCGCGTGTATGAGGCGTATAGCGACAGCGATGAAGCGCGCTGGATCGTTGAAGAAGTGAAATCGCTCGTGCGCGACGGCCATACGCGTGCCGAAATTGCGCTGCTGTATCGCAGCAACGCCCAGTCACGCGCGCTGGAACATGTCTTGTTCAATGCCGGAATCCCTTATCGCGTGTATGGCGGGCTGCGCTTTTTTGAACGCGCCGAAGTCAAGCATGCACTGGCTTATCTGCGCCTGATCGCCAACGTCAACGATGACACGGCGTTTGCACGTGTCGTGAATTTCCCCGTGCGCGGCATCGGCGCGCGTAGCCTGGAAGCCTTGCAGGATGCGGCCAAAGCGGCCAACAGCAGCTTCTTTGCGGCTATCCCGCAGGTGAGCGGCAAGGGCGGCGCATCACTCGCCGCGTTTGCGCAACTCATCCATCAACTGAGTGAAGCGGCACATCTGCCATTGCCCGAGCTGATTGCTCATGTGCTTGAGTTGTCCGGCCTGCACACGCATTACCAGAACGAAAAAGAGGGGCAGGAGCGGATCGCCAATCTGGACGAGCTGATCAATGCCGCCGCCAGTTTTATTGCAGAAGAAGGCACGGCCAGCGAGGAAGGGGAGTTATCGGCTGATCTGGCCGCGTTTCTCTCTCATGCGTCGCTCGAAGCTGGCGAACATCAGGCGGGTGAAGGTGATGATGCGTTGCAATTGATGACAGTGCATTCGGCCAAAGGGCTGGAGTTCAACATGGTGTTTATCAGCGGGCTGGAAGAAGGCTTGTTCCCGCATGAAAACGCGGTGAATGACATCAAAAACGGCAGTGACGGGTTGGAGGAAGAACGCCGCCTGATGTATGTCGCCGTCACTCGTGCGCGGCAGCGGCTATACCTCAGTATCGCGCAAAGCCGCATGCTGCATGGCCAGACACGCTACAACCTGCCCTCGCGTTTTCTCGATGAAATTCCCAAGGAACTACTCAAGTGGCTAACGCCCAAAGTGGAGAAGCAACATTTCGCCGTCTCGCCAGCGCGCCCTGCAGGAAGTACCCTTGGGGTGCCGACTTTTCATGGCAAATCGCACGTCACCGCGCAACGGACGGATCACATTGGCAACCCGCCAAAAGACAGTGGCTTTTCTATCGGCATGAACGTGCACCACACCAAGTTCGGCTCGGGCGTCATCGTGAATGCCGAAGGCAGCGGCACGGATGCCCGTGTGCAGGTCAACTTCAAGGCGGCAGGCGTCAAGTGGCTGGCACTGGCAATCGCGAAGCTGGAAGCTGCTTAATCACCACAAACCCGCGCGTGTGCCCTGCGGATTTATCAATGGTATTCATCGCCGCCCACAGCGCCTGAGCAGATACCCAAACCGGTGGATATTTGTAGGCTGCCACATCCAGAATAAGGAATCGGTCGCTGGCTGCGTTGTAGGCGGCCAGTGGCGAAATGTGGCCGGATTCTTTCTGGCCCAGCGCGCCGCGCTGATAATTCACCAGAATAAAATCGCCCGGAGTTTTGAGATTCTCCTCTGCTTGTTTACGAAAGGCATCCAGCGTCGTATCCGAGGCATAGGTCAGCGTGGCATCCACGCCATGCGTTTTGAGCAGATCCCGCAATTGCACCAGACTCATGCCACCAAAAGTGACAGCAAACTCACCACGCACCTGACGCGCCGCCACATCGAAAAAAGTGGATTGGGTGACAGGATTTTCTGTGGTTTTTAATGCATTCAGTAACACCACAGAACTTGCCACGCCGCAAAAAGCCGGGCGCGCCTGGGCCACAAAATGGGCCATGAGCGGATCGTAATCTGCAGTGTATTGGCTGCTGACAAATAATTGCTGGCCAAGAGAAGAGTCGGCCGCAATCAATGCCGGCGGCAAAGGCAGGCGATTGAAGGAGGGGGCACGCAAGGCAGTATCCCAAACCGACCACCCCGACCAGCTGAGCAATACCACGCTGAGTATCAGCGCCCCGCGAATCATCGTTTTTTTCATGTGTTGCCTCCTAAATGAACTGGCCTGCCAGGATTGTTTTTGTTACTTTCCGCCGCACGCCACACCGTTGCCAACCACGGCTGTTGATCACGCGGCAAACCTTCGGGGCGATAGTAGTGTTCGAGTTCCGTAAAACCGGCTTGAGTCATTTGCTGGCACCAGGCTTCCAGATCGTGATAAGCACCGTAACGATCACCCTGCCAGCCTTCCTGATTATCACCGCGCGGGTTGGAGCTGAACAATACGCCACCAGGTTTCAAGCTCGCGTGCAACTGCCGCAACACCTGCGGCAACGCAAGACTGGGCACATGAAACAGCGAGGCGTTGGCGAATACCCCATCAAAATAGGCGGAGGGCAGATCCAGCGCGAGAAAATTCTGCTGCCAGACTTCACACCCGGTATCCGCTTTGGCCATGGCAACAAACGCTGCCGAGCCATCCAGTCCGATCGCCCGATGGCCGAGCGCAGTGAATGTTTTGAGATCGCGTCCCGGGCCACACCCCACATCAAGCACGGTAAACGGCGGCGCAACAGCAATATGGCGCAGCAACGCGGCAATATTCTGGCTTACATCGTGATCTTGCGTGCCTGCGCGAAAAGCGTCGGCAGCCTGGGTGTAATACGCCAGCGTAGAGACTGTGGCTTCAAGTAAATCGGTCGGCGGTTTAGCGAAAGCACTCATCGAAATTGAACATTTGGCCAGAAAATCCCTCACACGCCCTACCTGCTCTTAGCGAATGTTTTGATTTTGCCATACTCAGCGCGATAACCGACCGATCAATCGGCATCGTGCGGGTTTATGATTGAAAAACTTTCCGTCACTGCTTAATAGTCGATATGTCTACTGAACAAGAAAATCTCGCCGCCGCCGCCCTTGAATACCACGCGTTTCCCACCGCCGGAAAAATTGCCGTGGTGCCAACAAAGGGACTCACCAACCAGCGCGATCTGGGTCTGGCCTATTCCCCTGGTGTCGCGGCGGCATGCAACGCCATTGTGGCTGATCCAAGCCAGGTTAACCGCCTCACCTCGCGCGCCAATCTGGTGGGAGTCGTGACCAATGGCACAGCCGTTCTGGGCTTGGGCAATATCGGGCCGCTGGCTGCCAAGCCGGTAATGGAAGGCAAAGCGGTGTTGTTCAAAAAGTTTGCCGGCATTGATGTCTTTGATATCGAGCTCGACCAGCCGGATGCCGACAAACTGGTCGACGCCATCGCTGCCATGGAACCCACTTTCGGCGGCATCAACCTGGAAGACATCAAGGCGCCGGAATGTTTTTATATTGAAGAAAAACTTCGGCAGCGCATGAAAATTCCGGTATTTCACGACGATCAACATGGCACAGCGATTGTTGTGAGTGCTGCCATTCTCAATGGACTCAAGCTGCTGGACAAACGACTGGATGAAGTCAAGCTGGTGACATCCGGCGCAGGTGCAGCCGCATTGTCGTGCCTTGAATTGCTGGTCTCGCTCGGCATACGCATCGAGAATATCTGGGTGACCGATCTCGAAGGCCTGGTCTATGAAGGACGCGTGGCGCTGATGGACCCAATCAAGGCGCGCTACGCCAAGGCTACCAGCGCGCGCGCACTTGGCGAAGTGATTGACGGCGCGGATGTATTTCTGGGCTT
Organism: Rugosibacter sp.; assembly: GCA_011620215.1. Taxonomy (GTDB): domain Bacteria; phylum Pseudomonadota; class Gammaproteobacteria; order Burkholderiales; family Rhodocyclaceae; genus Rugosibacter. The sequence continues at coordinate 4,363 of WOZP01000102.1, forward strand.
GTCCGCTGGCGGCGTGTTAAAGCCGGACATGGTGGCCAAGATGGCAAAAAATCCACTGATCATGGCCCTGGCCAATCCGACGCCAGAGATCACGCCGGATGAAGTGCGCCGTGTGCGCGACGACGCGGTTATTTCCACCGGCCGATCGGATTACCCAAACCAGGTCAACAACGTGCTGTGCTTTCCGTTTATTTTTCGCGGCGCGCTGGATGTTGGCGCGACCACCATCAACGAAGCCATGCAGTTGGCCGCCGTCCATGCATTAGCCGAGCTCGCGCAAGCTGAGGCGTCGGACGTCGTGGCGATGGCCTATGGCGGCGAAAGTCTTTCATTTGGCCGCGAGTATCTGATTCCACGTCCGTTCGATCCACGGCTGATTGTCAAGATTGCACCGGCTGTGGCGCAAGCCGCGATGGATTCTGGCGTGGCGACGCGGCCGATTGCAGATATGGAGGCCTACCGCGAACGGCTGAATAATTTTGTTTATCAGTCGGGCTTCATCATGAAGCCGGTGTTCGATGCGGCCAAAAAGGCACCGTGCCGTGTGCTGTATTGCGAAGGGGAAGATGAGCGTGTCTTGCGTGCGGTGCAAGTGGTCATTGACGAGGGCTTGGCACAACCCGTGGTCATCGGCCGCCCCAGCGTGATTACCGCTCGCATCGAGAAAGCCGGGCTGCATATTGTGGCAGGACGAGACTTCGAGGTGGTGAACCCGGAGGCGGATCCGCGCTATAAAAAACTATGGCAGGCCTACCATCAGCGGCTAGGCCGCCATGGCGTCACTCCGGAAGTCGCAAAACAGGCGATGCGTTCGAATACCACGTTGATAGGTGCGATGTTGCTGGCCAGTGGTGATGCGGATGCGATGCTGTGCGGCATCGTCGGCGAATACCGGCAACACCTGCGGCATGTGGCCGACGTGATCGGCCTGAAACCGAATGCCAACGCTTTCGCGGCAATGAACCTGCTGCTGCTGCCCAGGCAGACACTGTTCATCTGCGACACCTATGTCAATGAAGACCCATCCGCCGAATTGCTGGCCGAACTGACGCTGATGGCCGCCGACGAAGTGCGCCGCTTTGGTTTGGTGCCCAAAGTCGCGCTGTTGTCGCATTCCAATTTTGGCAGTGTGCGCTCAGTAGCGGCACAGAAAATGGCACGGGCACGGCAACTTATCGAGGCGCGCGCACCGGGTCTGGAAGTGGATGGCGAAATGCATGGTGATGCGGCATTATCGCAAGCGATTCGTGAACGTGCCTTCCCGGATTGCCGCCTCAAAGGCGAAGCCAATTTATTGATCATGCCGAATCTGGACGCCGCCAACATTGCGTTTAATCTGATCAAAGCCATCAATGGCGACGGCATCACGGTGGGGCCAATCTTACTGGGCGCGGCCAAGCCGGTGCATATCCTGACTCCGACAGCAACCGTGCGGCGCCTGGTTAACATGACCGCGCTAGCAGTGGTGGATGCCAACGCGTTAAAGGATTAAGCGACGTGGCACATGCGATTCGCTTTTATCAAACCGGCGGCCCCGAAGTCATGCGCTGGGAAAAAGTCGGCGATGGTGATACGCCACAAAGCGGCCACGCCCGCGTAAAACATCATGCCATCGGCGTCAATTTCATTGACACCTATTATCGCTCCGGGCTTTATCCGGTCGAGCTGCCGGCTGGCGTAGGCGAAGAGGCGGCGGGGATTATCGAAGCTGTAGGTGACGACGTCGGCGAATTCAAACCCGGTGACCGAGTAGCTTATACCGGCGGACCGCTGCATCCAGTGGGGGCCTATTCTGAGGTACGAGATATACCGGTTGATCGACTGGTCAAGCTACCCGACGCCATAGATTTTCGAACAGCGGCGGCCATGATGCTGCGTGGTTTGACTGCGCAATACTTACTGCGTCAAGTTCACCGCGTGATGCCCGGCGAAACCATCCTCTTTCATGCTGCCGCAGGCGGCGTGGGCTTGATCGCCTGCCAATGGGCCAAAGCCCTGGGCGCCACCGTCATTGGTACGGTGAGTACGCCGGAAAAAGCTGCCATCGCCCACGCCCACGGGTGCGACCATGTCATCGTGACCACACAGGAGAATTTCGTCACCCGCGTGAAAGAAATCACCCACGGCGAGGGCGTGCCGGTCGTGTATGACTCGGTCGGCAAAAACACTTTCATGGACTCGCTGGACTGCCTGCGGCCCATGGGGCTCATGGTCAGCTTTGGCAATGCATCCGGCCCCCCACCTGCGCTGGAACTGCGTGAACTGGCTCGGCGTGGGTCACTGTTTGTCACCCGCCCGACGCTGTACACCTACACTGCCAAACGCAGTGATTTACTCGCCATGGCTGACGAACTGTTTGCCGTTGTCATGTCGGGTCAGGTTAGAATCGAAATCAATCAGACGTATGCACTTAAAGATGCGGCACTCGCCCACGCTGATTTAACCGCCAGAAAAACCACCGGATCAACCATTTTGCTACCCTAAAAAACCATGCAAACTTTTTTGATTGCGAATCCTAAAGGCGGCGTGGGTAAAAGCACGCTGGCAACCAATCTGGCAGGCTACTTTGCTCGCGCAGGCCACCGCGTCATGCTGGGAGATATCGACCGGCAACAATCATCGCTTGCGTGGCTCAAATTGCGCTCGTCCGCCTTGCCATCCATTGCGAGCTGGGACATGGCCGATGATCGCCCCGCCAAACCACCCAAAGACACGACGCACGTGGTGCTGGATACCCCGGCCGGGCTGCATGGCAAAAAACTCACGCAGATATTAAAACAGGCCAACCGCGTGATTGTTCCGCTACAGGCATCCATTTTCGATATTCTCGCCACGCGCGACTTTCTACAGCAACTGGCCGAAGAAAAAAGCCTGCGCCAACACGACACCTTTGTCGCCATTGTGGCCATGCGCGTTGACCCGCGCACCCGTGCTGCGGGCGAGCTGGAACGCTTTCTCGCCAACACGGGCCTGCCTGTTATCGCTCATCTGCGCGACACACAAAACTACGTGCAGGCAGCGGCCCATGGCATGAGCATTTTCGACCTTTCCCCCGCACGCAGCGAAAAAGACCGCGAACAATGGCAATCTCTGCTGGCTTGGGCTGAAACAAAATAAAAGTCACACCCGCTAAACTGTAAACAATAAAAACCAGGAGGAAGCAAAATGAATAACGAAATAAATAAAGAAAGAAATAAAGAAACACAGCACCCCGAATTTTCTTTAAACCTTTTCAGCCTCGATCACCGCGTTGCCTTAGTGACTGGCGCAGGCGTAGGTTTGGGTCGCGTGTTTGCGCGTGCTCTGGCAACTGCCAGAGCAAAAGTGGTGTGTGCAGATATTGATCTCAATATCGCGCAGGAAACCGCGCAAAAAATCACTGCTGCTGGCGGCGATGCGCTGGCTTTGCAGGTGGATGTGTCAAATGAGGACTCGGTTGCCAGACTCATGGCGGACATTAACAAGCACTATGGCCCGCTGGATATTTTGGTCAACAACGCCGGTATTGCCACGCCGCCCCTGCGTCTGCACGAAATGCCGGTTGCGGACTGGGATCGTTTGCATAGCGTGAACACGCGTGGCGTATTTTTATGCACACGTGCAGCACTCCCTTTCATGTTGCCGCGTAAAAAGGGGGTGATCATTAGCATTGCTTCCATCGCAGGTCTTGGCGGCGTGTCGCCCAAAACACCGGCAGTTGCCGTCAATTATTCTTCGTCTAAAGCCGCCGTGATTGGTTTTACCCGGCAAGCCGCAGCGGAATATGGCAACGATGGTATTCGATTCAATGCCATCGCACCCGGATGGCATCTCGGGACACAACTGGGACGCGAAACGGCGCCGCCTTCAGAACAAGCACTACACGCGTTTGTCGCCGCATTGAACGAGGCGACCCCGTTGGGTCGCACCGGCGACCCGGAAGAGCTGGCTGGCCTGCTGATTTACCTGGCTAGCGATGCATCCAGCTTTGTGACCGGGCAAGTCATTGCGCATGATGGCGGCTGGACTGCCTGGTAACACCACCCTTTAGCCTCCACCTGCCAAGCTGGCTTGCTTTAATTTGTAAGCCAGCTGGCGGCGGGTTAGCCCCAGCGAGCGTGCAGCTTGTGAGATATTGCCTTGGGCATCGCTCACGGCAATGCGCAAAGCTTCGTTTTCCAGCGCTTGCAGGCCGAGGCCTTTTTCTCGAGCACCGCGCAAGATCGAATCCAGATCAGTGACATCGCTTACGCTATTCACTGCAGGTTTAGCATGCCGCTCATCTTCAAATGCGTAGAGATGAAAACTATCAATCGGACGATCATGGTCGGCCAAAATCACCGCGCGTTCTACCATGTGTTCGAGCTGACGGACATTGCCCGGATAGGGATGCGCCATCAAAATCGCTACGGCATCTTGCGTAAAGCCTGAGGGTTGTTTATCGTGCGTTTTGCAAAACCGTTTGAAAAAGAAATCCACCAGCAAAGGCACGTCGGCTCGCCGCTCACGCAGCGGTGGCACACGAATAGGGAACGTGGTCAGTCGAAAAAACAAATCCTCACGAAACCTGCCTTCGCGCACTTCATTACGCAAATCGGCATTCGTTGCAGCAATCACACGCACATTCACTTTGCGTGTACGCTGATCCCCTATACGTTCTAGCTCACCTTCTTGCAGCACACGCAGTAGTTTGCCTTGGGATGCAAAATCGAGCGTGCCAATTTCGTCCAGAAACAAGGTACCCCCTTCAGCGCGCTCAAACCGGCCTGGCCGTGAATGTGTCGCCCCTGAGTAAGCCCCTCGCTCCACACCGAACAGCTCTGACTCAATCAGCGAGGCAGGAATGGCCGCACAATTCACTGCCACAAAAGGCTTTTCCGACCGATCGCTGCGCCGATGCACCAGCCTGCCAATAACCTCCTTACCCACTCCCGTCTCGCCATACAACAACACAGTTGACCGTGTGGAGGCGACTTTGTCGACCAGATACAGCACCGAGTGAAACGCGGAAGACACACCGACAATCTCATTCGCACCGGCAGCCAGTGGCTCCTCCGCTTGGCCTAAGCTCAACTGGCTGATGAGCGGACCCGTCGCCATCGCATGCTGACGCTCGGCCTCATTCCACTGATCGGCCAAACGCCCCACCATACGGCAAGTCGCGTGGCCTGATGCGCTACATTGGTGCTCACGAAACACCACCATACGCCCCATAAAGGCGCTGCTATAGCCGCTCAAATAGCCCATCAGCAACCAGCAAACACTCTCAGAACTTGATCCATAAGCAGCAAGATGTGATTCGGCCTCTACGGAATCTTTCAAGGTTAAATCGACCTCAAAAATTCCCCGCCGAATATCAATCTTCATTTGCTTGAAATCAAGCAACGCATAACCTGCCAGCTCGTGAATCAACGCACTTAACCGATAGTTGTAGACATCACTCTCGTCCGCTTTGTGTAGCTTGCGTAACAAGTCAGCACCTTTGACACCTTCGGCATAAGCCACTCGCGTAATCAGCGAACGCGTTGCTTTTGAACCACACAGGTCAATCAAGCCACGTCGATATTCGGTAAAAGCAGAGGCATAAAAAAGCATCATGCGCTGCCCGTCAAGACGCATCTGCCCACCTTGAGTCCCTGGCTGAAAATAAGGAGTCAAGGCACTGGCATTAAACATGGTCATATTGCATTCGCCTCCATGAGCGTTCATTTATGTCGCGTTAATTTTAAATTAGACGAAATTGTACACTTCTTGCCATGTCATATGGCGTATCCCATATACAAGAAAATCACCTCCCGGTTCCTCCTTGAATCAAACCCTTTGTTCTATAAGGGTGAAAGTATTGCCTGCCGATCACGACGCGGCAATGGCATCTAAATTGCTATTAGTTTTCGTCTGTACACCTACATTGCATCTAGCGTCGCGCGCAGCAGCATCGACAGATAAAACCATAACAGGAGAGAGCACCATGGGTAAGATCGAAAATTTGGCGCTGCCGGAAATTGGCAGTCACGCGCTAGGCACTGGCAAACTGCCAGTTGAACAGTATGTTTCACAAGAATTCTTTGAGCTTGAAAAAGAGCATATCTTCCGCAAGAGCTGGCTGCTCGTTGGCCGCGAATCGGATGTCAAAGTGCCGGGCGACTACCAAAACTTCATGGTTGACACCTTGGGTGTTTCAGTTGTCATCGCGCGCGGCAAAGACCAAAAACTGCGTGCTTTTTATAATGCCTGCACTCACCGTGGCGCACGTCTTGTTAATGCGTCCACGGGCAACGTGCGCGCGTTGGTGTGCAACTTTCACGGCTGGAGCTTTAACCTGGAAGGCGACTTGATCAATGTGCCGGATGCTGCTCTGTTTGCCGATCTTGACCAAAAACAAGAACATTTAAAGCCCATTCATCTGGACGTTTGGGGCGGCTTTATTTTCATTAACCTGGCCGAAAAACCCGAATGGACTTTACGTGAATATTTAAAGCCGCTTGACGATAAGTTTGATCGTTACCTGGGCAATAAGGATTGGTCATGGAGTTTTGGCTGGCGTGCAAAATTCAAAGCCAACTGGAAGCTCATCGTCGATGCGCAAATCGAAGGCTACCACGTTGACATGACGCACCGCAAAACGATTGCGGGTGCGATTCCGGGATCAAACACAGCGGCTTATTACTTCCCCGAGAGCATTGGCGTGCCTTGCGGTGTTGCTGCCTATCGGCCCGAAGATGTGAGCCGTGGCATGCAAACCCCGATGAATTTACTCTCGGCAAAATATGGGGCAACTTCCATCTACACCAAGCCTGAAAGACAGTTTGCCGCCGAAGGGGGCGAGGGGGTGCTCAAGGAAGATCATCCGCTGTGGATTTTTGATAACTACCTGGTATTTCCCAACATCGTGTTGTTCGTGCAAAAAGGACAGATTCTGATCCAGCGCACGCTCCCCATATCAGCAGATGAATGCATTTGGGAAGTGGACTTTTATCACACGGAAAGACCCACCAGCTTTGGTCATGTTTTCAATATGGAACAAGGCGTGATTCAAATCCGCGACGTGCTCTCTGAGGATTTGTATACCGCTGAAGGCATACACGCCAATTTCAAATGCGGTGCCATCAGCCATGTCAGCCTGAATAAACAAGAAGTGCCTCTACGCGCCTATTACAACCGTTTGTTAAGCGCTATCGAGCAAGATCAAGCAAAGGAGAAGCCATGAGCACTGCTGCCAACGCAACCCAATCACGCCCGGAAATTTCCGGCTTGGAGAATCATCTCGCCGCTTGGGGCTTACCTACGACAGAAAAACGGCTCTCCAAGCGCCTGTCGTCAAACATGGAAGAAGTGCGTTCTTTTTATGACGCCATGCTGCCGCGCCTGCCGGAATTCATCGAGTACTTGAATCAATTTCCGCTAGATGCCATCCCCAAAGAGGCACATCAAATGGCTTGGGCCACACTGGCGATGTGCGAAGTTGATAACGCCATTAACAAATGGAACGACATCACGCTGGATACTGGCATTGATATTTTGCGCATGATCCCTAAAAAAAGCTTTCCGGACAGAGGACAACAATGAGTGGACGTTTAGCAGGCAAAGTGGCATTAATTACCGGCACAGCCGGAGGCCAAGGACGTGCAGCAGCCGAGCTGTTTGCTGCCGAAGGGGCTTGTGTGGTGGGGTGTGACGTCAAGGCAGGAGATAGCGAAGAAACCGTACGCCTCGTCACTCAAGCAGGTGGCAAAATGGTCAGCCGCGTGGTGGATTTGGGTGATGAAGCAGAAGTTCGCAGTTGGATAGACTTTGCCGTGGACACCTATGGCGATTTCGACATCCTTTACAACAACGCGTCCGCCGTGCGTTACGGAAAAATCGACCAATTCACGACCGAGGACTGGCACTGGCTGGTTCGTAACGAGCTCGATTTGGTTTATTACGCCACCAAATATGCGCATCCGGTACTCAAGCGCCGTGGCGGCGGGTCGATCATCAACACCGCCTCAGCCGCTGGGGTCATTGGCTCTAACTTCGGTGGTCACATTCATCAGTTCGCACACAGCATGACCAAAGGCGGCGTGATTGCCATGAGCCGCACTTGGGCAGCAGAGTTTGCACCAGACCATATTCGCGTTAATAGCATCTCGCCGGGGCTTATCGAAACACCCGCATTTGCAGTGTTTCCGGATAAAGAAATGCTTAAGAAAATGGTGTCGGACATCATGGATTTGCAGCTTGTCAAACGCGTTGGTCAGCCGCTCGACATTGCTTACTGTGCGCTGTACTTAGCCTCAGGCGAGGCGAGCTATGTCACCGGGCAAAACTTCTGCGTTGATGGCGGATTGACAGCTATTTAATTTAAGTAAGTTCAAACTTTTACGGGAAATTAAAACAATGATTGAGCTTTATCACATTCAACGCGAGGGCGACCCATATGGCGGCTCACGCAACTCAAGCAAGGTGCTGATTGCGCTGGAAGAAATCGGCGAAAAATATGGCGTCAAGCTGCTATCGCGGTTGCAAGACTGCCGTCCGGCCGATGCCCCTTATCGCAAGCTTAATCCCAATGGCGTAGTGCCCACGATCAATGACGATGGCTTCATACTTTGGGAATCTAGCGCGATTCTGCGTTATCTCGCTGACAGCCGAGCCAGTACAACTTTGATGCCGACAGACAGCAAGCAACGCGCCCTTGTTCAGCAATGGCTTACCTGGGAAGGTGCAACGCTCAACCCCAGCCTGCTCAATCTGTTTTTCGCCATGATGGCACCCACGCCCGACAATGATGTCATCGCGGCGGCCAAAGCAGCATTGCTGGGCAACCTTGGCATTCTGGATGCGCAGTTGGCAGGCAAGGAGTATGTTTGCGGCAACTTCTCTATTGCCGACATCGCGCTGGGTTGTATTGCGCCGATCAGCTTTAATCTGGGACTGGACTTAAAGCCTTACCCTCACCTGCTTGCCTGGATTAAGCGTTTGAGTGCCCGGCCCGCGTGGAGCAAGGCTGAAACTGTCGTCGCGGATATCGCGGCTGGGCAAACACAGCTGGACTGATCGCCGCATGACTGAATGACTGGAGGAGGAAAATATAATGAAAAAATTTAACTATCAGGAACTCGTTGATTCCGAGCAGGCACTGCAAAAACGCAGCATTTTTTGGGATCCGGCAATTTATGAGGAAGAACTGAAGCAGATTTTCAATCGCTGCTGGCTGTTCCTTGGTCACGAAAGTCAGTTACCCCAACCAGGCGATTTCATCCGTACCTACATGGGGGAAGACGATGTCATTGTGGTGCGCGGCAAAGATAAAGTGATTCGCGCTTTTCTCAATGCCTGCACCCATCGAGGCAATAAAGTCTGTCAGGCAGAAGGCGGCAATACGCGTTCATTTACCTGCTCTTACCATGGCTGGTCATTCAACACGGAAGGCGAGCTCGCCGGAGTACCACTGGAAAAGGAAATTTACGACAACCTCCCCCGCGAGCGCTTTGGCTTGGTTCCCGTAGCACGCCTGGACAGCTACAAGGGGCTTTTATTTGGCTGCTTTTCCGAGTCCGCCCCCAGTTTGATCGACTATCTGGGCGACATCGCCTGGTATATCGATGTCGTGACCGATAGCGCACAAGGCGGGCTTGAGGTAGTCGGCGCTCCGTATAAAACAGAGATCCCCGGTAACTGGAAGCTACCCGTTGAAAATGCCATTGGCGACGGCTACCATGTCGCGTGGGCTCATGCCGGGGCGATGAGCGTAGTCGGTGCGATAGGCAATGGTCGCTCAGATAACGTGTTAGGCATCAATGCAAACAATACGGGAGTCGATCAAAGTGGTGCAATAGAGATTGTCATGAATACCCATACGGTGCTGACGACACTCGATGGTCAATCAGGCTATGCGCTTTACGATCACCCTGAGCCCGTGCTCGCACATCTTGAAAGAAATCGGCCCAATGTCATTGAAAAGCTGGGTGAGCTGCGCGGCCGTCAGCTTTACGGGTCAGAGACGCATATTGGCGTATTCCCTAATGTGCAAATTATTCAAGGGCTCAATTTTATTCGCATCATTCACCCCAAAGGCCCTGGTAAGTTCGAGGTATGGACGTATGCCATGTGCGAGCGCGGCATGCCTGACGCGACCAAAGAAATCATTCACGATCACGTGCGGCAGACTTTCGGCCCCGCCGGACTGCTCGAAGGGGATGACGGTGACTTTGTCGAAGCTATTACACACTCTGCCGCTGGCTATGCCACCCGCCAAATGCAAGGATTCCTCGGCATGGGCATGGGCCGTAAAGCACCCTGGGATGGCCCCGGTGAAGCGTCGCCTGGATTAGTTAACGAAGCCTGTCAGCGCGGCTTTTACAATCAGTGGCGGCGCACGATGGAGGCGGACAATGCCTACGGAGTCATCGGACAAACAGCGCCCGTTACCCCTGTTACCGCGGTGTTAAAGGAGTTTCGTCATGGCTAATGCAGAGCTCAAACTTGCGCCGACAGCACCCGTCAGTTTTGAACAGGAATATGCCATCGGCAAGTTTTTATCAATGGAAGCGCGTTTGCTGGATGAAGAACGATATCCAGACTGGCTGGAACTTTTGACAGAAGATATTCGCTACCAAATACCCGTGGCGATCAGCACCTATCGTCGCGCACGTCAGGGATCCACTACGTTAAAACCACTTTTCATTATTGATGATGGCTTCCCCGGCTTGAAACAACGCGCAGATCGCGAGGCCACGGGCCTAGTCTGGCTCAACGACCCGGCAACGCGGCACCTGCGCATCATTACCAATATTGAAGTGGAAACCACCGACACACCGAATGAGTTTTTGGTGCGCAGCAAATTCATGATTTTCCGTGGTCGCCGCGATAAAGATATTGCAAGTCATGCGGGCTGGCGCGAAGATATTCTGCGGCAGACGCCGCAAGGCTGGCGCATTGCCCGCCGCGTCGTCCATTTGATCGAGCGTGTGGTGATGGACAAAAATCTGAATATGTTTTTCTGATGTACCGTTGCACTCCAGAGCTGGATCCGCCATACCAATAAATCGGTCGTTCTCGACCGTATAAACAATAAAGAGGAGAGAGAAGAAATGACCCATCGTTTTACAGGACGTTGCGCTGTTGTCACCGGTGCAGCAGCAGGCATGGGGCGCGCAGCCTCCTTACGTTTTGCAGCAGAGGGGGGGCGTGTATGCCTCATTGACGTTGACCGTAGCGGTCTTGAAGAAACGCTAGACCAGATCAAAAGTGCCGGCGGGGATGCTTTCATCGCCCAGTGCAACGTATCAGATGAAGCCAACGTGAGCGACGCGATTAAACACGCCGAAGAAGCCTATGGTGCCGTACGCGTATTATTCAACAATGCGGGCATTGAATCAGGAGACGGCCTCACTGATTCACTTGATCTTGCCAACTGGGAACATATCCACTCGGTAAATACCCGTGGCCCGTTTCTGGTTGCCAAATACGCGCTGCAAAGCATGCTGCGCGGCGGCAAGAGCGGCGTTATCACCACCACATCATCCATCGGCGGGCTGATCGGTACACCGGGACTACATGCCTACAGCGCATCCAAAGGCGCAGTGATCTCGCTGACTCGTGCCTGGGCTGTCACCTATGCGAAGCAGGGCATCCGCGCCAACGCCATTTGTCCGGGTCTGGTCATGACGCCCATGGTGACACGCATTGGCAAAGACTTCATTGATGGGGCCACTGCCATGACCCCACTGGGCCGTGGCGCAGAGCCGGCTGAAATCGCCAACCTGGTCGCGTTTTTATCGTCGGACGAAGCCAGCTTTATCACCGGCGCGATTATTCCGATCGACGGCGGCTATACAGCGCAATAAAGCCCATTATTGCAGCAGATTAAGCAGATCTTCTGGCTTAATCTGCTGAAAAAGTCGGCGCTGGTGATACGGCAGCCCATGAGATAAAACGAAAATAAATCGAATAGAAAGTGCTGTGAATAGAGAGAAAGCTGAATTTCTATTCACTTTCGTCAAGGAGGGTTCATGTTGAATCTAAAAACAAACACCCCGGCCACCGGCTCAGTGCGGATAGAAACATTTCATACAGTTGTCATCGGTGCGGGGTTTGCCGGGCTGTATGCGCTACACCGTCTGCGCGATCAAATGGGCGTCTCGGCTCGCGTATTTGATGTCGCTGGCGATGTGGGTGGCACGTGGTACTGGAACCGCTACCCTGGTGCCCGATGCGATATCGAGAGCATCCACTATTCGTATTCTTTTTCTGAAGAACTCCAGCAAGAATGGACATGGAGTGAGCGCTTTGCAGCGCAGCCGGAAATCCTTCGTTACTTGAATCACGTCGCTGACCGCTTTGATCTACGCAAAGACATTCAATTCAACACGCAAATTACTGCGCTCGTCTGGGATGATAAAAACAAGCTGTGGGAAATCAGCACTGAAAACGGCATCATCGCACGGACGAAATTCCTGATTGCCGGCACAGGCAATCTTTCCGTTGCGAAAAAACCAGACTTCCCAGGCTTTGAAAATTTCAAGGGTGAAATGTATGCCACTGGAAGCTGGCCGCATCAAGGCGTTGATTTCACTGGCAAGCGTGTCGGCATCATTGGCGCAGGGGCCAGTGGGATACAAGCCATCACCGAAATCGCCAAAGAAGCCGCCCACCTTACCGTGTTTCAACGCACACCCAACTTTGCCACACCTATCGGTAACAGGCCGATGGACCCTGAAGTCGAAAAACAAGTCAAGGCTCACTACAAAGAGATTCGTACCAAATCACGCAATTCTTTTGGCGGCATGCCCTACGATAAAGCCCTGCCCTCCGCTATCGCTGCCTCGATGGAAGAGCGGCGGCGCGTGTATGACGATTGCTATTGGGATGGCGGCTTTCGGCTGATTTTCGACAGCTTTCAAGATCTGCTGTTCAACAAAGAATCCAACGACACCGCTGCCGAATATATCCGCGTCAAAATTCGCGAGCGAGTCAAAGACCCCAAGGTGGCCGAAATGCTAACCCCAAGAGGCTACCCCTATGGCACCAAACGTCCACCGTTGGAGACGAAATATTATGAGACCTACAACCGGGATAACGTTACCCTAGTCGACATCAAGGCAACGCCGATTGAAATGATTACCGAACACGGTATCCGCACCACAACGGATGAATACGAGCTTGATGCGATTGTGCTGGCCATCGGCTTTGATGCCATGACCGGCCCACTACTCAGCATGGGTATTGTCGGCCGCGACGGACTCACGCTGAATAAAAAATGGGCAGATGGTCCACACACCTACCTGGGTATTTCCACACACGGTTTCCCGAATCTGTTTTTCATCACCGGCCCACAAAGCCCTGGCGTCCTTTACAACATGCCGTTAGCGATTGAAGACCATGTCGAGTTTGCAACTGACGCCATTCAATACCTGCGTGAGCACGATCTGGATGTGATCGAGCCAACTTTAGAAGCAGAAACCCAATGGGGCGCACTGGTTGATTCGATTGCACAGCAAACGCTGCTACCGGGTACCGACTCGTGGTACACCGGCGCAAACATTCCCGGCAAGCCGCGCACCTGCATGATTTATCTCGGCGGTGCACCTTCCTACCGCAAGATCTGCGCGGATGTAGAAGACAATGGTTACACAGGATTCGCTCTAGATCGTACGGTCACGACAGAGGACATCGGCGTAGCTTAGCCACGCCCAAGCGAAACGACTTACTTGTATTGAGTAAAAATAGTTTTCGCGTCTCTGTGCGCACGCTCTAGCGAACAAATCGCCGGGTCGTCATCGTGTGCGATAAAAAAATCGTTCGCCTGGGCATGCATCACCATTTGGACTGCCGTCTCGTCAGCGACGTCGTACTTCTCGACGATAAGCGTGGTGACTTCGTCCAGATATTCTTCGTAGTTCATGTTTTTTCTGTCTCAGGATATGCGGAATGAGCATGACGCCACAACCAACTAAGCGCTCAGTATACAAATCAAATGCAAAGCCTAAACCTTAAGTACCACCGGGCTTTCCATCCTGCCTCAGAAAATCAATATACAGCGCCTCTACCTGTGCTCTAGCCCAAGGAGTGCGGCGAAGAAACTTGAGGCTGGAGGCAATGCTAGGCTCGTGCGTGAAACAACGAATCGCGATGCGCCGCCCCAGATGGTGCCACCCATAAAAGTTCACCAGATCATTCAGCAGTTTTTCCAGCGTCACGCCATGCAATGGATTGTTTGCTTGCATCGTTTTCATTGAGCTCGCTTGCTCATCGTCCGGGCCATATTATTCACTCATCCTGCCTCGCCCCAGCTTCACTGTTGCTCGCCTGGTCTTGCTTTCGAGCCTTCGTTTAACCGATGCACGTGTGGGTTTCGTTGGTCGACGCATTGCAGGCAGCGTGGTAACGCGGGCGATCATCTCGTGCAGCCGTCGCAGCGCCTCCGCACGATTCCCCTCCAGACTCCGAAACTCCTGTGCTTTGATAACCACCACACCCTCTTTATTGATGCGCTGATCGCCAAGATTGATGAGCCGTTCGCGAATCACCTCCGGCAAGGATGAAGCCTTGATGTCAAAACGCAGATGCACCGCATTCGACACTTTATTGACGTTTTGCCCGCCTGCACCTTGAGCGCGGATAGCTGAAATATCGACCTCGTCTAGAGGAATAGTCAATCGGTAAGTCATCGCACCGGCATATTAGCCCGTGAGCTTGGCGACTGCTCAACAAAAACAAAAAAGGCCACACGTCTGTAAACGTTCGGCCTTTTTTTATTGTTTGGTTGCGGGGACAGGATTTGAACCTGTGACCTTCGGGTTATGAGCCCGACGAGCTGCCAGACTGCTCCACCCCGCAGGCGAATTATGCACGACTTTGCCGCAGTGCGTCAATCTTATTCTCCGTATCCGTTATAATTTGCAGCTTCCGAGGGGCGCTGCAAGGCGAGGGTTCCATCTCTCCCCAGGCTCGGTTATTTTTTGCAAACTGCGCTCACTTAACCCGTACCGGGCAGGGTGAGTTCGCATATAAGTTGCATCGATGCACCGCTCTTCCCGGTCACTGTTTTTCAAGGAGCCTTGAAATGAATGCTGTGACCGCTAATGCAACAACCCCTGATTATGTGATTGCCGATCTGAGCCTTGCCACCTGGGGGCGCAAGGAAATCGCTATCGCCGAAACTGAAATGCCTGGTTTGATGGCAATTCGTGAAGAATTTGCTACCGCGCAACCTTTGCGCGGCACGCGCATTACCGGCT
>WOZP01000196.1 GCA_011620215.1 Rugosibacter sp.
TCGTTGGCTTTGTCGAGCAGAGGCAGCAAGCCACGTGCGGTGCGGGCGACGGATTCCTGCGCGTTGACCAGATGGCGCACCATCTCCAGCGCCTTGGGTTGCCCTTCGATTTCCTTGATCGAGGCCAGGCGAACAAATTCCTTGTAGGTGCCGGGTGCCGGAAAACCCAGCGCGCGGATGCGCTCGGCAATCAGGTCAAGCGCAGTCCATTGCTCGGTGTATTGGGTCATGAACATCAGATGCAGGGTATTGAACATCGGCCCGGTGACATTCCAGTGGAAGTTGTGCGTCATCAGGTAGAGCGTGTAGCTATCCGCCAGCAAGTGCGAGAGTCCGGCACTGATTTTTTCGCGGTCTTTCTTGTTGATCCCGATATCCATGATGATCTCCCAGGGTGATGACAAAGTGGAATACTTTACCTGATCAGCAAAAATCTGCCACGAGTGACGCATGCACTGCCGGTGCTAGCGGCCCGGTTTCGGCTTGATAGTGCGCGTGATTCACGCCAATGGAAAGGGCTGCACCGGTTTTGGCGGCAGCGATCATCTGCGGCGTGAATTCAAACCGCAAAAAGTGCACGGCGGCGGTTTTTTCTTCGTTTTCCCGTTCCATGTCCTCGTCGGCGATGGCGAATACGGCAGGGAAGTTTTCTACGCACACCCAGATGGCGCCCTCGATGCCCTTGAGTTTGGCGAGCATCTCTTTGCGCTGTTGCTCATCCTCGTATTCGATTTGCATGGTGGCTTTCAGATTGCTGCCATCAGGTACCAAGGGGACATAACTTTCGAGTTCGTGCTGGATGCCGTCTTCCTCGAAGATTTTTTCGACGCGCAGCATTTCCTGAATCTGATAGCGAATCAGCAGTTCGTTTTCAAAAATCAGCACGACATGTTCGCCGAGAAATATGCGCCGCAGTTTTTTGGTTTCCAGTACTTGTGTGCGCATGGCAGGGCGCGCTTTGGCATAGGCTTCCAGCGTGAGCAGAGATTCGCGTGTGAGTGTCATGTTTATTTCAGTCCGTAAGCAATGCGTAGCAAGGTGAGTGGATGCTGTTTCTGCGCATGGCCGGCGTTGCCCGCTTCATCCATGCCTTGCTGAATATGGCGGCCAGCGATGGCGCAGTCCGAGCTGATGTAGTCAGGCTCATCCTTGGCCATCGCCTTGAACACCGGCGTGCCGATTTTCATCGACATCGCGTAATACTCTTTCTTCACGCCCCAGGTGCCGTCATGCCCGGCACAACGCTCCACGGTGTTGACCGTGGCGCCGGTGAGCTTGAGCATTTCTTCGGTCTTGCGGCCCATGTTCTGCACCCGCGAGTGGCAGGGGATGTGGTACGAGACCTTGCCCAGCGGCTTGGGAAATTCGGTTTTGAGCAGGCCATCCTTGTTGCGCTGAACGAAGTATTCAAATGGGTCGAACATGGCTTTGGCAACTGCCTGGACATCGGCATCATCCGGGAACATCAGCGGCAGCTCGCTCTTGAACATGAGTGTGCAGGATGGCACCGGTGTGAGGATTGCATACCCCGCCTGAACCAGCTTCACAAGATGGGGAATGTTGATGTTCTTGAGTTTTTCCACGGTGTCCAGATCGCCAAGTTCCAGCTTGGGCATGCCGCAGCAGGCTTCTTTTTCAGCCAGCACCCAGGGCACTTCATTGTGCTCGAGCAGCTTGACCAGATCATGGCCGATGCCGGGTTCGTTGTAATTCACATAGCAAGTGGAAAAAATCGCCACCTTGCCGGGTGTGCGCTGACCATCGGTCACGGTTTGTGCAACCACAGTACCGCTGGTCTTGCGGAAATGCTTGCTGTCATATTCGGGCAACCAGCGTTCTTTCTTGACGCCGAGCACGGATTCCATCGCGCTGCGCGCGAGGCTGTTTTTATTGGCGGCATTGACGACCTGCACCACCACGGGAATCGAGGCCAGTTTGCCAACGACATCGGTCGAGGTCAGCATTTTGTCGCGGAAGTTGGTTTCTCCCGCCTTGAATTTGATGGCCTTGGCGCGCAGCATCGTATGCGGAAAATCGAGATTCCACGGGTGCGGCGGCACATAAGGGCATTTGGTCATGTAACAGACGTCGCACAGGTAGCACTGGTCTACGACGCTGCCATAGCTTTCCTTGGGAACCCCGGCGGTTTCTGCATCGCCGGCGGCATCAATCAGATCGAATAGCGTAGGGAAGGCATTGCATAGCGAAACACAGCGGCGGCAACCATGGCAGATGTCGAAAATCCGTTCGAGCTCTTTCTCGCAAGAAAGGGCGTCATAAAACTGCGGGTTTTTCCAGTCGATGGGATGCCGGGTCGGCGCTTCCAGATTGCCTTCACGCATGATGTTTTCCTTGGGATGATAAAAGTCGGCGCTGGTGACACGGCGATACGGCAACAGGCCGCCAAGCCACCAACGCCTTGCTGCGGAGTGCCGTATCAGGCGCCCAGCGTATCCAGCGTGCGCTGGAACTTGTTGGCGTGTGAACGCTCTGCCTTGGCCAGTGTTTCAAACCAGTCGGCGATTTCGTCAAAACCTTCCGCGCGTGCGGTTTTCGCCATGCCTGGGTACATGTCGGTGTACTCATGCGTCTCGCCCGCAACGGCCGTTTTCAAGTTGTCAGCCGTTGGGCCAAAAGGCAGACCGGTGGCTGGATCACCACAGGTTTCGAGATATTCCAGATGGCCGTGGGCATGACCTGTTTCGCCTTCGGCAGTGGAACGGAACACAGCAGAAACGTCGTTGTAGCCTTCAACGTCAGCCTTGTTCGCGAAGTAAAGATAACGGCGGTTGGCCTGGGATTCGCCGGCAAAAGCGTCCTTCAGATGGCCTTCGGTTTTTGAACCCTTGAGTTGCATAATGTTTCTCCTCTGCAAAAAAATGGACTGAAACAACGGGTGTAAATACACGCCGTCCAAGCTACATGTGCGGGCAAGCCCCTACATCCAGCCTGCGTGCACTTTAGCAGTCTTATGTTACAGGTTCTAATTGATTTTTTGCACTGCGCCAATAGCCAGAAGCTATTAGCGCAGTCTATGTGGCCAACACTGGCCGCGTGCCGGGCAGCTTGCAATCCACCAGTGCGGTACGCAGGACATCAATGGCCTGATGTCGCGGGAAACTGGCACGCCAGACCAGGCCAACACGACGCGTGGGTGTGGGTTCGGCAAACGGCCGCACGCGCAGCAGCGGATCGTTCCTGGCCAGTGTATCCACGCTGCTGGCGGGCATCACAGTCACCCCAACGCCGGAAGCCACCATGTAGCGTATGGTTTCCAGCGAAGAAGACTCAAGCACCTGCGGTGACTGGCCGTGCGTCGCGCGAGCGCACAAATCCAGCACCTGGTCACGGAAGCAATTGCCGGGGCCAAGCATGAGCAAGGGCTCGTCCAGCAAACGGCTCGCTTGCAAGGTCTTCTCTTTCACCCATGGGTGCCCGGCAGGCAGCAGCACACGGAAAGGCTCGTCATATACCGCTTGTGCGACGAGGCCGGGTTCGGCTACCGGCAGGGCCAGCACCAGCGCATCCAGCTCGAAATTCCTGAGCTTTTCCAACAGCACCTCGGTGTAACCTTCGGCAATGATGAGCGGCATCCTGGGTACGCGCTGCTTCAGGATCGGCACCAGCGCGGGCAGCAGCCACGGGCCGATGGTATAGATCGCGCCCAGGCGCAAAGGCCCGGCCAGCGGGTCGCGTCCGGCGGCAGCGATTTCGGTGACGCGCGCCGCTTCGCTCAGCACCCGCTCGGCTTGCGCGACGACCTGCATGCCAATCGCCGTGGGGCGCACCTCGCTGCTGTTGCGTTCGAACAGCACAATGCCCAGCGCGTCTTCCAGCTTCTTGACCGCAACCGACAAGGTTGGCTGGGCAACATGGCATTTTTCCGCCGCGCGGCCAAAGTGGCTTTCGCGGGCAAGGGCAACGATGTAGCGGAGTTCGGTAAGCGTCA
>WOZP01000153.1:0-16133 GCA_011620215.1 Rugosibacter sp.
AAGGTCTTGAATCGACCCGCTTCAATATCCGCAATACCTACTTGCACTGCGGAGCGAAGCGCTTCGAGGCGACAGGCATCTTCTGCTTCACGTTGCTCAACGAGTCGAAGTCCCTCACGCAGCACTTCACTGGCGTTTTGGTAGCGGCCGCTCGTGACCAGTTGCTCGACAAGCGAAGCCTGATGTTCGGTAATTACAACGTTGCGCGTGGGCATTTCAATCTCCCGATGGACAGTATTGGCATAGTATGCCAGTGCCCCTGCTGCGTCAATCATGGTTGTAGCAGATTTATCAGGCTTATCGCGGGACATCCTCTGCTGTCAGCGCAAAGCCCCTGGGCTTGAAGCCCAGGTCGCGCGCTGCGTCGGTATGGTCGAACACCAGATCACGGTTCATGCGCTCGGCCATGGCCGCCGACCAGTGCCGATAACGCGGCAGGCAGCGCAGCAAAGCCACCGCCAGGCGGAAGGCCCACAGGGGTACGGTAGCCAAGCGCACAGGGCGGCCCAGCGCGGCAAACACACGCGCCACCATATCGCGGTAAGGCAGCGTTTCACCACCCGAGATGTTGTAGGCGCGGTTTGCCGCAGTCGGCGCCTGCAAGGCCGCGACACAAGCGGCCGCCACATCGTCGGCATGGATGGGCTGGCGCTGGCCATGGGCTTGGCCAAGCAATGGAAAAAAGCCAAACCGGCGGATGAAGCGCGCGATCTCGCTGATGTTCTTGTCCCGCCCATGACCATAAATCAACGTGGGCCGCAAAACCACCCACTCGATGCCGCAGCTCTCAGCCCAGGCCTGCACCCGCGCCTCGGCATCGATCAGCTTGGCCGCAGTGGCATTCTCCGCCGTATCGCCGGAGCCGACTTTTGTGAAACGGCTGGTGGAAGACAACGCCACCACGCGCCGCGCGCCACTGGCCTCGATGAGCGAAAAATAATCCGGCAACACCCAGAGGGGGGCCACACAAATCCAGTGACTAACTCCCCTCTCCCCTCGCGGGGGAGAGGGGGAAAGTACCCGCCACGCCATGCCATCCGTGCTTACCACCGGCTGGCGAGAAAACGCCACCACCTGCCACCCGGCAGCGCGCAACAGCGGCAGCACACACCTGCCCACCAAACTGGTTGCGCCCAGCACACCGACACTGGATTCAGCCACGTCGTACCCCAGCCTTGTTGAGTGCAAGACGACCGCCGTAATAACCCGCCACCATTACAAAGCGCAACCACACGCCTACAACGACTGCTCCCCACAGAAGGCCTGGGTAATGATGGCGGAAAAACTTTTTGTAAAACCGCAACATCCCATGATGCTTATGCCACTCGACAAAAAAAGGCCTGCTACGGCTACATGCGCCCCAAACATGGGTAACCTGAGCATCTGGCACAAACAATATTTTCCAGGCTTTCAGTTTGAAACGCATGCACCAATCGAGGTCTTCACAGTGCAAAAAGTATGCGTCATCCCACATGCCAACATCTTCCATCGCCTCACGCCTCACCAACATGCACGCTCCTGAAATTGCCTCCACAAACGTTGGAGCAGTAGGAAGTGGCTCTTGGTAAAGCAAGAAATCTGAAAAGAATTCGGGGAAAAACCTTGCAAGACGTGACAGACCAAATGCCCGCATGAAAGCGCGTTTAGGCGTAGGGAAAACTCTTCGCCCACCCGGTTGCTCGGTGCCATCGGGGTTACACAAAAATCCGCCAACCATGCCCACTTCTGGCGATGCTTGTAAAACGTTAATCATACGAAACAGTGCGTCCGGTGCCAGAACACTGTCTGGATTCAGAAATAACACCTGGGCTGAAGATGAAGCTTGCGCACCAATATTGCACGCAGCGGCAAATCCTAAATTTTTGCCATTTCGAATAACGACTAGTCCATCGCTTTTGACCGTGTGCTCCATGTATTCAAGACTGCCATCCGTTGAATGGTTATCCACCACAATGGCACGCGCAGCACCTGCGGCAAAAACGGACAAAACGCAGTCCGTCAGTAGCTTGCCTGCGTTGTAGTTGACGATGACAACATCGCAGCCACTAGATAATTTTTGCTCCACTAAAACGAAACTCCCATGTGTTGACAGCTCTAAATTGCTGGACTGATTCAGTCGTTGCGCTGTGTTGTAGGGCCCGCTCGACCACGGCACTTATATCCTGCAGCCCTTGACTGAGAAAGGTGCCTTCCTCTCCACTGCGAAATGCCATCTCACCAAAATCCGTGGAAATAACAGGCAATCCTAAAGCGCGGTATTCGTAATATTTGATCGGGTCAACCGATGCAGTCAGCTGATTTATTTTGAAAGGGATTAAGCTAACATCAAATGCCTGCATTGCCGCCAATGCCGCTTGATGGCTGCAAGAAGGTAGCATTTCGATGTTATTCGGTAAGTCGACAGGTGCTGATGAAAATACAGGCCCGATCAATCTCACCACAGCATCAGGACGCACTCTCGCTAGCTCAATCACCCAATCCCAATCAAACCAAGTCGCAATAGTTCCTACATAGCCAAGTACCTTCTTACCCTTAGCCAAACCAGGGCTCGCAAACTCTGGCATCACTTCGGCATCTAGCCCGTTATGAACCAACTGGACATCTGCCACGATATGACTCCATCGGCGCTGGATAGCAGTTGAAGAAGCCAATACGCTGTCCACATTGCGCACCAATTGGCCTTCTCGCCAACGCATTGCCCATCGAGATAGCCCGGCATAAAACGCTGGAAAATCATCCATCGCGTCATAAATAGACCTGCAGTCTTTGAGACTATTCAAAACAGTCAAGGCTAAAACGGACGGTTTTCCAATGACCAACAGGCAATTATTCGGCCGCGCAAACTCATCAACCACACGCAGAGAAGAGCGCCAGATCAGGGCGTTGACCATGCCAGAGCCTGGCAATGGCTCTATTGGCAAAACTGAGGGTCTGATAACCGATAGCCACGCCGGATTCGTCATATTCTGACGATCAGCTTTGGCCCCCAATCGTTGAAAATCAGATAGTGATGGAAACCGCGTTGGATAGGGATCAACCCACAACACATCCCCCCCCGTGCTGGCATGAAACCATGTCACGAATTTATGTGGTCGCTGTGCAAAGCTTGACCATGGCACGGGTGACAAGTAAACCAAACGCTTCAAGCGAAGTGCTCCTTGAGCACCGCCACAATCCGCTGCGCACCTTTGCCATCACCATACGGGGATATGCCACGTGCCATGGATTGATAGGCGTCTGGATCATCCAGCAGCAACTGCGCTTCTTTAACGATGCGCTCAAAGTTCGGCCCAACCAGCTTCACTACCCCCATGTCGACAGCCTCAGGCCGCTCGGTTTCATCTCGCAAAACCAACACCGGCTTACCCAAGGCGGGGGCTTCCTCTTGCACGCCACCAGAATCGCTGATGATCAGGTAAGCCTTTTTCATCGCAGCAACAAATGGGGCGTAATCCAATGGTTCGCACAAAATAATATTGCTATAGCCGGCAAGCATTTCATGCGCCACATCCTTCACATTTGGGTTCGGATGCACCGGGTAGAGAATCTGAATATCGGCATTGCCCTCTGCGAGAGTCCGCAGCGCTCGGCAAATATTACGGAATGGCTCGCCAAAGTTTTCGCGCCGATGGGACGTAACAAGTACTAGCCGCCTTGTGTCATCCAGATGGACACCGATTTCAAGCTTTTTCGATGCCGTCATAAATAACGCATCAATCACCGTATTGCCAGTAACGACGATGTCAGTATCGCACACACCTTCGCGCAGCAAATTTTGGCGCGAACTTTCTGTGGGTGCAAAATGCCAGCACGCCAAACGCCCCGCAATCACACGGTTGGCCTCTTCAGGAAATGGGTTCTGCATATCCCAAGTACGAAGACCTGCCTCCACATGTCCAAAGGAAATACGATGATAAAAACAGGCCAGCGCCACAGTCATCACCGTGGTCGTATCGCCTTGGGCAAGCACGACATCCGGTTTTTCTGCCAGCAATACATCGTCGAGTTCAAGCAGCAATCTGGCTGTTAAGGTCGTCAGCGCCTGGTTGGGCCGCATGATGTTCAGGTCGATATCAGGATCGATGCCGAAGAAATTCAACACCTGATCCAGCATGTGGCGGTGCTGGGCAGTCGCGAGAACCCGAACATCTACCCAGGATTCATTTTTCAACGCCAAAATGACAGGGGCCATTTTGATGGCTTCGGGGCGCGTACCCACAACACAGAGGATTTTTCTGTTTTTCATTTGCTAGCCTTGTTTGCGCTACAAAGTTCGCCTGCGCGCACTGGCATTCCCACGCCAGAGGGATCAAATTTCATTACCAACAGTCCGGGCTGCTCACAAAGACTCCGGGATGAAGCAACCGATAAATAAGTAGAAGGCGCAGACTCCTTGATGGTGAAAAACATGGTGCTTTTATCGACGAAGATCACCCAGTGATTGCTGAATCCCAATTTTTTTCGCAAATAAGCGCCATCATTGTTCGACCAGGGTGACAAACCCTCGACGCCAACAACACCGATCACTTTCTCTTTATCCAGCAGCGCTTTGTTGGCAACAATACTGTCAATCATCTGCTTGTTCGACTGCTGGGCGGATGCGTACCAGCCAGCCACCATCAGCCTCGGAATACGATCCAGATAGCCGACCAAAAACGGAACCGCAAACAGGGCGACCGCAAAAACTTTCGCAATTTTTCGGCCAAAAAACATTGGAACTTCACCACGCCACAACAGCGCGGCGGCGATCACAACTGGTGCAGATAGCCAGGGTAGCCAAGCAAACACACGGTATGAAAAAACATGATTGGAGATCATCGCATACGGCAGAATCAGGCAGAAGACTATCGCCGCCAGCAAGATCAACTCCCGTCGCCGCTCCTTCCAAGTCACGCTCAAAGCGATGACTGCCAACACACCGGCAATGGTGTGCCAGGGCGAATACTCAATCGTCAATTTCAAAAACGCGGCCAACAACACGCCCGGATCAAAGCTGACTGCGTAGTGCGCACTATTTCCTACCTGACCAACAGCACCTGCCAAAAAAGGATTCCGTACCAGCAAGCTAAACAGGACGCTAGCTCCAGCAAGCGCGATGAACCACAGGCTCATCTTCAGCCACCACTGTTTTTCGTGTGCCCGACGGTCTGCTGCTTCAGCGGTGATGCGCGTACGTGGGTAATAAAGATCCGCGCCCAAATAGACCAGAAGAAGTAGTGGTGGAAGCAAGAAATCTTCCTTTGCAAAAACCGATAAACCATAGGCAACCACAGCAATGGTGCTGGTGAGAAAACGGGGCGTTCGCCACACATACAGAAGGGTAATAAGCGCAAGGCAGCCAAAAAAGTGAGAGGTTAAATTGGTGATTAGACCTAAATACTTACCATGTTCAAAGGCAGCAAGGTGACTGAAAGTCATCACGCTGAAGGCAGCAGTCAAGAACCATCCGAGTCTTACCCGAAGCAGATGAGCGAAAAAATAAAGCACCATCGCGGGAAGTGCCGCCGTCAAGAAATTAAGTAAAGCAAATGAAAACGATGGCCCCATTTGCCCCATGAAATAAGCCAGGTTGGTTGATACAGGGCGTTCGACTGTCCAGCTAAATTTTTCGAACCCCGCCCCCAGCACCACGTAATCATCCTGATGCAAGGGCGAAAGAGTATTGGGGGTAAGTACAAAATTGATGAGCCAATAAGTCATCAAGGCAACCGAAAAATACCTGCATAAATCAAGGATTCCCGCCCCCTCATTGTGAATATTATTTTTCGACCACATTGCTGATAACCCTTTTATTGTCATAAAAATAGGCAAAGCTGACCTTGCCATTCAACCCGCCGCTCGCTCTGATGAATACATCCAGGGATGCTACAGCCCCCCCCTCCGATGGAATGAGAATAGGCACAGCAACTGCTTCAGACGTCAATTGCTTGTGTAAGGTGATGAGCGCCCCCCCCTTGATGTGGGCAACAAAAGTCAAATCAACGGGCTGATGCAGCTCATGGCTCCACCGGGGCGGAACAGGCTCCCGCACAACATAAAACACGACATCGCCGTTGAGATTTTTTGGGGTCGCGTTTAATGCGTAACATGCTTTGCCCTGAAGGGGTAGCGTGATGCGATGTGGTTCAATATTGAGGGCCTGTGGACTTTCGCAACCTAAAAGGACATCGGGCTTGATAGCCCAGACCAGCGACGGCGCCTGAGCGACATATGCCGAGGCCCAAGCTTTGACGAGGACGATGCAAACAATCAACCCAGCGAAAGCAATGAATAAACTCTTTGCGCCATCGCGAAACAATGCGCTGGCGCTTGCATCGCGCTTAGCGAACACGCCCGCCGCCGCAACACAAAGCGCTGGCGCAATCAACAAGCTGTATCTCGCTTGTACTTCACCAAAAAGAATGATGAAGAGCAAAAATGCGCTGCCGACGGTTACAGCCGCCCGTCCCAAGGGATGCTGGCTGATCCTTAAAGCCCCCACCCCACCGGCAATGCAACAAAAAGCCACGACACCTCGCATCATTGCAGCCCAATTTGCATTGAAGACAATGGCAGGCGCGCTATTGGTCAGCACAAAATCATCTGGAGAACCCAAAGGCTGCGAAGTTGCAAAAAAGTAATACCCCTCACCTCCGAATAGAGTGCTAATTTTCTGCACCCAGAAGGAAGGAAACGAGAACGCATTGTTCAAATCCTGCGCAAGCAATCCTACAAATACTTTACTGCGATTATCCGCATCTATCAGAGGCAGTACATACTGGTGCCATGAGTAGGCCTCTTCAAATGAGCGACTATGGGTTAGGCCGCTGCCAACCAGCGTCGCAAGAAAACCATGGGTTTGCATTGTGGTCATGCCGAGCAATGAAGGCGCGAACCCCACCGTAACAACTGCGATCGCTGACAATATTCCGGCTTTGGCTAACTTGAGGCGGCTCCCTTTTTCAGAGGCCAGGGGTAGAACTAACAGAATGGCGACGACGAGTATCGGGCCAATGCTGCGCAGTAGATCCAAAACCACAAGCAGCAATACGACCAGTAGAACAGTTCTGGTTGAACTCTGGTTTTCGCTTAATTTAGCAAGCGCAAGAATGAAGCCGACTAGGGCCAGAATTACGAGATTATCCGAGCTCACGACCGTCGTGGCGAACCAGAACTCGGGGTAGACGGCTAACAGTGAGGCCGAAAACACCCCGGCAGCGCGACCAAACGACGCGCTCACGCCGCGATAGAGTAACGCAATAGCTCCGATATGCAGCGCGGCGTTGACTAACTTGAATCCAAAATAAGCACCATCTACCAACCAACCTATAGGCAGCGAGTAAAGTACAGATCTTCGCCAATAGCTAGCAAACCCGGGAAGCCATGCGCTTTCACATTTGCTAGCCCATTGCTCTAAAGAGGTCCAAGGCGATGCATATTCAGTACCACAGCGAAGATAGACACCAAAATCACTGACTTGATGACTATCAAGGAACAACACCCAAACCGTCGTTAGTGCCGAAAAAATGAGCAGTAACACAAAGACGTTGGAATGCCTCCAGTTTGAAAACGAAAGCGTCAAAGCCAGTGAAAAGATTGCAACTGCAAGCAGACCCAGTCCTCCCCAAAAAGGGCTAGTCAGTAAAACACCTGCAAATGCGCCGATAGCCACACCGATGAGAATGCCGACAAGCGATTGCCGGTAGGTGTTGGCCAAGCGAAAATCTATCATGACCAATTAGGAGATACTCTTGGCTAATGACAAGAAATTTTCGTAGTCACGGATATAGTCGCCCTCGTTGTACGTGTCAGAAGCCAGAACCAGACAAACAGAACCTGGGTCAAAATTCACCTCAGCCGCCCAAATCATCGGAGGGATGTGTAAACCTTTCCACGGCCGATTCAAGTGGATGGTTGCCTGAAACTCACCGTCATCAATAGCCACATCAAAGCTGCCAGATAGGCAGATCAAAAATTGATGTAAATCGTGATGGGCATGTGCACCACGATCCTCCCCGGTCGGAACGTCATACAGGTAAAAGACACGTTTTATCTCGAAGGGAATATGGTTATTCCCCTCAATGAATGTAAGGTTGCCTCTCGGATCGTTGATCTTTGGCAAGGCGACGACCTTGCAGTCATTGATTGTTGGTTTTTTCATTAGTGGGTCTTCCTAGAAAGATCGATTTCGTGACGATGTACATGACCGGAACTGATAGTGCAACCACTAAGAGTGGTGCGATTTCCTTTGGAATATGGATCAGCTCAACAAGCAGCCAAAGCATCCCTACACCCAGTAAATAATTGAGAGCATAAGTCAATGGATAGGCTGCAGCGCTACCTAGGCTGGGCGCTCTTTTGAATACCCAGCGCGCATTCAGCAAGTACCCTATGCCGACTCCAATGGCGTAGGTGAGCGAATAAGCCCAGACGTAAGGCACAAGAAACAACAAACCAAGATAGAGGAGATAAGTCAATCCTGTATTGATCGCGCCCGCAATCAGAAATCGAGGAAAAGCCATATCACCAGACTTCTTCGATCACGGTTTCTGGGCGTTTGTTGGTTTCATCAAAAATGCGCCACAAATACTCACCAATAATGCCAAGCATGACAATAATTAAACCCAATAGAAAGGTGACTAGCGCGACAACAGTAGCAAAGCCTTCAACAGGAATCCGATGGAACAACGCGCTCAGCACGACTGCGCCGCCGTAAAGAAAACTGCATAGTGCAACAACGGCTCCAACCCCAGATATGGCCCGAATCGGGGTAATCGAAAAGCCAAGCATCACATCAAGGAATGCCGTGAACTTTTTTGCGAATGTCCATCCGGATTTACCGTGTTCACGCGCCGGTCGGTGGTAGTGAATCACATCTGGCTTGTATCCCAGCCAGTACGCCAACAGTGGCGTGAACACACTCTTTGCGCTATTTAACAGGTGAGGCAAGAATGCCTTGTCCATCAAGGCCATGTCGTATCCACCTTCAGGGTAGTCGCGAATGACCAGAGTACGAAGCAGCTTGTAATAAATCCTGGAGTAAATTTTGGAGACAATGGGGTCGTCGCGGGCGATTCGCTCACAAATAATGAACTTGGACCCCGCAAGCCAATGATCGACCATTTCGAGTATTAGACCCGGCGGGTCTTGCAAATCGGCGGCAATGATCATGAACGCGTCGCCCGTAACAAACTTGAACCCAGTTTTGGAACAATGCACCGCGCCAAAATTTCGGGTAAGTTTGACCACTGTGGTTTCTGGCCGCTTGTCCTTGAATTCCAGTAGGCGCGCCAAAGAGTCGTCTTTGGAACCATCATCCACAAAGATCAGTTCGAGGGATACCGAGCGCTCTAGAAGTTGTGCCTCAATCTTCGCGAATTCGTCAAAAAGTCGGGGCAAGCTGCCTGCATTGAAATACACTGGCACAACTATGGAAATTTTTTTATTATTCATTCGCTACAACACCAGTTCGTAATATTCATGCGCTATGCCACCCCCACCAAACTCTGACTTAAAGCGATACAGCCCATCGTTAAGGACTAATCCACCCTGTTCATTGCTTGTGCCGAAATCAAAATAACGCGTGCCACACTTTTTAGCCGCATCTATCGCCGATTCGAAAACCGCATCCAGCGCAGATACGGCATAGCCAATTTCGCTGGACGCTATGTATTGAGAGTGCCAGACATTAGTTGAGCTAAAGAGAACAACGCCAGCTTCAATGACGCCATCGATAGTGGCAGTTCGCACTTGTATATTTTCTGGGAACCGCTCCAATAGCAGGGTCAACTCAACTAGTGAATGCACGGGCGATGCACCGTGCTTTCGCTCAAGATTCTTAGCCAAAACGTCCCACAAACCAACCAACTGTTCACTCCCGTTAACCAACGTCACGGATTTCAGAGCTTTTTTCACCCCCCGCCGACGTCGCTCGCTCGAGGTTCTCCGCGCGCTCAGGTCAATCGCACATGAGAGATCACAGCGAACACGCTGAGCGCCTAAACGGAAAAGGGCATAAAGATCATCCTGAGAAGGAACGCATGCGTATCCATGTGGCAATGGTTTGTAGAGAAACTTTACGTAACCGCGCTCGCGGTAATACGCCTTCAACTGCTCCAAGGCCTCTATCATCCGCTCGCCATTTAGCCATCCTTGATGAACGATGCCTCCATAGGTGGCACCCGGATGACTGACGACCAGCGTCGAGTCATGTTGGGCGCGGGCGGCTGGCATAACGCCCACTAAACGACCGGATTCAAAGATGAGTACCGAGGCATCATCGAAACGCTTACCGTGATAGCTGAGAAATTTCCGGGTATGCAGAAGCGTGGAATTTCCCGCACTTTCGCACCACGAGTCCCAGAGTGACTCGTGCTCATGCGTGTAACTGATGAGATCAAAAATCACTCCACTAGCTCCGCAACGCCGAAACCAGTACCACCGAAATCATTACCGTTGTAGAAACATAAGGTTTTGTTACCCACGTCTACGACAGCGGCATATTCAATGGCGTCGCTATCCCAGCCACCGACTGAAATATCCAGCCCGATTTCTTCGTCTTTCCGTTGCCAGTGAATTCCATCCACAGATTCTGCATAGCCCATGCGATAAGCGCAGGGCGACTTCTTGCGAATGCTGTAAAACATTTGGTAGTGGTTTTGTTTTTTGACAATGTAAGGTCTGCCAAAACCATGCTCCTTATCGCGATCCACCTGGAGAACAATGCGACCTTCTTCTGGCCAATGGACCCCATCAACGGATTCTGCGTAACGAATGTCATATACCGGCATAGACTTGCCATCAATCTCTTCCCACTCACTCCCGGCAACGTACCACATCTGGTATCCCCCGCCCGTTGCGGGCCATACAAATGGCCCGCCACGGAAATGCATTTCCGTGGCGGAACGCTCAAGAATGGGTGTCGTTTTAACCTTCTGAAAGGTCTCGCCCCCGTCGTTGCTAACCGCCAAGCCAGTTAGCAAGCGATAGCGGATGTGGTGGCAGAGTTCAAAGCCAACGTAGTACATGAAAAGCCGACCGTCTTCGGCTTGCACAACGGAAGTCTGAAACACACCGTTATCGTCGAATGCACCAGGTGCGCCGACATCAAGAACGGGCTCTTTGGATACGCGCAGCACGCGAGTTGGGTTTTCAGGATCAACATCCACATAGCCAATTCGGCCCACTCCATCTTCATCACGGCATTGAATATAGAGTCGTAAACTTCCATCATTCAAAAACAATGGGGTTGGACATGTTGCGTATTTCCTCGCCCACCATAAGTCCCCATCTGGTTGCCATACGACCCCAAGCTTTTTCCATTGCATATCAAGCCTCCAGAACTTTAAAAAACCGACGCGAGCTAACCTTTGCAGGCTCAGGCTGCTCGACTTTGAAAAGCAAATTCGGCTCGGTGTCTTTCACAAGGGTAACGCTGGGACCTATCCAGTTATCCTCGCCAATATTTACGTTATTACCTAAAGTGGCATTAACCCCCATAAAGGTATTGCTGCCGATATTGCAAAAACCTGAAATAACTACGTGCGATGCAATAAAGCAGTGATCTTGAATCACGCTGTGGTGCCCAATGTGATTGCCACTCCACAACACCACGTTGTTTCCAATTCGTACAAATGGCTGAATTGTGTTGTCCTCAAACACGAAGCAGTGCTCGCCAACGACAGCGTTACGCCAAACAAAGGCACGGCTGCTGATATAGCTCGCTGGCCTGTATCCTTTGGATTTTGCCGTTTGATACAGGCGAGTACGCAGCCGGTTTAATTGGGTATAAACCAACGCGGCATAGAACTCAATTTCGCTTGGATCAAAGTGCTCTTCAATCTGCTCAAAGGGAACGATTGGCAGGCCAAACAGCTCCTTCTTTTTAAGGTACTGCGACTCCACTACAAAGCCAACCACTTCATAC
Source organism: Rugosibacter sp. (assembly GCA_011620215.1). GTDB lineage: Bacteria > Pseudomonadota > Gammaproteobacteria > Burkholderiales > Rhodocyclaceae > Rugosibacter. The sequence continues at coordinate 11,906 of WOZP01000153.1, forward strand.
TCAGAGTCATGAGTAAAGCACTCATACGCCACTTCAGCAAAGGCACTGTCGCCGATGATTAGCAACTTCTTTGTTTTTTTCATGTCGCTTGCTCCTATGGGCGCGTGATGAGAATGTCTTCCCGCCGATTGGCCATGGGAAGTTTTGGATCTTGCGGAAGAACATAAGCATCAAAACCCTGCGCTCTAGCACGCTGAAGCAATGACATCACTACAGCATCGTCGATCTGGTCATGTTCTATTTGATTAAATTCGACAATAGGTAAATTGTCTGTCTGCATGAACTCTTGGTGAAAACGGGCCCCCGTCTCGCTGGCAAAAAAACGCTTGCGCTTGGAAACATTGGGAATGTCGCCAATCAACATCTGCCCCCCCGGCGCCAGCAATGAAAGGGAAGTGTCGAGAAACCTGAAGAAGGCTGTATCTATGAGCACGTAGTGCAAGACGCTGTAACAAACAATGACATCCACCATTCCACGATATTGCGCTATCAGTTCGGGACAATTTGGATACAGTGCAGCTACTTTTTCTATGATCGAATCATTGGGCAGTAAATCGAGCATTTCTTTGTTGTCGATGAGCGTCAGTTTATGGTGACGCTCACGACACAAATCAATCAGCATCTTAGGTAAGTCACTACAACCTGGACCAATATCAAAAACGCACTTATTGCCTATAGCGAGATTGGTCAGTTTGGATTGAATGTCAGAAAAAATATCGCTCTCGAAACCTTGCCGGTAAGAATCAGGAAAACCGATGCGCTCGTATTTGGATAGGGTCTTGTCTGCTGCAAGACGGCGAAAATCTTCGAAGCCAATATTAGTGAATGGATTGGGCGAGGCCATATTAGTTGCCACCTTTCTCAACAGCAGCAACTGGCCAGTGATTTACAGCACTGATAACCCGCTCAACATCCGCCTGAGCCATTTCCGGGTAGCAAGGCAGCGTGAGGACTTCTTGCGCAAGTTGTTCCGTATTAGGTAAACGCAGTTCTGAGAATCGGTTTCCAAAAACAGGTTGACGATGATCGGGGATCGGGTAATGGACATCCGTTGCAATATCCAGCTCTCGCAAATGCTGGCGCAGGCACTCTCTTTCAGAACAACGCACCACATATAGATGAGCGACGTAATCATCACCATCGGTCGATGGGAAGATGACTGCGGGATGCGTTATACGCCGAGAGTATTGAGAAGCAATGTCACGTCGCCGCGCGTTCCAGCTATCCAGATGTGGCAGGAACTCTGATAGCACAGCTGCCTGTATTTCATCGAGCCGACTATTACGCGCACCCGCCAATTCGACCTGATACTTGGCTGACCAGCCATACTGCCGCAGGTAACCCACCTTCTCAGCCAGTTCGGTATCTCGACAAACCACCGCACCGCCATCACCAAGCGCACCAAGATTTTTGGTCGGATAAAAGCTAAAACAACCTGCATCGCCGAAGCTGCCCACCCGCTTGCCATTAACACGGGCACCATGCGCTTGTGCGCAGTCTTCTACCAATTTCACGCCTGAAGAACGGCATTTAGCTGCAACTTCGGCGATATCGATTTGTGCCTGTCCATATAAGTGCGTTACGACAACAGCTTTCGCGCCCTGTGCGATTGCTCGCTCAACTTCATTTTGTGTAACCACTTGAGTCACAAGATCAACATCCATGAAAATTGGCGTGCCGCCGATAGAGAGGATCGCAGTGCTGGTATACATACCCGCATTAGCAACTGTCGCGACCTTGTCTCCAGCCTGTACTCCCAGAGCACGCAGTGCCAATTCAAGTGCATCCGTCCCATTGGCAACACTACGGCAATACGCTATTTGTATGTAGTCGGCAAACAATCGCTCAAAATTCTCGACTTCAGGGCCAAGAACAAGCCAAGAACGGTCCAATACACGCTTGATGGCGGCATCAATCGAAGACCGATAGCTCGTTACATGAGCAAATAGATTATTGATAAGCATAGTTTCCAATGTCCTTAATGATCCAAGTAAGAGTGAGGAATCCACTCACCCCACTTAGCCTCGTAGTGTGCCTTATTCTCTTCAAACAAGGCCTGTCGATCTTGGCTTCTCAATTTATTGAAGGACGCCGACAAATGATGGTGAATAAATACGTCCTTTGCACAAACAACGCGTAAACCCAATTGATCAACTCGCCTGCAGTAATCATCGTCCTCAAAGAAACCTCGGCCAAAAATCTCATCCAATGCACCGACGGACGCAAGGGTTGTGCGGGGCATCATCACGCAGAAGAAGGCTGCTGTGCGTAACGGGTATGTTTGCCCGATGTGTCTATGCGTATAGGCAGCAGACTTCAGCAACATCTCGTCCATGTCCGCATAGGCAATATCAATCTTGGCTTCGTTACCGATATTGTTGGTTACCGGCCCAAGCAGGCCAATCGTTTTATCCCGTTGAAGATGTCGAGCCATGGTACGAAGCCAGCCTGGCGTAACGTAGGTATCGTTGTTGAGTAGTACCAGGTACTCGCCGGTGGCTAATACCAGTCCTTGGTTGTTCGCAGCTGCAAACCCACGGTTATCCTCGTTGAGGATCAGCTTACGGTTATGTCCGTTGGTTACCCATTCCGACAAAAATGCCGACGTGCCATCGCTGGAGGCATTGTCAACCACAATGATTTCCATATGCTCGTATTGGCTGTGCGCATCCAGGCTTGCAAGACAGGCACGGGTAAAGTCAAGATTGTTGTACGTTACAACCACAATGCTGATTTTTGGGTCATGAGCGGACGACTCGGCTGCTTGAATGAGCGCCTCGGCGCGGTGTTGCCAGGTTTGCCCTTCTGCGAAAGCCTTGCGCTGCTGCACCAGTGAGTCAGATTCTGCTTGGTTTAACACTTTGCTTACTGCAGCAAGGAAAGCCTCTTTACCTGCCGCTGCGTACACTAGGCCGTCAAACTGCGCCATCTCCGGCAAGTCAACGGTCACTATAGGTTTGCCTGCACCCAGATATTCATAGGCCTTGACCGGATTCGTCGCCAACGTGAGCGGGACAACCTTGAACGGCAACAAACAAACATCAAAACCGTGGAGATAATGCGGCAACTGGCTGTAGGGCACCTCACCCGTGAAGGTAACATTGGGTAGTTTTGCCAGCCGTGACCGAGCATTGACGGTGTCTGCCCCTATCAGCAGCACAGCGCAACCCGGATGCTGCTTGGCGACTGCTTCGACCAGATCCAGATCGAACCACTCTGCAATCGCCCCGTAATAACCAATCACGCGGCGCCCATGCGGGTCGCGATAAATGCTATCAGGCACTTGGGAAAAATGCCGGTAGTCACCCGCATTGCGAATCAGCGCGCGGTGTTTGGTGTGTGGGGCAATGGTTTCGTCTAGCCAAGTAGATGTGGTAACCGTCAGCTCTGCTTCGTTCAAAAGCCTTTTTTCCAACTGGAGCAATGACACAGCATTGTTACCAAAGCCTTCATGGTGATCCATGCAGTCATACACCAGTCGGCTGTTTGGCAAGACTGCAGCGACATCTAGCCAGAAAGGATGATCTACCAGCGAAACGATCTGCTTACACCGCGCCCAAGCCAGCACTTCAGCAATACTGGCCCGCAGCTGTGAAACATCTTCGAGTCCTGGTGCGGACGAGTAGATTACAGGGGCATTTTTTACAAAAAGTCTTATCTGAAACAGCAAACTGGAGGCATCCAGCACTTCGACATCAAAACCCGGCTGCTCGTTTTCGAGGAAGTTGGGAGATATATATAAAACACGTCGGCAAGTGTTCGCCAACGCAACGGCCAGTTGCTGAGGGCGCTGATGACGGAAATGCCAATCGATGACGCCCCAAACAATGTAGTCCGGTGAATTGTCTTCTTTGGAAACTGAATTGATTGAGGGCGCGCTGAACTGAGATACGCTAAACGCTCTTCGGCGTAGCGCCTTTATGAATTTTCCAACCACCTTATGGTGGGCAAAACTGGCCATTTTTTTCACTGACATAGGTATTGGCAACCGATGGTAATGGTGGCGCAGTGATTGCGTTATCCGCTGCCGATCTTCATTGGTCAATCCGTATCGCGCCAGACGGGCAACAAACCGCAAAGGCCGGGTGAGTCGCCAAGACAAGCTTTGTTTCATTAAACTTGCAAGCGCTACTGCACTATCGCGCTCCGCTACTGCACTGTCGCGCTCCACTGCTGCACTATCGCGCTCCGCTACTGCACTATCGCGCTCCGCTACTGCACTATCGCG
>WOZP01000153.1:16233-19368 GCA_011620215.1 Rugosibacter sp.
ATCGCGCTCCGCTACTGCACTATCGCGCTCCGCTACTGCACTATCGCGCTCCGCTGCTGCACTATCGCGCTCCGCTAAAATTTGTTCAGGTTGTCCTGCCTCAGGTACCGGAGCTTGCTCAATTGAAATATCGCCTAATGTGAGTCCCAGTCCGTCAACCCAGTTGGAGTCGGCATACAGAAGAATAATCTGCTCCCCACCCCAAAGTGAATTCGGGAGTGAACGGCAATCTATAACCCGCGAGCAAATCAGTCTGAACCCATTAGAAAGTACAGTTGGTATATTTTCAGGCAGAAAAGAGAAAAAGTGCTCATCAATTCTGTCCAGCTCACGGTAGGGCAACGCCAGCGCGACGGCTTTTTTTGCGCGCTTAGACAGTTCAAGTAAAGCATTGTAGGGATCGTGAAAATGCTCTAGCGTGTTAGAAGAAAAAACAATATCAAAAAGCTCTCGTTGATCCTCATTTTTCGTAAGCCAGTTCTCGTTGATGAATCGCATGGATGGGTAGCGTTCTGCCGCCTGCTCAATGGCTACCTTAGAGAAGTCGACGCCGGTTAGTTGTTTCACGTCGATATAGTTGACCCAAACATTTGTGCCATCCCCTTGGGCGCAGCCCCAATCGGCAAGCTTTAAAGAGTGCGACCTTATTTGGTTGACTAGCCACCGGGGCAAATTTTCAATAGCAATCTGTGCAAAAAACCGAGACTGCGATGGCCCATCAAAGGACTCCCAGTTCTCAACGAAGCGGGTGTCCCAGTATTTGTCTGAGTTTATTGCTGTGATGTCAGTCATTTTTTATCTTGATGAACTGCTCGATTTGAGGCTGGAATACCCCAAAAAACTGTTGGCTGGCTAGTGATGAGAAGTAATGCGCTCCCTCAACATATTCATAGTAGTGAATATCTCGGCTTTGACGGTTCTCGACAGCTACAACCAAGAGGTACATCCCAGTAATCAGTAAATTACTCATTCGAAATGACACATTGAACCGATCAATGTCTGGCAATTGTTTAATTCCGGAATCATGAGTAGTTGAAACGACAAGATCGGTTCCCTTCATGTCTTTGATCGAGAACGCAACGCTCAAATGCTCTCTAGGAATTTCCTTCGGAATATGTACGTCTATGTTGACCTCAATCCAGTCTCCCCAAACGAAAACATCTTTTCGAAAACCCTGAAGGTCACAAACGAAGGCTGACAAGATGATCCCTTTGTTGGATCCCCAGTGTGTAACGGGTCTGGAATCCAATTGATACTTTGAGCTTTCAACCTTCGATTCAATTGTCGAAATTGATACCTCCGTTGTAGGCTCCGCCTCACTTTGAGGTTCAATCGAATTGAAAGTGGCGTGCAGCACGGTAGATTTCTTCTCAAGCGACCGAGATTCGGCCAAATTATCTGATGCAGCTAGATCATCCTTGAACATGAATTCCATGTAGCGTCCGGTCACGGGAAATACATCGCCTTGGTCGACGACTATCCCATTGTCAAGCCAGACGGCGCGATCACACAGCGCACGAATAGAAGCCACATCGTGACTCACAAAAAGTATTGATGTGCCCTGCTGTTTTATGTCTTTAATCCGGCGCATACACTTAGCTTGAAACTTGGCATCGCCCACTGCCAGCGCCTCATCAACTATTAACACTGCTGGATCGACATGAATTGCAGTCGAGAATGCCAAACGCACGAACATTCCGCTTGAGTAGGTTTTGACGGGCTGATCAATAAATTCACCCAACTCTGAAAAAGCTAATATCTGATCCATCTTAGCCAAGATTCCCTCGCGAGGGAATCCTAAGATGGCAGCGTTCAACAAGACGTTCTCACGTCCCGTAAACTCGGTATTGAATCCGGCCCCGAGCTCTAACAGAGCGGCGACACGCCCTTGTGTGTCAACTACGCCAACCGTTGGCGATAAAGTACCGCACACCATCTGTAGCAATGTGGACTTACCACTACCGTTGCGCCCGATGATGCCGACAGTTTCACCCTTTCTGATTTCAAGTGATACGTCTTTGAGTGCCCAAAACTTTCGATGGTAACTCTTTGTCGGTAGTCCAGCCAGGCGCTGGATCCTTGGATAAATATATTGCTTCAGACGGTCGTGTGGCTTGTCGTAAATTTCATAGCACTTGGCTAAGTTCTCGACACGGATAGCAATTTCAGAGGACATCGGCAAACCCCTTCCGTGTCTTTTGAAACCATGCAAAACCGGCCCAAGCCATCACCAGCCCTAATCCCATCATGGCAGACCACGGCAGGAGGTCGGGCAGTTGCCCAAACACCAGCACACTACGGCTTTGCTCAATGACGACGGCGAGCGGATTAAAGTGCAGCCAGAACTGGTAGCGCTCTGGCAATGCAGTCATCGGAAAAAACACGGCAGAGATGAAGAGCATGATCGTGGTGAACATGCCGGTGATTTGACTCACATCGCGCAGATAAACGCCCAGTGCTGCCAAAAACCACGCCAGCCCCATGCTGCCCAAAATAAGAGGAGACAGCACTAGCGGAAAGAGCGCTGCCGTCAGCGGCACGTGCTGGTTAAGTACGAGCTGCGCTAACAAAAAAACGACAAGACTGATAGCTGTGTGAAATAGCGCTGAGCCAAATGCGATCCAAGGCAAAATTTCCAGCGGAAAGACCACCTTCTTGACGTAATTAACGTTTGAGATGATTAGGCTGGGCGCACGATTGATGCATTCAGCAAACAATCCATGCACGATGAGCCCGACGAACAGAATGATCGCGAAATCGGTTTTGCTCTCGTCTGCCCCTATTCCCCAGCGCGCTTTAAAGACGACCGAAAACACAAAGGTGTAAATAATGAGCATGAGCAGGGGATTGAAGAACGACCAAGCCAAGCCCATTACCGAGCCCTTGTAACGCCCGATGGCTTCGCGCTTGCTCATTTGCAAAATGAGTTGCCGGTTACGCCAGAAACTGGCGACCATTTCGACAGGACTGGCAGAGAATTCGCGCATCAGGCGAATACCTCTGCCGTAGCGAATTCTTGTGCTTCCCTGTCCTTGGCGGAAAGGATGGGCTGGATACCTTTTGGCCATTCGACTTGGAGTGTGGTGTCGTTCCAGAGGATGCAGCGCTCATGGGCAGGGGCGTAGTAGTCCGTGG
>WOZP01000126.1 GCA_011620215.1 Rugosibacter sp.
TAGCTTACCGTTCGTCCTGAGCCTGTCGAAGGACTTAATCAGCGTTTCCCTAGTCTATTGTTTAAGTAGTGTGTGCAGACGTGCTTCAAGTTCGTCCTCGGTGAGGCGTCCGATTTTGACAGAATCAAGCCGTCCCTGACGGGTGATGAGGACGGTGAATGGGAGTGCTTGCGAAACATTTCCCAAGGCTTCACTGAGCCCCATGGCATCTGGCGAGCCCAACAACAAGGGGTAACTCGGTTTTTCGGTTGACTGATAATCGCGTACTTTATCGATGCTATCAATGCTGATGCCAACAAATTGCAAGCCTTTATCCTTATATTTTGTCTGTATGCTGGAGAATGACGGCATTTCTTCACGGCAGGGTGGGCACCAAGTTGCCCAGAAGTTGACTACCAGCACCTTGCCGCGCCAGGCATCCAGAGTTTGCCATTGACCTTCTGTGGTGGCAAACGAGGTGCGCAATAGCTTGTCGACTGCAGATTGCGGTGTTGCTGCAGGCGACAAAGTAATGTTCGGTGCGTGTTGTTCGCGACTAATCAAATAGCCGGAACCGCCTGCACTGATGGCGATTATCGCGAGTAACAGAAAACGAATCAGTCGATTTTTCATGCTTAAACTATCTTGTATCAGTCGGGACTGTGAGCTGGGATTCAGACAGCAGCGTAGCGGCTGTCGAATTAGCAAGCAGGGTTTTCACTTCTGACATGGCTGCGCTAGGTGCTCCGCCATGTCTTTTTTGGGCAGAGAAAACGTCCACCAGAACGGTTGTGTCGTCCATATCTAAAACAAACCGATCTTCCGGACTCCTGGAATTTTGGTGTGGCAGGGATGCTGTATCAAAGGCGATTTGATGGGTCAGCAGCCAGATTTCTACATCTTTACTACTGTCGGCGACTAATTGTAGGTGAATAGGCGAATAACGGGCTGCCGTGCCGTCGAGTACGGCACCCGTCAGGCGGGGTTGGAATTCATTCAGTAACTGCATGGCACTCAGGGCTGTTTGGCGTAGTGCTTGCAAGCGATCATTTTGCTCATCTTCCTGGTAAATCGATTGGTAAAGGCGAAGTTCGGTTTGCACTTCTTCATTAGTGGGCAAGCCTTCGCCATGTTCTGCACCAAGGCTGCGGGCGGCTTTGCGTTTCGCGGTAGCGTAATCCGTTAACCCATCCTCGGCCATCAAGCGTGCGGCAGCAATGGCGATAGCGCGACGCAAATGGCGAGAGTCGGCTGGTGCGGGTTTACGACGCGGCATAAGAAGGCTAACGGTTAGAATCTGCAGATATTATTTCACGGAATGGCCGTATGCATATTCATATTCTTGGTATTTGTGGCACTTTTATGGGGGGCGTGGCTTTGTTGGCTAGGGCAGCCGGACATCGGGTGACAGGCTGTGACGCGAATGTTTATCCTCCGATGAGTACGCAATTAGTCAATCAAGGCATCGCGTTGACGGAAGGGTTTGGCGCAGATCAATTAGCGTTAAATCCTGATCTGTATGTCATAGGCAATGCAATTTCGCGCGGCAATCCGTTGCTCGAGGCTGTGCTTGACCGTAATTTGCCCTATGTATCAGGCCCGCAATGGCTGGCAGATAATATTTTGCATGATCGGTGGGTGATTGGTGTTGCCGGGACGCATGGTAAAACAACGACTACATCCATTCTCACTTGGATTCTGGAAGTCGCAGGACTCAATCCTTCATTTCTTGTGGGGGGGGTGCCAGCTAATTTTGGTGTGTCCGCACGGCTAACCGATTCCCCATTTTTTGTCATTGAGGCGGATGAATACGATACGGCGTTTTGCGACAAGCGCTCCAAGTTTGTGCACTATCGCCCTCGTACAGTGATCTTGAATAACCTGGAATTTGATCATGCAGATATTTTTGCTGATCTTGCTGCAATAGAGGCCCAGTTCCATCATCTAGTACGTACGGTGCCGGGGAGCGGCTTGATTGTGGCAAATCGGGAAGAAGCTTCGCTAGCAAGAGTGCTCTCTCGGGGATGCTGGACGCCTGTGGAATGGTTTAACGATGTAGATGGCGATGGATGGCATGCGGGTGAAGCTGACGCCGACAGTGGGTTTGATGTATTTTTCACGAAAAAACTGCAAGGTCGGGTTCCGGCTTTCACCTTGCCGGGAAAGCACAATCGCGCCAACGCCCTGGCAGCTCTTGCAGGGGCGCGTCATGCGGGTGTTCCTGTTGATGTGGGTTTGCAGGCCTTGGCAACATTTCAGGGAATCAAGCGTCGGTTAGAGGTTCGTGGGGTTGTCCGAGGTGTTACGGTTATCGATGATTTTGCACATCATCCCACGGCCATTCGTTTCACTTTGGAGGGTTTGCGGCAGCGCGTAGGCTCGGCGCGCATTCTTGCGGTGCTCGAGCCGCGCTCAAATACGATGAAGCTAGGCATAATGTCGGCGCAATTGTCAGGTAGTCTCGAGGGGGCTGACCAGGTTTTTTGTTATGCCGACAAGCTGGGCTGGGATGTGGGCGCGGCGCTGGCACCGCTGGGTAGAAAGGCGCAATGTTTTGAGGATATTGAGCAACTTGTTTCGTCTGTTGCTGCGAGTGCGCGCAAGGGTGATTATGTTTTAGTGATGAGCAACGGAGGGTTTGCTGGTGTGCATGAGCGCATTTTGCAGTCGCTCGGTAGTCTGTAAGCGAGGAAACCGTAACCCGACCATAAAGAAGCGTCGCTCCCGTGCCGGTGATATTCCGTGGGGATAACTCATGTGGTGCGCAGAGCAAGATAAAAAGCCGTGATAGACTGCGTGCCAAATTTTGGGAATTAATTGGCGCAGAATGTCAGCGCAAGTAAAGATTAATTCGGCTTTTAGCTTATTGTTTTAAAAAGTTTTGTTCTTGATATAAGAGGTTTAGAGATGACCAGAGCAACGCAAAGGGTGAGTTTGTTACGTCTGGCCGGTGGGATGGTTTTAACCATGCTGGCACAAGCTGCAAATGCGGCTTACCGGGTTAACTTTCAGGAGCCTGCAACCAAGCTTGCCCATACAGTATATGACCTGCACATGATGATGATGTACATCTGTGGAGTCATTTTTGTGGGTGTGTTTGGTGTGATGTTCTACGCCATCGTGAAGCATCGCAAGGCGCCAGGCCGGGTCGCTGCGACATTTCACGAAAATACAACCGTAGAAATTCTCTGGACCGTTATCCCGACGATTATTTTGCTTGTCATGGTGTGGCCTGTTACTAAAACTTTGATTTCCATGCGTGATGCAACAGGGGCCGATATCACTATCAAGGCAACTGGCTATCAGTGGAAATGGGGTTACGACTACATCAAAGGCGAAGGCGAGGGTATCAAGTTCAAGAGTGTACTTTCAACGCCTCGCGAGCAAATTGAGGGCAAGGCACCCAAAGGGGAGAATTACTTGCTTGAAGTGGATAACCATCTTGTCGTTCCCGTCGGGAAAAAGGTGCGGATCTTGACGACTGCGGAAGATGTGATTCATTCGTGGTTTATGCCTGCGTTTGCGGTAAAGCAGGATGCCATACCCGGATTTATTCGTGATACTTCATTTCGTGCTGAACGTGAAGGCACCTTTCGAGGTCAGTGTGCAGAACTGTGTGGTAAAGACCATGGTTTTATGCCCATCGTGGTGGATGTCGTTTCGGCCGAAAAATATAGTGTCTGGGTAGCTGAGCAAAAAGCGAAAATGGCTGCGGTAGTCGATGATCCCTCAAAAGTTTGGACCATAGATGAATTAAAGACCCGCGGTGAAGCGGTGTATGCGCAGAACTGTGCTGCTTGCCATCAGCCAACAGGTAAGGGTTTGCCGCCCGCATTCCCGGCGTTGGATGGTTCGAAAATTGCTACAGGGCCCAAGGAAGGGCATTTGGACCGTGTTCTGAATGGCAAGGCCGGTACGGCAATGGCAGC
>WOZP01000192.1:0-1254 GCA_011620215.1 Rugosibacter sp.
TGCGTAAAAGTCGGCGCTGGTGACACGCCGCGCAGCAAGTCCTCTTGGGGGACGGCGGTGCTGATGGTTTCCAGCGGCTCCCACGCGCCGTTTTTGCCGACGTACATGCTGATCATGCCATCTTTCAAGTCGCCTTTGGCATCGAACAGGATGTGCGCGGTCACGCCGTTGTAGTCGGTCTTGGGCAACTCGGCCAGTATCCTGGCGGGCTCGCCGGACTGGGCGCGTTTGGCCGCTTCGATAAGAACCATCGCGGCGTCATAGGCATAGGGCGCGTAGGACTGGATGTTGGCCTTGAAGCGCGCCTGATAGCGCTCGGAGAATTTCGCGCCACCGGCCATTTTAGCGAGCGGCACGCCGGGCAGGGAGCAGTAGATGCCTTCGCTGGCGTCAGCGGCGTTCTTCATGAAATCCGCGTTGCAACCGCCATCGCCGAGCATGAATTTGGCAGGGACGCCGAGTTGCTTGATTTGCCGCGCCATGGGTGCGGCTTGCGGATCCATGCCGCCAAAGAAAATCAGATCGGGTTGCTTGCCCTTGATCGTGGTGAGAATGGATTTGAAATCGACCGACTTGTCGTCCGTGTGTTCTTCAGCCACCACAGTCGCGCCTGCGGCCACGGCGGCTTTCTTGAATTCCGTCGCCAGGCCTTCGCCATAGGCCGTCTTGTCGTCAATCACCGCGATGGTTTTGGCGTGCAGGTTATTGACTGCATAGCCACCCAACACCTTGCCTTGCTGCACATCGTTGGCCATGACGCGGAAAGCGGTTTTAAAGCCCTGGTCGGTGTAAGTCGGATTGGTTGCCGAAGGCGACACTTGCGGGATGCCGGCATCGGCATAGAGCCGGGAGGCAGGTATCGTGGTGCCGGAATTCAGGTGGCCAATAACGGCATTGACCTTCGCATCGACAAACTTTTGCGCCACCAAGTTACCCTGGCGCGGGTCGGACTGGTCGTCCTCGCTCAGCAGTTCGAACTTCACCGCGCGGCCACCGAAGGTCAGATTTGCGGCATTGGCATCTTCCACCGCCAGACGCGCGCCGTTTTCATTGTCCTTGCCCAAATGCGCCTGTGGGCCGGTCAGTGGTGCGGCATGGCCGAAGCGGATGGTGATGGGTGCGTTGGCGTCGCTGGATGGCGCTTCTTTGCTGCATGCGGCGACGCCAAGTACGGCGGCTATGGCAAGCGGGAGGGTGTTGGCGGAAATTTTCATGAAAAGACCCCGGTCAGGATGGTTGCATAAAGAATGCGAT
>WOZP01000192.1:1354-3905 GCA_011620215.1 Rugosibacter sp.
GGTTGAGCGTTTCCATTTTATCCACGGGCATCAGGCAATTAACGCCGCGACATAGCCAGGCGTTGACATGGTCGCTTTCCGGCTTGGCCAGGGAATCCGGCAGGTCGGGTATTCCATTCGGCAGCGCGAGCGTCAACCGCCGCTGGTTTGCGCCGATAGCCTGTTGCCAGGCCGCAAGATGTTCGCGCGGACCGCGCAGGATGACGATGTCCGGCGGCATGAGCGATTCTTCCAGCACCGGCAACAGGCTGCCGAACCCGGCAGGGGAGTGGGTCAGGTAAGGCCAGTACAGGCGCAAAGTGCGTTCGGCCGCATCCAGATAACGCGGCTCACCGAGCAGATGCCCGAGTCTTTGCAGGGCAAATGCGGCAATGCCATTACCCGAGGGCGTGGCATTGTCATGACCTTGCTTGGGGCGCAGGATCAGCTTTTCATGACTGTGCGCGGTGAAAAAGAATCCACCGGCCGAGCGGTCTTCGAAATCGGCGAGCAGGACCTCAGCCAGTTCGCGCGCAAAAACCAGGTCGGCGGGGCGAAACTCGGCCTGCATCAATTCCAGCAGCGCGGCCAGCAAAAAGGCGTGGTCGTCGAGATAGGCCGGCAAATGCACCTGCCCGTTGCGCGACGTGGCGTAGAGCTGGCCATCCTGCCAATGGTTGTTGCGCAAAAAATCCAGCGCCGTTTGCGCAGAGGCGAGCCAGTCGGGCCGCTGGAAAACCCGTGCGGCATGCGCCATGCCTTCTATCATCAACGCATTCCAGCTGGTCAATATCTTGTCGTCGCAACCTGGCCGGATGCGCTCTTCGCGCGCGGCATAGAGCGTCTGTTTGGCCGCCGTAATCAGCGGCCGGTCGGCCTCATCCAGTGCTTTGGCTACTTTCAGGTGCCAGTGGCCTTCAAAGTTGGGCGCATCAGTCAGTCCCCAATGCGGAGCTGCTGCGCGCCACTGCGCGGGCGTCAGCAGCGCCTGGACTTGCTCGCGCGTCCACACGTAATATTTGCCTTCTTCGCCTTCCGAGTCGGCATCCAGTGAAGAGTAGTAGCCGCCACCCGTTGCACCGGGCGCTTGCATCTCGCGCATCACCCAGGCAGCGGTTTCTTCAGTGGCGCGCGCGAACAGCGGATCCTGGGTTGCTGTCCAGGCATCGGCATGCAACGCGAGCAAAGGGCCATTGTCGTAGAGCATTTTTTCGAAATGCGGAATTTCCCAGCGCTCATCCACGCTGTAACGGCAAAAGCCGCCGCCCACCTGGTCGTAAATGCCGCCTTCGGCCATGTGCCGCAAAGTGACCAGCGCCATCGAGCGCATCTGCGGTTCGGCATGGCGCAGCAGAAAGGCGAGATCGGTTGGATGCGGAAATTTTGGCGCACGGCCAAAGCCGCCGTAGGTGCGGTCAAAACTCTGCGCCAGTGACTCGGCGGCGGCAAGCAATGGCCGGGTATCAAAGACAACCGCCGCCATGCTTGCCGATGCATCCGGCAATGTCTCCGCGAGTGCGTTGCGCAGTGCGATGTTTTGCTCGTCGATGCTGCTGCGCCGTTGCTGGAATGCATCAGCCACCTGCTCGCAGAGGTCGGTAAACGCAGGCAAGCCGTGGCGCGGCGTTTTGGGAAAATAGGTACCGCCAAAAAATGGTGTGCCGTCGGGCGTGAGGAACATCGTCAGCGGCCAGCCGCCCGCACGCTGCGCGAGCATCTGATGCGCGGTCTGGTAGATCTGATCCAGATCCGGGCGCTCTTCGCGGTCCACCTTGATATTCACGAACAGCCGGTTCATGACTTCTGCCACCGCTTCGTCCTCAAACGATTCATGCGCCATGACATGACACCAGTGGCAGGCCGAGTAACCGATGGAGAGCAGAATCGGCCGGTTTTCCTCACGCGCCTGAGCCAGCGCCTGCTCATCCCATGGCTGCCATGCCACCGGGTTATGCGCATGCTGCAGCAGATAAGGCGAGGTGGCTGTGGCCAGACGATTGCTGCGGGGTTGATCAATAGATGATGACATGGTGACCTGCCACAAAAAGCCTATGGTAACTGAAGCCAGTACTCGGGCGTTTCTGCAAAACACTTTGCCGAGTGGCTTTCTTGCGGGTAGCTTGGCGTTGCGCGCCGTGTCACCAGCGCCGACTTTTCCATCCACTGTGATCGTTACGCAAGATGCGCCAAAGAAAAACCCAACCGCGAAGGTTGGGTTTGCATGGATTGGTGGGCCCAGCTGGACTTGAACCAGCGACCAATCGATTATGAGTCGACTGCTCTAACCAACTGAGCTATGGGCCCGTAATCGGTGGTGTCAGGTTTCCGAATCGAGGAAGCTGCGCAGTTTTTCGGATCGGGTCGGATGGCGCAGCTTGCGCAAGGCCTTGGCTTCGATCTGGCGGATACGCTCGCGGGTGACGTCGAACTGCTTGCCGACTTCCTCCAGCGTGTGGTCGGTATTCATTTCGATGCCGAAACGCATGCGCAGCACCTTCGCTTCGCGCGGCGTGAGGCTGTCGAGAATTTCCTTGGTCACATCGCGCAGGCTGGAAAACAGCGCCGCTTCGTT
>WOZP01000070.1 GCA_011620215.1 Rugosibacter sp.
TGTAGCCGGTATGCGATAGCGTCACCACCATGTCTTCGCGCACGATCAGGTCTTCCAGGCTGATATCTGCGGTATCGAAGACGATTTCTGAACGCCGAGCATCGCCATATTGCGCTTTGATCGCGGCCAGTTCTTCGCCAATGATGGCGGTAATGCGCTCAGGACGGGCCAGGATATCGAGCAAGTCCAGAATCTGTGCCATCACCTCGCGATACTCGCTGACAATTTTGTCTTGCTCAAGGCCAGTCAAGCGCTGCAGACGCAACTCAAGGATCGCCTGCGCTTGTGCATCCGACAACAAATAACCATCTGGCGACATGCCAAATTCAGGCGCCAGGCCATCAGGCCGCGAAACTTGTGCGGACGCGCGTTCCAGCATGCCCTCAACCAGCTCGGAGCGCCAGATGCGGCCCATCAGGCCACGCTTGGCCTCAACCGGCGTCTGTGCTGCTTTAATGAGCGCGATGATTTCATCCACATTCGACAAGGCAACGGCCAAACCTTCAAGAATGTGCCCGCGCTCGCGCGCCTTGCGTAACTCAAACACTGTGCGCCGCGTAACCACTTCGCGCCGGTGGCTAAGAAAGCACTCCAGCATTTCCTTCAGATTGAGCAACCGTGGCCGACCATCAACCAGTGCCACCATATTCATGCCGAACGTATCTTGCAGCTGCGTCTGCTTGTACAAATGATTAAGGATCACTTCGGGCACTTCACCGCGCTTTAACTCGATCACCAAGCGCATGCCAGACTTATCCGACTCATCCTGAATGTGCGCGATGCCTTCTATTTTCTTTTCATGTACCAGCTCAGCAATTTTCTCCTGCAGCGTCTTTTTGTTAACCTGGTAAGGTAGCTCGTCAACGATAATGGCCTGCCGACCATTACGCTCAATGTCTTCAATATGGGTGCGCGCACGCATGATCACCCGGCCACGCCCCGTCATGTAACCATCGCGCACACCGGAAACGCCATAAATCAAAGCCGCAGTGGGAAAATCCGGCGCTGGTATGACGGCAATCAATTCTTCAATCGTCATCGCAGGATTCGCCAGCAAAGCCAAACAGGCTTCAACCACCTCATTCAGATTATGTGGCGGAATATTGGTCGCCATACCGACAGCAATACCTGACGAACCATTAATGAGCAGATTGGGAATTCGAGCAGGCATGACCAGAGGCTCTTGCTCCGAGCCATCATAGTTCGGACCGAAATCAACGGTTTCCTTATCAATATCAGTCAGCAACTCGTGGCCGATACGCGCCATGCGTATCTCGGTGTACCGCATGGCAGCTGCGTTATCGCCATCCACTGAACCAAAGTTACCTTGCCCATCAACCAGCATGTAACGCAGTGAAAAATTCTGCGCCATGCGAACGATCGTGTCATAAACAGCTGTATCACCGTGCGGATGGTATTTACCAATCACGTCACCGACAATACGTGCCGACTTCTTATACGCCCTGTTCCAGTCATTGGAGAGCTCGTGCATGGCGAACAACACACGACGATGCACCGGCTTGAGACCATCTCGCACATCGGGAAGCGCCCGGCCCACGATCACGCTCATGGCGTAATCGAGATAAGAGTGACGCATTTCCTCTTCCAGGCTGATGGGTAAAGTTTCTTTTGCGAACGAAGTCATGTCGGCGGCCTTTACCCACAAAGGGCAAGGCGATAGCGATAAAAGCTGGCGATTTTAGCATGCATGGACCAACCTAACAGTTGTCTGAATGGACTGAATCTGATTGAATTCAGACATGAACCCAGAAAACTCACAAGTAGCGATCGACCTGCTGATTTATCCAAAATGGATCATCCCGATTGAGCCCACTGGCGTCACATTGTCCGACCACGCCCTGGCGATAAATGATGGCTGCATTGTTGACCTGTTACCTGGCGAGAAGGCGTTAAAACTTTATTCGCCACGTGAGAAACTTGATCTACCCAGCCATGTACTATTACCCGGATTAGTTAACCTGCATACCCACGCCGCCATGTCACTTTTGCGTGGTTATGCTGACGATTTACCATTAAATACCTGGCTCTCTGAGCATATCTGGCCCGCCGAAGCCCGCCATCTCAGCGCTGATTTCGTCCATACAGGCACGCTGCTCGCTTGTGCTGAAATGCTGCGCGGCGGCATCACAACCTTTAACGACATGTACTTTTTCCCTGCAGCTGCAGCCGATGCCGTGCGTCAATCCGGCATGCGTGCAGCGCTAGGTCTCGTTGTACTGGACCACCCCACCAACTACGCAGCAGACGCAGACGACTACCTCACCAAAGGGCTAGCCTTGCGTGACGCGTGTAAAGACCAACCTCTACTAAGCTTTTGCCTCGCACCACACGCACCCTACACCGTCTCCGACAAAACCTTCGAAAAAATCGCCACGCTATCCGCCCAGCTGGAAATCCCGATCCACACCCATTTACACGAAACTCGGCATGAGATTGCAGAAAGCATCACACAGTACGGGGTTCGCCCTATGCAAAGGCTGCACACGCTCGGCTTGCTAGGGCCGCAATTCATCGCTGTCCACGCCGTACATCTCGAAGCCGCTGAAATTGATCAATTAAGCCTCACAGGCTGTCACATTGCCTTTTGCCCCACATCGAACCTCAAACTAGGCAGCGGCATTCCCAACATAAACGCCATACATCAACGAGGAATCAACTTTGGGCTAGGCACAGATAGCGCCGCATCTAATAATCGACTCGACATTTTTCAAGAAATGCGACTATCAGCCCTGCTGGCTAAAGGGGTGAATGAAGACGCAACACTACTCACGGCGCATCAGGCACTACAGGCAGCCACGCTTAATGGCGCTAGCGCTTTAGGGCTTGATCAGCAGATTGGGTCTCTGCTTCCAGGCAAAGCAGCCGACCTTTGTGCCGTCCGCCTCGATGACTGGATGCTGCAACCCTGCTTTGACCCCGCTTCTCATATTGTCTACACTGCGGGAAGAGATAACGTTACCCATACTTGGGTCGCGGGAAAACTCCAGATGCAAAATGGCCTGCCATCAAACATTGATATACAGCAACTATTAGTGCGCACAAACATATGGCATAATCGCTTAGCCTATTAACCATTAAGCCTGCTTTTCATTACTGGCCGCATTTACTGGCCATATCCATTTCATTAACCACATAAAGGGACTCACCATGATTACTCATGCCAAATACTCCGTACTGTTAGCCGCATTACTCGGCTTATCTGCCG
The DNA here is from genome assembly GCA_011620215.1 of Rugosibacter sp. Classification (GTDB taxonomy): domain Bacteria; phylum Pseudomonadota; class Gammaproteobacteria; order Burkholderiales; family Rhodocyclaceae; genus Rugosibacter. The sequence continues at coordinate 3,227 of WOZP01000070.1, forward strand.
CCGCTTTTGCACAAACTCCAAGCATCGATACTGCTGGAACCGTAGGTTATGCCATCGACCCGCGTGGCTACGTTGCCAAAAGTGGAACCGGCCTGTGCTGGCGTACCGGTTACTGGACACCTGCCATGGCAATCGAGGAATGCGATCCGGACCTGGTAAAAAAAGAAGTTGCCGCCGCGCCTGCCGCACCAGCCCCAGCCCCAGCCCCTGCACCAAAACCTGCCGCAGAAAAGGTTACTTTGTCAGCTGATGCTCTGTTCGACTTTAACAAGGCTATTTTGCGCAACGAAGGCAAGAGCAAACTGGACAAACTCGTGGAGGACATCAAGGGCATCAATCTGGAAGTGATTATCGCTACGGGTCACGCTGACCGTTTCGGCACGGACGCCTACAATCAGAAGCTCTCCGAAAAACGTGCTGCAGCCGTCAAAGCTTACCTGGTAGGTAAGGGTGTCGATGCTAACCGCGTCTTTGCCGAAGGCAAAGGTGAAACACAGCCTGTCACAAAGCCTGGTGATTGCAAAGGCCCAAAGAGCAAGAAAGTGATTGCCTGCCTTCAGCCCGATCGTCGCGTTGACATCGAAACCATCGGTACTAAAGCTCAGTAATTGCTCCTGTCAGTTAAAAAAGCCCTGCCTGGCAGGGCTTTTTTTGTTAA
>WOZP01000025.1 GCA_011620215.1 Rugosibacter sp.
CCATCAGCGGCAACGTAAAGAAAAAGCCCAGGGTGGAGACCACCATCACCGCAGCGAGTATTTCTGTATCCAGACCGAATCGTTCGGATAACAGCACAGTGGCCATCATCGTCGGCATACCGGCCAGCAGGATCATGACTTGAGTCACCTCAGTCATGCCAAATAGCGGTAGCACAACAGCCGCAACCAAAGTCGGCATCACAATGAGTTTTATGGCACTCGCGGCAAGGATCATGCGCGGCGAGCGCTTGACGGTTTCGAGTGATATAGACATGCCAACAGTCAGCAGCATGGAGGGAACAACGGCCTGCCCCAGTAGATGCGCTGTGGTACTCACCCATTGCGGCATGGGGATGGCCAACAGATTAACAGTCAGTCCGGCAAAAAATGCCCAGACAGGCGGCATTTTGAATAGGGTCATGGCAAATGCACCCAGCCGAAATGACTGCTCTTTTGTCCCCATAATGGCTGCTACGCCAGCGCCGAGAGTCCAGTACAGAACCGATATGCCGATAACATCGGCATAGATTGGATAGCGTGCCGCTTCTGGCCCAAATAGCGATTGCAACACAGCGATACCCATCGAGAGAATATTGCCGAAAGAGCAGCCAATGAGTAAAGCGCCTACCGCAGGGGCGGATATTCCCCACACGGTACGCGGCCGGGCAAAAACCAGCCAGCCCAGACCCATAGCCGCAAGCAAACCGAACCAGATCGATGCGGGAACCAAAAAAACCTCCGGCCCAAATTTGACCCGGCTGATCACGTCGTAAGCAATCCCCGGATAAAAAAGATAGAGCACTAGCGCATTGATGGTGCGTCGCGTATCAACGACATTTAAACCAGCCGGTGTTTTTATGCGCCAGACAAATCCAAGCGCAATCAGGGCGATCAGCGGGGCAATGCCACGCTCAAGCGAGAGGAGCAGGTCAGACAACATGACAAATCACGTTGGGCACCGTATCACCATCCGCTACGGCGAGGATCCGCAGCGGCGAGAAGGTCGTACTTTGCCCAACCGCCCTGCTACGCAGGGGCTTCATCAGAGCGTTTCTTGCTTGACCGCCTTGTAGCGCAGTTGCTTCACCAGCACCGTTTTTTTTAGCTTTCATAGAGAGAAATTTAAATTAGTATCGAAATGAATTACAGGATGAAAAATGAGCTTCCCTCAGTTTTCCGCCTTCCAACCCATCGGGGTTATGCTGCCAATTCCTGTTCATGCTGAGCGCTGAGCTAGTTCTCCAGAAACGTCACCGGCGAGGCATAACCGAGCGTGGAATGCTTTCGCTTCCGGTTGTAGAACGGCTCGATGTGGTCGAACAGATCCGCCTCCGCCTCGGCCCGCGTACTGTAGTGGGTGCCATGCACCCGCTCATTCTTCAAGCTGTTGAAGAAGCTCTCGCTCGGCGCGTTGTCACAGCAGTCCCCCTTGCGGCTCATCGAGCAGATCATTTCGTACTCGGCAAGCAGCGTCTGAAAGGCGTGGCTCGCATACTGGCTTCCCCGGTCGCGCAGCTCGCGCACCATACGCGGCGAGCCGTAAGCGCCCTGGTGTTCCGCGTGTTGAGTTCGACGTGGATGGCTTGAATCAGTGCCAGCATCTGTGCGTCCGTCCGTCGTTTGCGATCCGGCGTGCCACCACGTTTCCACGCCTGATACCCGCTGATGCTGACGCCCAGCACGGCGCAGGATTCCGCCAAGCCATAGGTCCGTCGATGCCCGTCAATCCAAGCATGCTTCACAGCACCTCTCGCGCGAGAGTATGCCGTGGCTTTTTTTAGAATGTCGTTCTCCCGCTTGAGCCGGAAGTTCTCCGCTCGAACCCGCGAGCGCTCCATCTGCTCCGGCGAACGACCTTGCTTTCTGGCTGCCGCCGCCTTCACCCCGTTGCATAGCGTCTGGTCGCTCAATCCCCGTTCCTTCGCCACCGCACCATTGCTCTGGTCGACCTTCACTCGCTTCACAGGGCGCTATACCCCTTCTCCTGGAAGATGAAATTTCGGGGGAAGCTCATGGTTCGCAAAAATGGCACCCTATACAAACCCGCTTTACGCTTGCAAGCTGCTCGCATCCAGAAATTTATCATAGTGGATATGCGCTTCCGGAATCCCCGCAGCATAAAGCTGTGTCATTGCGGCGTCAATCATTCGCGGCGGGCCGCAAAGGTAAGCATGCCGAGCACCTAAATCTGGCACTTGCGCAGGTACCAAGTATTCAGTCACGAGCCCACGACAGCCCTGCCAATCGCTATCTGCTGGCTCATCCGATAAGACAGGGACAAACTTGAAATTGCCTCTCCACTCTGAGGCGATTTGTCGAATCGCCTCAATTTTATAAAGGTCGCGTTGCGCGCGTGCGCCAAACAGAAACAGTGCGTCTCGCGTAATGCCTTCTTGCAGCGCCGCTTCAAGAATGGAAAGAATCGGTGCCAAGCCGCTCCCCCCGGCAATAAACACGAGCGGCGCATCGTCAGGACGCAACCAGAAGTCACCCCCTGGACCGCTAACTTCCAACGGCTGGCCAACACGTGACTCAGCAAATAACCAATCGGTGAATACCCCACCCGGAACATGACGAATGAAAAAAGTCAGTTGCCGCGCACCGCCAGCGACTGGTGCTGTGGCAAAAGAATACTCGCGGTCGCGATCTAACCCCGCTCGACGCAGACTGGCATACTGCCCCGCAGCATAATTAATCGCACTGCCCGCAGGGTCAAGATTAATTTTTAACTCAACGATATCGTGGGTTAGGGTTTGTTGAGAGGCAATGACACCAGAAGCCGTCACGACTTCATGATGCGGACGATTGACGTCAATTTCCATCTCGACAACGACTTGCGTTCCCGCCGGTACTTTTGCTTGGCAAGCGAGGATATAACCCGCACGTAACTCTTCGCCACTCAGCACATACGAAAAATCACGAATCGCATTCACCTTGCCTGAAATCAAACGACAGCGGCACGACATGCAGGTTCCCACCTTGCAGCTATGCGGAAAATCGTAACCCGCTTCCAACACTGCCTGCAGCATGCTCTGACCCTGGGGAACCTCAACTTCCACCCCCAACGGCTGGACGCGCACCGTCGCCGGGCCCTTGGGCTTTCTCTTGAAAAAACTTAGCATTTCATCAACCTTTTATTCTGCTCTAGAGTTAGCCGTCTACCAGCAGCCTAGACAACACCGCGATTTAAAAAACAATACCAACTATTGCTGGCTATCGTCTCCCGCCTTCGGGACTACTTCTCTGATGGAAAACCTCGGCCCGCTGCCAAATAAGCCCCTGTGATAATCGCACTTTGCATCATGGTGTGATCAGCAATATTCTTGCCCACAATGTCGAAAGCCGTACCATGCGCAACTGACAGATGCGTATAAGGTGGGCCAAGAATGATGGCGCTGTTGCCTGAAAACCCCCAGGTTTTGATCGCGATATGACCTTGGTCGTGATACATGGCCAGCACAATATCAAACCGTCCCTCAATACACTGACGGAACACCGTATCAGGACTCATAGGCCCTGTGGCATCTATACCCTCAGCTCTTGCCTGGGCAACGGCTGGGGCGATCTGTTCGCTATCTTCACGGCCCATGGCATGTGGATTTAACCCGGCAACAACAATGCGCGGTTTGGGAATTCCCCATTCACGCATGACCGCATCCAGCTTGCGCAGGGTTAACGCCACCAGATCCTGGCTAATGATGTCGCACACATCCCGTAGCGCCATGTGATCGGTCAAATGCGCTACACGCAAAGGCCCCGAAACCAGAAGCAGATAGCTCTCACCCGGTGTCACGCTAATGACCTTATCGAGCGTACCAGCCATCTTCATCGAGCCGGTGCTAATGGGGCCCATAACAGTTGCCGCAAACTGTCCGCTACGCGCTAACTGATCCGCTTCGTCAAGCCATTCTGCACTAACGCGCCCACCCACGGCAGTATCTTCTCCCAAAGGTAGTGCCTCACCATTCATGCGGCCCGTATCAAGAATATCCAGCGTATCCACCCGATCAACGATGCCCGCAGGCACCGTCGCAGGGTTGGTTAGCACATTGATTGAGGCAGTTTTGCCAATGAATCCCAGGGCCCGCTCCATAGCTGCCGCGCTGCCAATTAAAACTGGGCGGCATGCCGCGTGAAGTTGCCCCGTTAGCCACGCCTTGGCAATAACCTCAGGGCCAATACCGGCGGGGTCACCAATAACAATACCGACAGCGGGGCGTTCTTGTTGAGTCGTAGTCATTAATACCGCCGATTAAATGTGAAACACATCGAGAACCTGATCGATGCGGTCGTTGAGAACAATGGTTTTTTTGGCATGGATCAGCCAGCTGTCGTTATGCGGCTTGAGGGTGTAATGCGCCGTGCCGAAATAGCTACGTACCTCATGCTCGGTGACGGTATGCACTACCCAGTTGGTACGTGCCAACACGACATCGCCTGGCTCGCTGAGATCGATCAGCTGAAACTGGTGGCTAGTCCGTGCCAATGGCGTGCTGGAGGCAGAACGTCCCGTGCGAATACGGAAAACGCGATCTTCCAAGCCACCACGGTTTTTGTAGTAGATCAACGAAACATGTTTCGTTGGATCAGTAACCAGCGTACCGTCACTATCCCATGCGGGCACCCAGTAGTCGACATCAGGGGAATACAATGCCAGCCACGCATCCCAGTCTTTGTCGTCAAGCAATTTGGCTTCTTGCCCTAAAAAGCGCACCACCGAATGCCAAGCAGCAACTGTCACGGTGTGGTGAAGATGTTCATTCGCTGTGTTCATTGACTACTCCTTTCAAGTTCCTTTCGTACGACGTCCTGCATGCGCCGGGACCATTCCTCGAGGATGCTGACGTAAATGCCTTCGTCGGCGACCTGGGTGCTGCTCATCCGGGCCTCAACGCCAATCTGCTGACCGAGAGCATTGACACCCCGCTCCCACCGCGGTTGGCCGCGTGAAATGTCGCTGAAAGATGCGGCCTTTGCCTGGAAGCCCGCCTGACAGTTGCGGAACTCGGCGAGGTCGTCCGGCGTGGCCATGCCACTGGCATTGAAAAAATCCTCATACTGCCGCAACCGTTTCTCACGTGCTTCTACACTTTCGCCTTTCGGTGCAACGCAGTAGGTAATAACCTCGGTACGGTCTACTGACAATGGGCGAAAAACACGGATCTGCGTACTCATTTGGTCCATCAAGAAAACGTTGGGTAGCAGCATGAGATTGCGCATCCGCTCGGTCATCCACGTCGTCCGGGCGGCACCATGCTTTTCGAGATAGCCGTCACGGAATTCAAAGTTCGGCCGGTCCTGATAGTTCGGATACGCGGCATAGAGCACGGCATGACCCTGGTCAAAGGCGAAGAACCCGGTGTCACCTTTGGAATCGAACTTGCTGATGTCCAAAGTTTTGGTATCGGTAGCGGATTGCCCCTTAGCGCGCCGACCGACGGTCATCAGGTAGTTGCCGTGGGTGGCTTTGACGTGATACCCATCCAGGCCATTCTCGGCCTGCAGCTTCCAGTTACCCTGGTAGATGTAGGTCGTTTCACCGGGCAATACTTCCAGTTCGCCCGTCGGTGATTGATCGACCAGCAGGTCAATAAATGTGGTCGAGCCGTTGAGGTATTCCTTTAATGGCGGTACGTCCGCATTCAGGCTGACCCAGATAAAGCCGCGGTAGCTTTCCAGTTTGGCAACGGGGGGAAGGCCCAGGTGTTTGCGATCAAAGCCCGCAGGGTAGCTACCTTCGGCTTCGTCGGTGACGTTGATGAGTTCGCCTTTGGGGTTGTAACACCAGCCGTGAAACGTGCACATGTGCACTTTCTGGTTGCCTTTGGTGTGGCGCACGACTTTGGCGCCGCGATGGGCGCAGACATTGAGAAAGCCGTGAATCTTGCCGTCTGCGTCACGGGTGAGGACGACGGGTTGCCGACCGACGTTGATGGTGAAGTAGTCGTTGGCTTTGGGGATTTGGCTCTCATGCAGTGCATACACCCAGCCGCCTTCGATCATGTGTTCCAGTTCAAGCTCAAACAGTGCCGGGTCGGTGTAAATGTTACGCGCGCCGAGGACAATATCACCCGGGCCATTGACAACAACCCGGTTTTCCAGATCGCTGAGTAACTGGCGCAGTTTGTCTTGCTTGAGTGCATCGGCAGATAGGGGGGCGTTCATGGTGTGTCTCCTCTCAAGGGTTTAATTCAAAAACCGTGATCCGGTCACTGGCAGTGCGCAATGTGACTCTTTTAATTTGATAAAGTATAACTTATTGCCAACCAGCGCGCTTATTTTCAGCCACAGCAAGCACCTGCTCTTCTGGCTCTGCATTCAAATCCCAACGCTTCAACCGTGGTTTAACGATCCAGTTCTCCCAGACAAAAGGCACGAATGAGGCAGCAAAACAAAGCACAATACTGGGCATCTGCGGTGCATCGGTCACAGGCCGTAAGTATTCATATCTTTTATCGGGGTCAAGATGGTGTTCTGAATGATTCGAAATCTCAAAGGTAATCGCACGACTAAACGCCTTGAGATGATTCCAAGAGTGCCGCTGCTCAATAGCTTTGCCCGGTATCCTTATCAAGCCATAGTGCTGGGTATAGTTAAACCCGCCAAAAATTAACCAGGCCAAAAGCCAGGTCATAAAGAAATAGGGGATTCCGCGCAAACCGGCAAAATAGATAAACATACTGAACCAGGCAGTGAGCAAACAAACCGACTCAAATATTCGGCCACGCCACCAAAAAGCACTATGCCCCAACTTGGCAAGTCGCGCACACTCAATACCTACAGATGTTCGCAGGCTTTTAAAAAGCGAGGGATAAACAAAACTGTAAATCGTCTGCCCTCGTCTTGGGGTGTCGTGGTCCTGCACGGTGCTCACGTCAATGTGATGACCATGAATATGGTAAATGTCATACATGGGCAAACCCAGGATAGCTGAGTAAATCCGCGCATACATTAAGGCCATCCAGTTTTTACGATGCGATAGCTCATGCGCGGCGGGCAACGCACCTAGTGTGGTCAAAAAAGCAACTGAGACCAGCGTGACGACGCGCTGACCTGTTGTCGCAATATCAGCCGCGATCTGCTGGGCAAAAACGAACCACAGCACCCAGAGCACAGGTAATGGAAGATATAGCGCAGCGGTATAGACCCAGCCAGGAAACCGGGTATGAACGGCTGTATCAACCCCAGAAAATCCATCCGCTAACACCAACGCCAACACGCCGACAAAGCCTGCCCAAACCCACATGCCACCAAGCGCGATGCCCAGCGCTGCGAGTGCCACAAGGAAAACAGGTAAAAAGCAACGAACCAGCTCAATTAACATCGCCGATACCTTTAATCAAAGTAGTCCCAGAAAATACCTTGGCTTTCGCTAGCATTCTCTAGCGCCTCGTTCGATCTCACCTTTAACAATGCGTTGCATGCACTGCGCCCATTCTCCGAGGATGTTGACATACAAGCCCTCATCCGCACCATGTGTGCTGCTCATTTGTGCCTCGACCCCTAGCTGCTTACCCTGTTCATTCGTCCCTTTAATCCAGCGCGAATGCCCTCGAGAAAACTCGCTAAAAGGTGCCGCTTTGGCTTGATAACCTATCTGGCAATTACGGAACTCAGCAATATCGTCGGGTGTCGCCATGCCGCTGGCATTGAAAAAATCCTCATACTGCCGCAACCGATGCTCGCGGCTTTCAGCGCTTTCCCCTTTGGGCGCGATACAGTAGGTTGTGACTTCTGTACGATCCACCGCCAGCGGACGAAAAACACGGATCTGCGTACTGGCCTGATCCATCAGGAACACATTGGGCATGATCAGTAAATTGCGCGTTTTTTCTATCATCCATTGCGTGCGTAACTCGCCATGTCGCTCAAGGTGCCCTTCACGCATCTCATACCCCGGCCGCACTTGCGGATTGGGATAATTAAAATAAATCAGACCGTGCCCATATTTGAAGGCTAAAAAACCACTCCCGTTAAATATGCCGCTGGGGTTGACCGTCTTCGTTGTGTTGCCAGACAACCCTTTAGCGCGCCGCCCCACTGTCATGAAATAGTTGGCATGTGTGGTGGGCAGATGATACCCATCCAGGCCATTCTCGGCCTGCAGCTTCCAGTTACCCTGGTAGATGTAGGTCGTTTCACCGGGCAATACTTCCAGTTCGCCCGTCGGTGATTGATCGACCAGCAGGTCAATAAATGTGGTCGAGCCGTTGAGGTATTCCTTTAATGGCGGTACGTCCGCATTCAGGCTGACCCAGATAAAGCCGCGGTAGCTTTCCAGTTTGGCAACGGGGGGAAGGCCCAGGTGTTTGCGATCAAAGCCCGCAGGGTAGCTACCTTCGGCTTCGTCGGTGACGTTGATGAGTTCGCCTTTGGGGTTGTAACACCAGCCGTGAAACGTGCACATGTGCACTTTCTGGTTGCCTTTGGTGTGGCGCACGACTTTGGCGCCGCGATGGGCGCAGACATTGAGAAAGCCGTGAATCTTGCCGTCTGCGTCACGGGTGAGGACGACGGGTTGCCGACCGACGTTGATGGTGAAGTAGTCGTTGGCTTTGGGGATTTGGCTCTCATGCAGTGCATACACCCAGCCGCCTTCGATCATGTGTTCCAGTTCAAGCTCAAACAGTGCCGGGTCGGTGTAAATGTTACGCGCGCCGAGGACAATATCACCCGGGCCATTGACAACAACCCGGTTTTCCAGATCGCTGAGTAACTGGCGCAGTTTGTCTTGCTTGAGTGCATCGGCAGATAGGGGGGCGTTCATGGTGTGTCTCCTCTCAAGGGTTTAGCTTTAAGATCATCATTGGGCCGATTGACGTGTTACGTGTTATCGGCCACCGTACCTCCAGAGCCGACTTTTACGACGTCCAACCTGCGTCAATATTTTTTGCCTTCTTCGCTAGTTCTTTTTCTTTTTTCTTACAAGATAAACAGCAGATTTTTCCCGCGTACAAATCGCTCTTCAAAATCGATCACTCGCTGCAATAACTTTAACTTGCCATCCGCACCACGCCGCAGGATATCTTCCCGGCCATAGGCATAACTCATCTGCTCATAGACCATCCGATTGCGCGTGACCATGCAGTTTGAATAAACCCGATATTCGCCAGCCCGCTCACCTTCAAACCCTTCAATGTTGCCCACAATGCGGCGCAGCCGATTGGGTGGGTCGGCAACCCACTGCATACCCGTCTCGCGCAATTCAACTCGGCGCGCCAGATCAGCATAGTTATCATCAAAAAAATACACCTCTTTGTCGCCGCTACCTCGGGTGTCTTTGCGGTAGCGTAACTGACGGCTAAACACTTGATATTTGACCTCGGGATCAACCATGGTTTCCAGCCATTCACGCTCCTGCTCGGAATCAATCAGCCGCGCTTCGCGGAACAGAAACCGTTCAATCTCATCCCGTACTTCTCGCGTGACTTCTCGCTCATCATTTTGATTTGTCAAAATCCACTCCTCTTTTTCGGCTTGAACTACAGCACCCAGCTAGCGTTCGAGATGAGCTTTTTTCCAGTTGGATGCACTCGCACGCAACTCATCCCAATTTTCAGCCATCAGCATTTCCTGATAATAGCGATAGAACCCGCGGTGGGATAATTCATTGATCATCGCATCACTCACGACACCCGGCATGACCGCATCTTCCCGTTCACGACCCAGGCCCATTTGGGTATTCAGCATCCCGCGGCGCGTCACCACGCCGTCATTAACTTGCGTCATCGACTCCATGTTGTCGGCATCCTCAGATTCGAGCATGCCCGCCGTGCCAAATGTTTGATTCATGTTTCTGGCGATAACTCGCTTCAACTCTTCGGGCATGTCTTTTTCGACCCATGTCCACGTTAAAGCCTCAATCGCCCCTGGGCCGCGTGGCAACCAAACTTTAAAAGTATTGGGGCCAACCAGAAACGAATTGTTGGGGAAAATCGTGCCATCCCACGCAGAGTTGTAAAGTTTGGCGCGTACCTCACCCAGACGCTCCGCTACCTTCGGCGTCTGTGCTGCAAGCCACGCCGCCAGCATCTCGTTTTCGCGTGCAGTCGTATAAAGCCCGCCACGACCACCATAAGTAATCGCTGCACCGTGCCCGCCCCGGCTCGTAAAATGCAGCCCCATGACTTCTGCCGGCGCAGGCAGCGACGCATTGCCTTGCAATGCCATCAGTGGTGACTGGGAAAACAACACCTGTGTTGATGAGGCATGTGTCCAGCCCACGTGATACATATCGCCAATAAAGTTTTCACCCGGGGTTTTCCAGTTGCAATACAGAATCGAGCGGCTGGGCGGACCGATCAATTCGGTGCCGCCCGGCACGCCCATCCATGCCTCGAGATACCAAGCCGCCTCACCCAGAAACTCACGCAGCGATGGTGCAGCCGAATCAAAGCAGCCATAGATAAAACCGCAAAAATTATCCACTAACGCGACCTCTATAAGGCCATGCGTGGATTTATCGAGTTGATTGTTATAAACCTCTTTTTCCAAAGGAACGCCTTGCAACGAGCCATCAATGCCATATGCCCAGCCGTGGTAACTACATACAAAACTACGCGTATTTCCCGCTTCAGCCGCACAAACCCGGGCACCGCGATGCGTGCAGGAATTCACAAACGCCCGCACCTTGCCATTCTGCTGGCGCACGACAATGACATTATCCTGGCCCATCTTGGTTGTAATAAAGTCCCCCGCATTGGGGATCAAACTTTCGTGCGTCAGAAACAACCAGCAGCGCGCAAAAATGCGTTCCATTTCCAGATCGTAAATATCTTGATCATGAAAAATCCGCCGACTTTGAATCCCGTCTTTCGTATTTATCAGCTTGCTGACATCAACCATGCGCCGCCTCTTTGGGAATTGGGAAAATTAATCGGAAACAATCAATCCGCCAGACCTAATGCCTTAAGACCCGCCTGAGCGCATTCTGTATCTTCATCTTCCAGCGCGCCAGACACGCCAATACCACCGATGAGTTGACCATCCACAATAATCGGCAAGCCGCCACCAAAAGCGGTAAAGCGTGGACGTAGCGGCACGCCCTGTTGTACAGCCTCGGAATGTGCTTTAAGCGCCTCATGCCACATGCCTGTCGGCATACCAAAACCTGCAGCGGTGTACGCTTTATCAATCGCAATATCCATTGAATGCAATGGTGCCCCTGGCATACGCAAAAAAGCCACCAGCAAGCCGCCACGATCCACAACCGCAGCATTCACACGCAACCCCATTACAACTGCCTTTTCAATCGCTGCCTTTACCGCGTCATTAGCCGCAGCCCAATCGATGATGGGTTGATTCACAAAACAGGATTTGCTCATTTGTTCTCCCTCAATATTTATTATTGAAATTAACGACATAGTCATTTTTTTATCAGGCTAGTATGCCGCTCAGCGCCTTCCAGGTCAATCGCCATTTCTAATATGCCATATTTGAACAGCAAATAGATAATGCTACCCAATGCTTAGCCAGACTCGAAAGTACAAACAAAAACGGCAGCCTGCACAGGCTGCCGTTTTTGTTTTTATTATGCCGCCTTTAACCGCTGCCTTAGCATCAATCGCGGAAAAAGTCGGCCTTGGTGATACGGTGCATCAAACTGCGGTGTAGGCACTGGAAAAAGAATCCACCCACTCACGCGCGGTGTAAAAAATTCCGCGTGCCATTTCTTCTTCTACCCAGGTAATGACCGGCATATCAGGGTGTGCTGCATAGCCCAAACCACCAAAAGTTTCGTTACGGATGCCATTCGGGTCAAAGAAGTAAATCGTTTCGCCGCGCGTGATGCCGTGTCGCGAGGGCAATAATTCAATCTTGACGCGATTTTTGGACAAAATATCACCCGCATGCAGAATGTCATGCCAGCCATCCAAGAAAAACGACAAGTGATGGAACCCATTAGTGGGTGCGCCAACAATAGCAATATCATGCGGCTTGACCGTACGCGTCAAAAACGCTGCCGCCATGACTGAGTGATTCGGGCCGACCATGCCCTGCTCGGTCAGACGAAAATCCAGTGCGCCTTTTAGGAAATCATGGCAGTCAGCCACGCGGTTAATCCCTTTTTCCGGGTTCAATTCGCCCAGAATGAGGCAATGATCCAGCCAATGCGCGCCAATGCCATGCCTTGAATCTGGCCATGGATCAGGGTTCATTACGCCCACATCCTTGCCCAGGAAATCTTTCTGTGCAAAAAGATACATACGCTGCCCACTGGGCAACATAAAGCTGATCGAGCGGCCACAAAAAGTGAGCTCGCCCGCTGCATGTTTGCTCACTGCAACGCCTGCATCCGCCACGCGCTTGCCCAACACGTCCAGATCGGCATCGTTTTCTACCTTATAAGCAATGTGGTCAAGCTGTGCGCGATCAGATGGTTTGAGCACGACAGAATACTTGTCCCATTCATCCCAGCATTTCAAGTACGTGGTGCCATCGCTGTCACGGTGGGTAACATCCATGCCAACCACCTTCGTATAGTGGTTAACAGATGCGGCAATGTCCATCACGCGCAAAGCGACGTGACCAATTCGGGTAACTCCCATGAGAATCTCCTTCGTTTATATAATCTAGCTGGTAAAACCAACCCGGCACAAAATCTTTTGCGCAAAGCCTAAGCAGTCGAAGCTTACACCTTGGCAGGTGGCGAAAAAATCCCCCCGGCTTCCGGTATGGCGTAGCGTCCTCGATAAAACATCAACGGCAGAGCCGACTCATTCACGCTAAAACGCTCTACACGCCCGATCATTATGACATGGTCGCCGCCTTCAACACAGCGCTCTGTCGAACATTCAAACACCGCTGCGCACCCCGGGAACAAGGGCACTTCACCCAGTCCATGTTCAAACAAAACACCATCAAACTTTTCAGTCGAAGGCCGTGCAAAACGATCCGACAAAGCTTGCTGATCTGCCGCCAAAACATGCACCGCAAAATGTGTGGCTTTGGCAAACGCCGGGTAACTGAATGCTTTGACCCCGATACTCCACAGCACCAGTGGCGGGTCAAGCGAGAGCGAATTAAAACTATTCGCCGTTACGCCAATAGCGCCGCCCGCTTCATCACGTGTCGTGATGATGGTAACGCCGGTAGCAAAACTGCCCAGCGCATTACGAAGTTGTTTGGTATCCATCGTTATATCTTTTTCGTTAATAGGTTATAGGTTATAGATCATCACCACCAGCGGTGGTCATAAAACCACGCATGCCGATACCACCATCGGTATTGATAAAGGCCCCCGTCGTTGCCGACGAATTGGCGCGCGACGCGAGCAGCACATAAGCGCCACAATAATCCGAGGGCGATGGCATGACATGCAGAGGCGTAATATGTTTCACCATGTCTTCAAGATTATCCAGCTGATTCAGTTTGGTGCCCTCCGTACCAGTCGCTTTTAGACCACCCAGCTCGGTTTTCATGCCCCCTGGCGCTACGCCATTCACACGTACTTTGGGCGCCAGCTCATAGGCAAGCTGTTTGACTACACCAACCAGGGCATGTTTGGATGCAGTGTAGATCACGCCGCCACCATCGGGATAAAAGCCTGCATTGGAGATAGTAAAAATCACGTTACCACGGGTTTTTAGCAACTCGGGCAATGCGGCCTTCACCCCCAAAATGCCACCTTTCACATTCACCGCCATCAGTTCGTCGAATGCAGAGCCAACTTTTTCAGCCTCGGTATGCGCGAGCTTCATGAAAAAGTCAAAAATACCTGCGTTGGCAATGAACGTATCAATCTTGCCAAATCTGGCTACGGTCGCTTGCACCGCTTTTTCATTATCCGTGTACTGAGTGATATCACCTTGCGTTGCACAGACCTTGTCACCAAAATCCTGGCTGAGCTTTTGCACTTTAGCTGCATCACGCTCAATCACACCCACGCGGGCACCTTCTTGAATAAACCGTTCAACCAGTGCGCGTCCCAGGCCAGAACCGCCACCGCTGATCAATGCCACATCATTTTCTAACCAACCCATGCTCTTCTCCTTGATATAAAAAAACCCAGGCGCCTGCAATGATGCAAGCGGCCTGGGTAGTCTAAACGAACTGCTTATTGACGCGAACGAATATATTCAAGCGTATAAACGTTTGGTGGAATAGGATCCAACGAAGATACACGGAAGTTCAGCGTTGTACATTGCACCGCCTGAACATCAATCATCGAACCAGAATCCCACGTCCAAATGCCTTTTTTAGCTACTGCCGGTAGCTGTCCGGAGGGATGACCAGCACCGACTATCCAGAGTTTCCAGAATTCGCCTTTACGGTCATACACTTCACTGAGCATGCCGTGGAAAGACTCGGCATCAAAGTACAGCGTCCGCTTGGAGATCGGGTGATCGGCACGTTTTGGTGTCATTTCGACAACATAAACCTTGCGCAAACTCCAAGGCACTGCGGCCCAGCATTGCCCCTTGCCCACAAAAGCTGGGGCACGCCAATCGGCCGTTTTATAGTCATCGCGCAACTTGGCATCTTTGTGCGAATAGTAAGGTGCCAGGATATTTCTGGTGCCGATGAACTTCCAGTTAAAGTCGCTCACTTTACCGTTAAAGCCACGGAACTCTTCGATCATCGCGTTGGAACCTAAGAACGGATCCGTTGTGGCTGACGTCGATAACCGACGTGCACGACGCTGAAAGCCCAAATACAACTGGCCGTCGTCATCCCTGGAACTATCCACACGGCGCTTGAACAGCAACACCGTATCTTTTAAATCCTGTGGCGATTTAACAGCGAGCATGAGCAAGTTGAAAAACTCATCCGACCCAGGCAAATTTTCCGGCTTATTGAGGGTCCGGTGCCCTGTATTGGATACGTAGGACGGGTCAAAATCGACCGTACGGTTGATTTTCCCGGTGTTGCCATCGCGATATTCCCAAACAAAGGGGCCCATCGTAATATCATCAGGGATTTCTAAACTGTACCGGTTATTCCAGGCCAGCTTTTCCCCCGCATTCGGATCGCTCGCCGAAGGTTCGTAGGGGAAAGGCATACCACCCTCGTAACCCTCGATTTTCCCTTTGCCAAACTGAACTTTTACTTTAGCAGCCGTCTTTTTCGACGCAGCAACAAAGGCAGCAGGGGCGGCAGCGGTGAGTTGCTTGCCGACGGTAATAGAAGTATTACCTGCTTTGACCTGATCATAGACGCGAGGGGACAGAACATCCTTGAACTGATCAACGTTACCCTTGTCGATCACCACACCTTCTTTCACCCCCGGTGCCGAGGGAAAGCCCTTGGCATAGGGATGAAAGAAGGCATCAATTTCAGCATCAGTCGCCGCAAACGCGGTACCGACAACACCCATCACCAGACTGGCGATGAGAGGTACAGTATGTTTTTTGATTCTAAACATCATGGTTTCCTTTATAAGAAAAATCAGAACTGATACTGCATATTGAAGAAAATTTCATCTTCTTTTACCGCCGAGCCAATAATGCCAGCTTTAAAGCGGCCAAGCGCTTCAAGACCGCCGACGCCCGTGTCAACTGGGAAGCCGGGAGGTTGTCCACTCGCAGACAAGGTACCCGTCAGGCCGCGACCATCAGTAAAGGCGTAGCGATCCATGTTGCCTGTCTGCCACTTGTAGTTGGCACCAACCTTGAACTTCAGCTTATCGGTGTAGAGGAAAGTGGCAGTGGGCTGAATGATGTTGGCACGAGCTTCAATGTCACGCGCGAAGACCAATTGCGGGTTCAAGCGGTCTTGCATATATTGCGCACTGACCACCAAAGTAAAGAGATGGTTATCCTTCCAACCTACCGTACCTGTTTTGACATTTGAGCCTCCCAATGGGTAGCCAAAAGCACCGATATTAGGGACACTGGTTTCGTTAAAGCCCACGATATGCTGCCAGAAGAACTGGGCAGAAATCAGGGTGGTACGCTCTGGGTTAATCCAGTCGATCTGGGTCGGACGGTCAAGACCAATCACACTACGCCAAATTCTGTGTCTTGAAGTTGCACTTGACTGTGATGTGTCGGTTAGTTCTTCACCATGCGTCATAGCACCTTCCAGACGAACCGTCGTGTTAAGCGCTTCGACGTTAAAATCCATCGAGCCGCCCAGCACACTGATGCGGGGAAAATACATATCAAATGCTAAAGCAGACGGGCGAATAGCGCGCAGGGAAGGCATTTGCGAACGACCAATCAACCCATTGACCGAAAATGCAATCGTACCGTCTTTGCTTACGCCCTCAAAACGCGAACCAATCTGCGTGTTCTTCAATGACCAGTTGGGTAATTCCACATTGCGAATACCCGCCTGATGCGTGGGGACTGTGACTGCCATGCCAGCAGGATTATAAGGACCCGAAGGACCACCCAAAAGTCCAGCTGGCGCTAGATTACCAATCGTTGCACCGTAGTCCCAGGCACTTTTCGCCGCGCGAAAGAAGCAGCCTGCCTCAAGCACGGCATTAGGCGTGCCACATTGCCCTAGATTATTGGCGCGGAACTGATCAAAGTTCCACACGACTTGCACGTTGCGCTCAGAGAGTGAATCGCTGGCGCCCATGCGGTAGTTGCCTTGCAGTATCCACATGGGGATACGGGTATCCTCAAACTCGTCATAAATGCTGTTACGCGAGTAATCCAGCGGATTAATCACGTCCAGTACACGGAACAAATCGCTGCGGCCCCAGACTACCTGCTGCTTACCGACCTTGATATTAAATTGCTTACCATCCGCCAGATCCCATGTTTTTTGGGCATAGAACTCACGAATAAAGTCCAGGCGCCCATTGAACTCAGGTGCTTTGAGCGCATTGCTGGTGAGATCTCCATAGCCGCCGAAGTCAGCACAACCACGCCGATCAACATCACATGGGCGAACCGGCACAGGAAGATCAAGATTGCCAAACCCCGGGTTACCAAAATCCGTACCCGAATAGCCGGTATTCCAGCGCTGGCCTAGATGCTGCAGACCCTGATTAGGGTTACTTGCTAGATTAAAATTTTGCTGACCCGAAAATGTACCTGTTGTTGTTAGTGCTCCGCCGCTTAAAAAAGCGATTTGATCAATATTCGCTACGAGACCAATTCCGGGGCCAACGAAGCTACTACCGTAGGGAACTGAAGTCGGCGTTGCCCCAGGCACACCCATTCCGAAACTTAGACCTGACCTCTCTGACACATTAATCGGGCCACCGGCATTCTTGCCATACTCTTCATCATTGATGTCATACACACCATCGTACGTACCACGGAAGATGCCCTTAAAGGCCCAGCCATCACCTAGATCACGCTTGTGCTCAACCTTGAGGGTGTTACGGAACTTGGACAGACCAACACGATTGCCTGTAGCATCCTTGCCACGCATGCGCGTGTCGTTTTCATAATAGATTTTCGTTTCGCCACTGCTTTGTGAAACACTCGGTGAAATGCTCGGCAGCCCATCTTCGGCATGCAGCATTGGGCTGGCAAACCCAGTCAGCAGCAATGGAACGAGGCTGGCACGTAGCCACCGTGTCACCAGCGCCGACTTTTCTAGTCGTTTCTGAGTCATTAATTTCCCCTCCTGAGGTTAAAAATTAGTCGCACCGAACGTCGTGCAAACTTGGTTACAACGGCATTGTTACTGTGAATTGAACATCAAGAATCAGATCAACAACAAAGAAGCAAACAAAGCAAAACTTCAAGCTTTTCTTGCTTTTCTCCCGCTTTTTTAAAGCTTATTTTTTATATTGCCATTTCTGTATTTCCGTAACGAATAGACTGTTACGCTGCGAAAAATACATCAAAAAAGTCAGTAAAACAATCTTTTCAGACCGTGTTGCTTATTTACAACATATTACAAAATGAAATTCAGATTTTTACCGCGCATAAACCGCTCATCAATCTCGCTCAGCCGTTTAACCAGGCGAAACTGCCCGTTGGCATCTTTACGCCAGACATCTTTACGTGAGTAGCTGTAGGTCATTTCTTCATAGATGCGGCGGTTGCGTACAACCAGGCAGTTGGTAAACACGCGATACTCGCCAGGCTTTTCACCTTCATAGATTTCCATGTTGTTGATGAAGTGCCGCACAATTTCACGCGGGTCAGCCGTCCATTGCATGGGTGATTCGCTTTGTGCCACGCGCATGGCAAGATAGTGATAATTCTCGTTAAAGATATTCACATGATCTTTAGCAGCATAGCGGGAGTCTTTACGCACACGTAGCTGGCGAGAGACAGCTTGATACAGAATATCCTGATCAATCATGGTGTCCAGCCATTCACGCAAGCGCTCATCGCAAATCAAGCGTGCTTCGCGATATATCGTTTGTTCGATTTCATGATAAATATCATGTGCTACTGCTTTTAATCCGTCCATTGGGGCTTCCCTCACTTTTGTTTTTTTGCTTGAATTGAGATAAGTTGAGTTATGGCTCAAGTAACTCAGATTAATGATGATTCTGACTTACTTGCCTAAAAACTCACGCTTCCAGGCATCGGGATCCGCTTTCAGCAAGTCATCCCAGCTTTCAGCCATGAGGAATTCACGATAGGCACGGTAGTAACCCCGGTAGGATGTTTCACCCACAGAGGATTCGCCCATGATTGCGCCGCTTTCTTCATCCACTTTATCGCCACCCATGCCCATTTGCGAGTTCAGGCGACCTTTACGAATCTGCCGCCCACGATTGAGCTGGGTCATTGATTCCATGTTGTCTGCATCGTCCCCTTCGAGCATGCCGGCTGTGCCAAAAGTGCGCGTTGCCATGTCGTACACAGCTTCTTTAACTTCGTCAGGCATGTTTTTCTCAACGATGCCCCAGGTAAATACTTCAATACTGCGTGGCCCACGTGGTGCCCACACTTTGAATGTGTTGGTGCCCCACAGGTAAGAGTTATTCGGGAACACGTTTGAGTTAAAGTGGCTACCATAGTAACCACCACGTGTTTTGCCCAGCTTTTCAGCCACTTTAGGGCGGTTCTCGGCATACCATTTACGCGCCAATTCGCCAACGGGGCCGCTCAATAATGCCGGGCCTGCGTTGGTCAAAATACCCAAACCATGGCCAAAGCGTGTTGTGATTTGTGTGCCTGCGCCATCTGGTGGCACCATTTTGTTACCCGACAAAGCAGTTAACTCACCACCGAGCACACTGAGCGAAGCCGCATGGGTCCAGCCCACGTGGTAAG
>WOZP01000187.1 GCA_011620215.1 Rugosibacter sp.
CTATCCCTCTGACGTCGCCGTTAATTTACTGCCCAGCTATGGCATCATTCAAGTTAATTCTTCTGGTTGTTGCCAACCGATCCGGGACGAGAATAATATGCATGCTTACTCCCTTTCTGGAATTATTTAAACTGATGGCAAAGAGCCTCCAGGAACATCTGGTCTCAACGGAAGGTTTGGCACGGCTGGCTGCTCACGCGCAACGCCTCCTGGCGTTTCAACGCACCCTGGAAACCGTACTTCCCGAGCCGCTGCGTCCCCATGCCCGGGTAGCAAACTTTCGGCTGGGGAAGATTTTTATTCATACAAGCAACAGTGCCGTCGCCGCAAAAGTGAGGCAATTAGGCCCACGAATTGCCTCTGCATTAACATCTTCAACAGCAAAAGTGACCGAAATTGGCGTCAGCGTGCAGGCCCATCCCTCGATTCGACCCAAAGAGACTTATCAAAGACCGGTTTTGCCTGGTAATCAACAAAAGCAGGGGCTCACTTTGCTGGCGCAGAATTTGCCATCAGAGTCTGCACTCAAGCGTGCAATTGACCGATTGATAAAGACAGTTACAGAATAATCAGTCGCTCAGCCGCCATCAATACCAGGATAGTCAGCGCTACGATCAGAGCGCCCTTGGTCACGCGACCAGCCAGGTGCAAGTAGCGGCGATCACGCGTAAATAACCAGGCCAGAACACTACTGCCTATGGTTATCGCGGTAAGTATGCCAATCACTCGGAGGAACAGCATGGCTGGGAAACCCTAGATGACTATGCTTGATCAAGCCAGTTGCGGATAAAGCGCCGCCACTTTGGCCGGAGCGTCTTCTACATGCAGGAAACTCACTATCTCCCAAGCGGATGCATCACTTAGCAGGGCGCGTAGCAGGGCATTATTCAACGCATGGCCAGATTTATAGGCAGAAAACGCAGCAAGTAGCGGGTGACCTGCCAAATAAAGATCACCGATGGCATCGAGTATTTTGTGTTTGACGAATTCATCCGCATAGCGCAGCCCATCATTGTTCAAAACCCGATATTCATCCATCACGATGGCATTTTCAAGGCTGCCACCCAAGGCTAACCCCTGCTCACGTAGTACCTCAACATCCTGCATGAAGCCGAATGTTCGCGCACGGGCGACTTCGCGGATATAAGATTGATCGGCAAAATCAATATGCGCACTAGAACCTGACTGGGCAACCGCCGGATGGGCAAAAGCTATTGAGAAATCGAGACTGAAACCATCGAAGGGTGACAGCCGAGCCCATTTATCACCCTCTTTGACTTCAACCATTTTCTTGACGCGAATGAACTTCTTCGCAGCCAACTGCTCCTCAATGCCTGCAGACTGCAACAGAAAAACAAAAGGCGCGGCCGAGCCATCCATGATCGGTAACTCAGCCGCGTCAACATCGATATAAATATTATCAATGCCTAAACCAGCCAAAGCGGACATGAGGTGTTCTACGGTAGAGATTTTTGCTCCGTTTTGCTCCAAACAAGAAGCCATGCGGGTATCGCCAACGCCAAAAGGGTCGGCTTTCAGATCGACTGGGGGCGTTAAATCCACTCGGCGAAAAACAACGCCTGTATCAACGGGCGCTGGACGCAACACTAGCGAAACCTTTGCCCCGGAGTGAAGCCCCACCCCAGTGGTTTTAACCAATGACTTTAGTGTTCGCTGACGCAGCATAGTGAATTTGAACGGGTCTGTAAATTAGACGTAGGGAAAACCAACATCAAAAAAACAATGCCTTAACCATGGCATTGATTTAATTTTATCATGTGGATTAACCCCGCCAAGCAAAGCGAAACACCACAAGGCGGAGACGTCCTTGTGGCGCATGCTTCCCGAACTAACGTCGCTCAATCTTGTTGGCGACGCAAAAAAGCAGGAATGTCATATTTATCAACACCAGACGCCGCCATTGCTTCGGCTTGGCTGTTACGCGGCATGCGCAAACTTGATGCGACGCTCGACAAATCAACCTGCCCCATCGTGTTGTCAAATACGTAGAAACCATCGGTGCCAGTGCGCCCGATCGTCTCAACAACTTTCATTTCCGGCTTGCGTGCCTTGCCCGAGATCGCGCCCAAGCCGGTTGCAACCACCGTCACCCGCAATTGATCTTCCATTGACGCATCGAACACAGCACCACAAATCACCGTCGCCTCGGCAGCAGTGTATTGACGAATGGTATTCATCACATCCTTGTACTCTTTCAAGCCCAGCGTATTGCTCGCCGTGATATTAACCAACACGCCACGAGCGCCGGACAACTCGATGCCTTCCAGCAACGGACTGGCCACCGCTTCTTCAGCAGCAATACGCGCGCGATCAACACCAGAAGCGACCGCGGAACCCATCATGGCCTTGCCCATCTCGCCCATGACCGTACGCACATCTTCAAAATCGACGTTAACCAAGCCTGGCACATTGATGATCTCGGCAATGCCGCCGACAGCATTACGCAACACATTGTCTGCTGCTTTAAATGCATCCAGCATGCTGACATCATCACCCAGAACCTCTTCGAGCTTTTCGTTAAGAATCACAATTAACGAATCAACATGCTTTTCAAACTCAGACACACCCTCTTCAGCCAGCCGCTTGCGCCGACCCTCATATTCAAATGGCTTGGTCACCACGGCAACGGTCAGTATGCCTAATTCACGCGCGACTTCAGCGATCACGGGGCCGGCACCGGTGCCGGTGCCCCCGCCCATACCGGCGGTAATGAATACCATGTGCGCACCTTCCAGCGCTTCAGCAATGCGCACTCGATCGGCCTGTGCAAGCGCTTTGGCTTTTTCGGGTTTGCCGCCTGCACCCAGGCCTGGCCCGAGTTGCAGCTTGACATGCGCACTGCTTTTATCCAGCGCTTGTGAATCGGTATTGCAGCAAATGAACTCCACACCGCCGACACCTTCACGAATCATGTGCTCAACCGCATTACCACCCGCGCCACCGACACCTATCACTTTAATAACCGTAGTACCGGATGCAGTTTCCTGCGATGAAACTTCCTCTAATTCAAACATTGTCGTCTCCTTTAAAAATAACTGCATAATCAAAACCAATCAAAAAACCGATAAGCCACCAACGATCACTGACTAACTAAAAATTTTTACCGAACCATGCCCGCATACGCCCCAAAACCTGCGCAAATGTCCTGGGGTGCTGTACTTTCATTCCTCGCTGGCGCTGCGCCACGCCCTCCAACAGCAAACCCATCGCAGTGGAATACCGCGGGTTGCGTACAAAATCACGCAAATTTCCTTCATAAATCGGCGTGACCAATTTCACCGAATTATGAAAAATCTCCTCGCCTAACTCAGTCATACCCGGCATTTGCGCAGCGCCTCCGGTCAGCACAATGCCCGCACGCAAAAGGCGCTCATAGCCACTACGGTGCAGCTCTTCTTGCACCTGCTGAAAAATCTCTTCGATTCGTGGCTGAATAAACCCCGCCAAGGTTTGCCGTGAAAGCTGGGATCCCGGTCGGTCGCCAACACCTGGAACCTCGATCATTTCTTCTGTGTTAGCTAACTGCTGAAGTGCGACACCAAAGCGCATTTTGATTTCTTCCGCGTCCTGTGTTGATGTGCGCAACGCAATCGCGATATCGTTGGTTACCTGATCGCCTGCAATCGGAATCACTGCCGTGTGCCGAATAGCTCCCTGCACAAACACAGCAATATCCGTCGTGCCGCCGCCAATATCAACCAGGCAAACACCCACATCCTTTTCGTCGTCCGTGAGCACGGCATAACCCGAGGCCAGTGGTTGCAATACCAGGTCAACTACCTCCAACCCGCAACGGTGTACGCATTTAACGATGTTCTGCACGGCGGTCACCGCACCCGTGACGAGATGCACTCTCACTTCCAACCGTCGTGCATCCATGCCGATGGGTTCTTTGACGCCATCCTGACCATCCACGATGAACTCTTGCACCAACGTGTGCAAAATCTGGTCATCCGCAGAAATCGGCGTGGCATTGGCCGCTTCAATCGCGCGTTCCACATCGAATGATGTGACTTCTTTATCGCGCACGACTGCCATGCCATCTGAATCCTTGCTTTTTATATGGCTGCCGGCAATTCCCGTGTATACCTCGCGCACCTTGCAACCAACCATCATCTCAACTTCCGCAATGGCTTTAGAAATTGAATTCACCGTCGCTTCAATGTTGATTACCATGCCACGCTTGATGCCTGTGGATTCCTGCATACCCATTCCGAGTACAGAAAGGCGTCCTTCAACATCAACCTCACCGACGATGGCGACGATTTTTGACGTACCGATATCGAGACCAACAATCAGATCACGTTTTACATCTTTACTCATAGGTGTCTTTACTCATTAACTTTTTTTCGCCTTCAGGGCAAATCCATTGGGATACCGCATATCCACCACGCTCAATGCGTGCACACGATCCTTCACATGGGCATAGTGGGTGGTAAATCGTGTCAGACGTTCAGCCAACGGCGTTTTAGGCTGATCGCGCCCCAGTTCGAGCACGACACCGTCATCCAGCTTGAGCTGCCATGCTTCACGTGGGGAAAGTCGCAGCGCTACCAGATCACGTTGCACCGTCGCCAATTGCACCGAAAACTCACCATAGCGTGTGAGCATTTGGGCTGCTGAGCCTTCCGGCCCTGAAAAAACCGGTAGCGACATTCCTGTTGGTGCCGCAGCAACAAACACCTCACCAAGATCATTGACTAACCGCGCTTCACCATCCAGTGACGACCACTGCGCCACGGGACGCTGCCCCTCAAAAGACAGCACCAGGCTATCCGGCCACTGACGGCGCAAGCTGGCGCGCCGCACCCAGGGCAATTGTTCAAAAGAACGCTGCGCTGCGGCCAGATTAACAGTGAGAAAATTTCCGCTGATCACTGTTCGCGCTACCTGCTCAATTTGCGTAGCAGAAACTTGCTGAACGGCGTCAGTCACAATGATCGTTTTTAGGGGGAAGATGGGCAAACGCTGCAAGACCATGACTGCGGCCCAGGCCAGAAGAACGCCACCCAGAATAAAAACGACATCGGCCACCGAGTTAATCAACCGGGGAGAATTCCAAAACAGGTTACCGTTGCCATTTGCCTGCACACGCGCATTACCAACCTTGCTGCGAGCGTCCCTGTTTCGACTACTGTTTCCATTACGATCATTGCGACCACTGCCGCGCAATCGAACTTTAATCACAGCGCGCCTCCCCCAGCAACTTGACCACCAGATCGCCGAACGACATTCCCGCCGCCTTTGCCGCCATGGGCACCAGCGAGTGATCCGTCATGCCCGGCGAGGTATTGGCCTCCAGACACCAGGCGCGGCCTTCCGCGTCCAGCATCACGTCAATGCGCCCCCAACCGCGACCACCCAATACCCGAAACGCACGCAATGCCATGGCCCGGATTTCTGCCTCGCGCGCTTCGCCTAAGCCACTCGGAATCAGGTATTGAGTGTCATCACGTGAATACTTGGCGGCAAAATCATAAAATTCGGTTTGCGGAACAATACGGATCACTGGCAACGCCTGATCACCAATAATCCCCACGGTAAACTCACCGCCGGCCAGGAATCGTTCTGCAATGACGCATGCGTCATATTGCGCGGCCAGCGCAAACGCCGCATGCAGGCTGCCGGATTCTTTTACCTTGCTAATACCAATGCTGGAGCCTTCATTGGCCGGCTTCACAAACAGCGGCAAGTTCAACCGCGCTTCAATTTCAGCAAAATGACTGGTCGGTGTCACAATCTCGTAGTCAGGCACGGGCAGGCCTGCTGCAGCCCAGACCAATTTGCACCGCCATTTATCCATCGCCAGAGCTGAAGCCAGCACGCCACTGCCGGTATAAGGAATATTCAGCAGATTCAGTGCGCCTTGCAGGCTGCCATCCTCGCCACCTCGCCCATGCAGCGCGATAAACACACGATTGAAATTTTCGCCATGCAGGGCTTCAAGGGGCTTGTCCTGCGGGTCAAACGGAGCGGCATCAATTCCCGCAGAGCGCAGTGCCGACAGAACCGCCGCTCCGCTTTTTAATGAAACGTCACGCTCCGCCGACTTGCCGCCCATCATGACGGCTACTTTGCCAAAATTCACAGATTTTCCTCAACCGCATTTATTCCAAAAATTCGCACCTCAGGCACGAGCTCTACAGCAAACTTTTCATGCACTTTCAATCGAATTTTGTCTATGAGCATTTCTATCTCATTTGCTGTCGCCTTGCCGTCAGGATTAACGATGAAATTCGCATGCTTTTCAGAAACCTGTGCCCCACCTAACCAAATGCCTTTAAGCCCTGCCGCCTCAATCAAGCGTGCCGCGTGATCTCCCGGCGGGTTTCTGAAAACCGACCCCGCATTGGGCAAACCGAGTGGCTGAGTGGCAATGCGTCGCGCCAGCAATTCGCGAATACGCGCTCGCGCTACGGCAGATTGTCCGCGCGGAAAGCGAAACCACGC
The DNA here is from genome assembly GCA_011620215.1 of Rugosibacter sp. Classification (GTDB taxonomy): domain Bacteria; phylum Pseudomonadota; class Gammaproteobacteria; order Burkholderiales; family Rhodocyclaceae; genus Rugosibacter. Next base: position 6,472 of record WOZP01000187.1, read on the forward strand.
TGCGGCAAAAATTTCATCCGCACCAAACCGAGGTCGCACATGACGGTAGCCAATCTCAAATTCATCCACGCTACGCAGCACACATTCGCCTTGCCGATTCATCATCAGCACACGCGTCAAGTAATGCCAGGTTTCCCCGCCGTGGCACCCGGCATTCATGGCCAGCGCGCCGCCGACGGTGCCCGGAATGCCGGCGAAAAATTCCGCTTCGGAAAAATCATGATTCGCCGCAAAGCGTGCAAGCTTGGGAGTCGCCACGCCCGCCTCGGCGTACACCGTGCCGTCGTCCTCCAGCGCCAGTCGAGACAACCCGGCCAAAGCGCCGTGCGTAAAAATAACCGTACCGGCAAATCCGCCATCGCGCACCAGCAGATTGCTGCCAAGACCCACCATCAATACCGCCTCATCGTGCGGCAAGGTGTGCATGAAGCTTGCCAAATCCTCCCTATCCGCCGGAAAAAATGCGTGTCGCGCCACGCCGCCCGCGCGCCAGGAAACATGCCGCGCCATAGGCTCGTTCTCGCACAAGTGGCCACGAGGCAGTTCAGCCATGGGCATGTGCACTCTCAGTTGCCAACTGTATCGGCACCGTGCCGATGGATCCGGCACCCATGGTGATTACCACGTCACCATCTTGCACTGTGTCGCGAATGGTTTGCGCCATAGCCGTAATCTCTTCAACAAAGACAGGTTCTACCTTGCCCGCAACGCGCACTGCGCGGACTAGCGTGCGCCCGTCTGCGGCCACAATCGGGGCTTCGCCTGCGGCATAAACCTCTGCCAGCAATAACACATCAATGCTGGACAACACTTTGACAAAATCTTCAAAACAATCGCGCGTGCGGGTATACCGGTGCGGTTGAAACGCCAGCACCAAACGCCGCCCCGGAAAAGCCGCGCGGGCAGCGCTGATGGTAGCCGCCATCTCCACGGGATGATGGCCGTAATCGTCAATCAAGGTGAAGTGGCCTCCACTGGCTTTCGCCATTTCGCCATAGCGCTGAAAGCGCCGCCCCACACCCTTGAATTCGGCTAATGCGCGAATAATCGCCGTGTCACCAACGCCGACTTCTGTCGCTACCGCAATGGCAGCCAGGGCATTCAATACATTGTGCCGACCGGGCAAATTCAGCACGATGGGCAAGCGCGATACGGTGCCATTCTTGCGCACGCAATCAAAGCGCATCACGCCGCCATCGGCCTGGATATTTTCGGCACGAAAATTAGCCTCGCTATCGATGCCATACGTCACCACTTGTTTGGCCACACGCGGCAATATCTCACGCACATTGGCATCATCCGCGCACACCACGGCCACGCCATAAAACGGCAGACGATGCAAAAAATCCACGAAGGCTTGCTTGAGCCGTGAAAAATCATGCCCGTAAGTTTCCATGTGATCGGCATCAATATTTGTTATCACCGCAATCACCGGCGAAAGAAATAAAAACGACGCATCCGATTCATCCGCCTCTGCCACCAGAAATTCACCCGTACCCAGCTTTGCGTTGGCGCCAGCTGAAACCAAGCGGCCACCAATCACGAATGTCGGGTCTAACCCGCCCTCGGCCAGGCAACTTGCCACCAGGCTGGTTGTCGTGGTTTTGCCGTGCGTGCCCGCAATGGCAATGCCCTGTTTGATGCGCATCAGTTCAGCCAGCATTTGTGCCCGTGGCACCACCGGCACATGGCGCGAGCGCGCCATGACCACTTCGGGATTGGTCTCTGCCACTGCGGTCGACACCACGACGGCATCGGCCTGCGCCGCATTGTCTGCCGTGTGTCCGATTGCAATGCGTACCCCCAACGCCGCCAGTCTGCGCGTGGTGGCACTCGCGGCCAGATCCGAGCCACTGACTTCAAAACCCTGATTCGCCAGCACCTCGGCGATGCCGGACATGCCCGCACCGCCAATACCGACGAAGTGAATGCGTTTGACTTTATGCCGCATGGTTCATTCCTTTTTCCTTCTTGTTCATTTCGCCAGATCCGCACATTGCTGCGCCACATCCGCCGTAGCCTGCGGCCGTGCCAGCGCATGCGCCTTCTCGGCCATTTGCGCCCACTGGCTGCGTGGCACATTGCAAATCATTGTTAAACGCTCAGCCGTCAATTCGCTCTGCGGCAACAAAATAGCGGCACCGGCCTGCGCTAAAAATTGCGCATTGCTTGTTTGATGGTCATCCACTGCATGCGGGTACGGCACCAGCACACTCGCCACACCGGCTGCCGCGAGCTCGGCCACCGTGAGCGCACCGGCACGACAAATCACCAGATCAGCCCAGGCATAGGCGCCGGCCATATCCGCGATGAATGCCACGCAATTGGCATTGACGCCCAGCTCGGCATACCGCGCTTGCAGCTCCGGCAGATGTTTTTCACCCGCCTGATGCACTATGTTTGGCACTACATTCGGCACCACGTCGGGCAACCCATTTGGCAACCCGCTGGGCAACTCATTGGGTGGCTGATCTTCTGCCATCAACGCCAAGGCTTTGGGCACCGCCTCGTTCAATACTTGCGCACCCAGACTGCCGCCCATGACCAGCACATTCAAAGGGCCTGTGCGCTCGGCATAGCGAAAAGTCGGCGCTGGCAATACGGCGATATCAGACCGTACCGGGTTACCTGTCCAGACGCCGTGCGGCAAGACATCAGGAAAGCCACAAAGGATGCGTGTCGCTACTTTTGCAAGCACCTGATTAGCCAACCCCGCGACGGAATTCTGCTCATGCAAAACCAGTGGAATCCCTCGCATTGCCGCCACCAGCCCGCCGGGAAAGGTGACATATCCGCCCATGCCCAGCACGACGTCAGGCTGGATGCGTGACAATGCACGCCAGGCCCCCACACAGCCACGCAGCAAATTCAAGGGCAAAGCCAACTTGCGCATCAGCCCCTTGCCACGCAAGGCCGAAAAATTCAGCCAGGCCATTTGATAGCCGCGTCCCGCCACCAGCTTCGCTTCCATGCCCGCCGGGTTACCCAGCCACGCAATCTTCCAGCCTTGTGTGCGCAAATGCTCCGCGACTGCCAGCCCGGGCATGATGTGCCCGCCGGTACCGCCCGCCATGATCAAAATCTTCCTCATACGGACTGCCCCTTCATCAACTGACGATTCTCCCAGTCGACGCGAAACAGTATGGCCAAGGTGATGCAATTGGCCACAATGCCCGAGCCGCCAAAGCTCATCAGCGGCAAGGTCAGCCCCTTGGTGGGCAACAGCCCCATATTGACGCCCATGTTGATAAAGCCCTGCACGCCCAGCCAGATGCCGATGCCTTGCGCCACCAGGCCGCTATATACACGATCCAGCGTCAGCGCCTGGCGGCCAACGGCGAACGCGCGCTCAACCAGCAAGGCGAACAAGCCAATCACCGCGCAGACACCAAACAAACCGAGCTCTTCGGCAATCACGGCCAATAAAAAATCGGTATGCGCTTCAGGCAAATAAAACAGTTTTTCCACACTGGCACCCAGCCCCACGCCAAACCATTCGCCACGGCCAAAAGCAATCAGCGCATGGGAAAGCTGGTAACCCTTGCCATACGCATCTTGCCAAGGATCCATAAAGCCAAATATGCGTTCACGTCGATAAGGCGAGGACCAAATCAAAATGACAAAGGCCACGGCCATCACCACCAGTAACGCACTAAAGAGCCGCGCATTGATGCCGCCCAGAAACAAAATGCCGACAGCAATACTGACGATCACGACAAACGCACCAAAATCCGGTTCGCGCAGCAAAAGAGCGCCTACCAAAACCATCACGCCAGCCATGGGCACGAAGCCACGACTAAAACTCGCCATATCGCTTAACTTGCGAGCGGTGTAATCCGCCGCATACAGCACGGCAAACAATTTCATGAATTCAGAGGGCTGTAAATTGATGGGACCAAAACCAATCCAGCGCTGAGCACCATTGACCGAGCGGCCAAGATGCGGAATCAGCACCACAATCAACAACACAAACCCGGCCACAAATAGCCAGCTAGACACCTGTTGCCACAAGCGCATAGGCACCTGAAACGCCGCAGCGGCAGCGCCTAAACCAACTATCAGGAATATGCCATGGCGTATCAAAAAATAAGCTGACTGGTTACCTGTGAAGCGGCTGCCTTCGGCCATGGCAATGGATGCGGAATACACCATGACCAAGCCGAGGAACAGCAAGCCGATCGCAGGCCACAACAGCAAAGGATCTATCTCGGAATTCGCTGGCCGTGCCACGGCGTTCCAATTATTCATGCGGGGGCTTTCACCAAACGATTCACCGCTGCAATAAAGACTTCTGCCCGGTGCCGATAATCGCGGAACATGTCAAAACTGGCGCAGGCAGGAGACAGCAATACCGCGTCGTTCTTTTGCGCCAGAGTATTTGCCTGCTGCACGGCATCGCTCATGTCACTGGCAAAAACCAGCGGTACACCCGCCTCTTTGAGTGCGCTGCCAATCAGTGGCCCATCGCGGCCTATCAAAACGACGGCACGAGCAGATTGCGCAACGGCAGATGCCAAGGGTGAAAAATCCTGCCCCTTGCCATCGCCTCCAGCAATTAACACAATTTTGCGATCCCGAATTCCGCCTATCCCGGTTAACGCCGCCACGGTTGCGCCAACATTAGTGCCTTTTGAATCGTCATACCAGGTCACGCCATTTATCTCGAGCACTTTTTCAACCCGGTGCGGCAAGCCTTGAAAACTCAGTACAGCAGGCAATAATTCCTGTGCGTCATAACCCAGGCTCACGCACAGCGCTAACGCTGCCATGACATTGGCTGCATTATGCAAACCCTGCATTGGCAGCCTGGAGATGGGCAACAAGCATTGCTCGCCTTGCGCCAGCCATAGCTCACCTGCCTGTTGCCGCAATCCAAAATCTGTCGCCGTTTGTGGCGCATCGAGACCGAAGCTGATCGTGCGGCGGCCTGGAATCCGCATGCCGCGCACATGTACATCCTGCCGATTCAAAACCTGCACACCCGCGCCCTGAAAGATGCGCGCTTTGACTGCCGCATAGGCCGCCAGATCATCGTATCGATCCAGATGATCATCGGAAATATTCAGCACAGCCGCCGCCGCCGGCTGCAACGAGGTCGTGGTTTCGAGCTGGAAGCTGGATAACTCGAGCACCCAAACCCGGGGCAAATCATTTTGCGCTACATGGTTTGCCAGCGCGGTCAGTGCCGCAGGAGATATATTGCCCGCCACGCCCACGCTTTGCCCCATGCTGCGCAACACATGCCCCGTGAGTGCGGTAGTAGTGGTCTTGCCATTGGTACCGGTAATCGCCAGCACGGAGGCGGGAGTCCGTGCCATTAAATTCAATTCACGCAAAGCGCGTGCAAAAAGTTCAATTTCCCCAATCACCGGCAAACCCTGCACCATCGCTTGGCGCACGATAGGCAGATCCCCTGGCAAACCGGGCGATAACACAACCAGGTCAATGTCATCCAGCAAATGCAAATCAAATGCACCGGCCAAAAAGTCGGCGCTGGTAACACGGCGCTGCAGCTCGGCAAGATACGGTGGATTCGCTCGCGTATCCGCCACACGCACCCGCGCACCCGCCTGCGCGCACCAGCACGCAGAAGCCAGGCCTGATTCACCCAGCCCGAGTATGAGTATGTGTTTGTCTTGCCATTCACTCATCATCTGTAGCTCATCGAATTTTCAAGGTGGATAACCCCACCAGCACCAGCAAAATCGTGATGATCCAGAAACGCACAACTACTTGCGTCTCCTTCCAGCCCGTTTGTTCAAAGTGATGATGCAGCGGCGCCATGCGCAAAATTCGCCGCCCTTCGCCATACTTCTTTTTGGTGTATTTGAAATAGCTCACCTGCAGCATCACCGACAGCGTCTCCGCGACAAAAACACCGCCCATGATGAAGAGCACAATTTCCTGGCGTGCGATCACGGCCACAGCCCCCAGTGCTGAGCCCAGCGCCAGCGCGCCCACGTCTCCCATGAAAACTTCTGCCGGATACGCGTTGAACCACAAAAACCCCAGCCCGGCTCCCGCCAGGGCGGCGCAAAAAACCGTGAGCTCACCGGCACCAGGAATATGCGGCAAGAGCAGATATTTCGAGAACACCGCATTGCCTGCGACGTACGTAAACAAACCCAACGCCGCACCCACGAGCACTGTCGGCATGATGGCCAGACCATCGAGTCCATCGGTCAGATTAACGGCGTTACTGGTACCCACAATCACCAGATAAGTGAGCGTAATGAACCCCAGCATGCCCAGCGGATAACTCACACTTTTGAAAAAGGGCACGATGAGCGCAGTCTGCGTCGGTAGCTCGAGTGTGAAGCCACTGCCCACCCATTGCATGAAAAGTTTTATCACCTGTTCATTATTGGGTGCTGAAATTGAAAACGAAATGTACACCGCAGCAATCAGACCTACCACGGTTTGCCAGAAAAACTTGGCGCGGGCAGATAACCCTTTGGGATTGCGATACACCACCTTGCGCCAGTCATCCACCCAGCCCACCGCACCAAAACCAAAGGTAACCAACAGCACAACCCAGATAAATCGATTGGATAAATCGGCCCACAGGAGAGTGGCAACCCCTAGCGAGAGAAGGATCAAGGCACCACCCATCGTGGGTGTGCCGGCTTTGATCAGATGCGTCTGCGGCCCATCGCTGCGTACCGATTGACCAATTTTTTTCGCCGTCAGCCACCGAATCAACATCGGGCCGAAAATGAATGAAATCGCAAGCGCCGTCATCGTCGCCAGCACCGCACGCAACGTGATGTAGTTGAACACACCGAAACCACGATAGTCGCGGGCTAACCAATGGGCGAGTTCAAGCAGCATGGGTGTCTCCTGTCGTGGAAGAATGAGGCTCACCATCTTGTTCAATGCCTTGTTCAACAATGGCGTTCACGACACGTTCCATGCGCATGAAGCGCGAACCTTTGACAAGCACCGTAGTGTGTTCATCCAGCTCTGTGCGCAGGGTTTTGATGAGCGCCTCAATGTGCGCAAAGTGCTCACCACCTTCGCCAAAATTATGCGCAGCCGCATCAGATAGTTCGCCCAGGCACAGCAGCCGATCAATGCCATGGCTCTTGGCATAGCCACCCACTTCATCATGAAACTGGGCAGCGGCTTCGCCCGCTTCGCCCATATCCCCCATGACAAAGATACGTCGCCCCGGAATGCCCGCCAGCACATCGATTGCCGCCCGCATGGAATCGGGATTTGCGTTATAGGTGTCATCCATAATGAGCGCGCCGCGCTTTCCGGCGCGGCGCTGCAACCGTCCTTTGACGCCGCGAAAATCAGCCAGGCCCTGCGCCACCATTTCCAGCGTTGCGCCGGTTGCCAGCGTCGCCGCTGCGGCTGCGCAGGCATTCATGGCGTTATGCTGACCGGGCACGCCCAGCGGAATATCCGTCACCCCCCACGGCGTACTCATATGCAGCGTGCCACCAAAACCATGCGGCGTGAATTTACCGTGTACATCGGCTGCCTCGCGCATGCCAAATGTCAGTTGCAAGTTATTTTGTGCCAACGTGTGCCATAACTCAGCCTGGGCATCATCTGCATTAAAAACCGCAATGCCTTCTGCATCCAGACCGGAAAAAATTTCACCCTTGGCCAACCCGACATCCTGCACCGTTCCAAGACCTTCCAGATGAGCACGCTGGGCATTGATCACCATGGCTACTGTGGGCTTGGCCAAGCAGGTGAGATAGTTGATTTCACCCGCATGGTTCATACCCATTTCTATGACGGCCACGGTATGTGTATCGCGCAATTTCAGCAAGGTCAGCGGCAAGCCGATGTCATTATTCAAGTTACCTGTCGTCGCCAGCACTTCGCCACCCTGCGTGCGCAAAATTGCTGCGCACATTTCCTTTACCGTAGTTTTGCCATTACTTCCGGTGATACCGATTAATGGCAAAGTGAATCGTGCGCGCCAGGCGGCTGCCAGCGCACCCAGTGCCAGCCGCGTATCTGCCACAGCAATCAGCGGCAGGCCCGGGTGGCTGGCCGCAAACGCCTGGCTAACCAATGCCCCTGCGGCGCCTTGTTTAATCGCGTCAGCGACAAAGGCATGTCCATCAAAATGCTCGCCCTTGATCGCGACAAAAAGATCGCCCGCAAGGATAGCCCGCGAATCGCTCGTCACCGCAGTAAATGTGTTGTCCGGGCCCTGCATTTGGGCACCAATCGCTCGCGCTGCGGATAACAAGGTCATCATGTCGCTGCTCCGTTGGCAGAATTTGGATTCGTTGAAATAGCCGGAAAATCACCATCGCGCCGCACCCCGAGCGCACTTTCCTGGCGGCGTATCGCCAGGGCCGACTTTGCGGCGGTCACATCATCGAAGGCATGACGTACACCGACAATTTCCTGATAGGGCTCATGCCCCTTGCCCGCCAGCAAAATCACATCGCTGGCATGGGCTTCCTTGATTGTCGAGGTGATCGCCAGGCCGCGCTGCACTTCGACGACCACCTTCAGCGACGGCTGTTTCATGCCGCGCAAGATGTCATTGATAATTGCCTCGGCACTTTCATGACGCGGGTTATCGCTGGTCACTACCACCTTGTCGGCCAGACGCTCGGCTACCGCCCCCATGTCAGGCCGCTTGCCTGCATCACGCTCGCCACCGCACCCAAATACACAGATCAGCTGGCCACCTCGCGTGGTAACCAACTCGCGCAACACGGTCAGCACTTTTTCCAATGCATCTGGCGTGTGGGCGTAGTCCACAATCACCAGCGGCTCACCTTCTCCGCCCAAGGGCTGCATGCGACCTGCCGGAGATTGCAAGTGCCGCAACGCTTGTGCAATATCTGCCAAGCGCTCACCGCGCGCAACCAAGGCAGCAATCACCGCCATGAGGTTCGACGCATTGAACCGCCCGACAACCGGCGCCACAAATGCTTGCCCCTGCAAATTAAAACGCAGGTCCGTGGCAGTCATGTGCAACTGTTCCGCTCTCAACACCTCATTCACTTTTTCTGCGCCTGCGGGAGATGACGCCAGGGTGTAGCCTATTTTGCGCACCCCAGCATTCACCCTGTCAGCCAGTAGTAGCGCAAAAGGGTCATCCAGATTCAACACGGCGGCTTTGAGTCCCGGCATGGCAAACAGTCGGGCTTTAGCTTCTCCATAAGCCGCCATGGTGCCGTGATAATCCAGATGATCGCGAGTGAAATTGGTAAAAATCGCCACATCAAATCGCACGCCTTCTACTCGATCTTCGGCTAGGCCAATAGAAGACACCTCCATCGAACATGCCGTAGCACCATCGCGAACAAAATCGCTGAGTGCGGCGTGCACGGCCAACGCATCCGGCGTGGTAAAGCCTGTTTCGCGCAATGCGCCAGGAAACCCATTGCCCAGCGTGCCAATCACCGCACAACGCTGACCCAGTTGAGTCAATGCCTGCAGCAGCCACTGCGACACGGAAGTCTTGCCATTGGTACCGGTCACACCAGCCAGCCATAGTTTTTCTGAAGGGCGGCCATAGACCCAATGAGCTAATTCACCGGCCTGCGCTGCCAAATCACGCACCTCAATACAGGGCACGCCCCAGAGTTTTTCTGCCTGCGCCGCCCCCCAAGGGGACTTGCTGCGCGGCGTCTCACCATCGCCGACTTTTTCGCTGCGCTCACAAATCAACGCCGCCGCTCCGCGCGCTACGGCATCATGCATAAACGCGCGGCCATCCACATGGTGTCCGGGATAAGCGAGAAATACATCGCCCGGCTGCACGATACGCGAATCATTCGCCAAGCGCCGGGCAGTCACGCCTTGCGCCGCCAAGCAACGCAGAATTTCCATGGCATGACTATTGGTTTTGTCGCTCACATTTCCTCCCGCACGGATTCGCTGTCCGTTGGCAAGGGCGCAAGCGGCGTCAAGGGCGCATCGAATGCCACGCCCAGCGTGCGCAAACTGCCTGCCATCACTTGTGCAAACACGGGTGCAGCCACTTCACCGCCGTAATACTTGCCATTCGAGGGCTCATCCACCATCACAGCGATCACCAAACGCGGCTTGGACACCGGCGCAAAACCCACAAACGATGCCACATATTTATTGGCATACCGTCCGTTTTCAACCTTGTGCGCCGTACCGGTTTTACCCGCCACGCGATAGCCGGGAATATGCGCCAAAGGGGCTGTGCCACCCGGCTGCACGACAGTCTCCAGCATGGCGCGTACGACTTGCGCTGTTTTTTCCGAAAACAGGCGGCGGCCAGGCGACTGGGGCGTTTCCTGTTTCATGAGCGATAGCGCAGGCAAATCGCCATCGCGCGCAAAGGCCAGATACGATCTAGCCAGTTGAATCAGGGTGACTGAAATTCCATGCCCATAAGACATCGTGGCCTGCTCGATCGGCCGCCAGGTTTTCGCTGGCCGCAAATGCCCGCCCACCTCACCCGGAAAGCCCAGCTTTAACGGCGCGCCAAACCCTGCCGCCTCGAACATGGCATGCATATCGTCGGGCGTCATGGAGAGCGCAATTTTGGCAGCGCCCACATTGGATGATTTTTGTATCACCTGCGCTACGGTGAGAATGCCATGCGCATGAGAATCCGAAATTGTCGCCGGGCCGATATGCAATTTTCCGGGTGCCGTTTGAATCGGCGTATCCGCATTCACTTTGCCCTCTTCCAGTGCCAGGCCTATCGTAAAAGGCTTCAAGGTCGAGCCAGGTTCAAAACTGTCCGTCAACGCACGGTTACGCAGTTGCTCACCGATCAGACGCACGCGGTTATTCGGGTTGTACGTCGGCAAATTAACCAGCGCGAGAATCTCTCCGCTCTGCGCATCCAGCACCACAACACCGCCGGCTTTGGCGCGGTGTATCTCCAGCGCCTGCTTCAAATGCGTGTAAGCAAGATATTGAATCTTCGCATCCAGCGCCAGGGCGACATCCTGACCTTCTGTCGGCGGATGAATGCTGCCGACATCTTCAATCACATTTCCGCGCCTGTCCTTGATCACGCGACGGCTGCCTGATTTACCTGTCAGCTTGTCATTAAAGGCCAGCTCAACTCCTTCTTGCCCTGACTCATCCACCCCGGTAAACCCAACCATGTGCGCCATCACTTCTCCCGAGGGGTAATAGCGGCGATATTCCGTTTTTTGATGGATGCCCGGCAAATTAAGCGCCATCACCTTGTCGGTCACATCCGGCGACAATTGACGTTTGAGATAAATAAAATCACGGTCAGACAAGAGCTTGCGATTCAACTCGCGAACGTCAATGCTCAGCAACGCAGCCAAACTGCGTGCTTCTCGCGGCTTGAGCTCTGCATCTTCAGGAATCGCCCACACCGAACGCACCGGGGTTGACACTGCCAGCAAATCGCCATGTCGATCGGTAATGCGACCACGCGTCGCTGAAATATCCAGCACCCGCTCAAAGCGCTCCTTGCCTTTATCCCCAAGAAATTCATTATTGATGCCTTGCAAATAAAACGCGCGCCCTATCAATACCGAAAACCCGCCAAGAATGAAAAATAGCACCACGCGCCGCCGCCACACAGGCAAGGGCTGCGAGAGCAATGGGCTGCGGGAGAAACGGATTGACTTCATCGCGCGGGGGTCGCCATCAATGGTTTCGCCTTTGATTGATCAATGGCCGTTGAATCATTTTTCACCGCATCAATGCTCATCACCTCACTTGGCGATGGCCGCTTCATACCCAGCTTTTCGCGCGCCAGAGTTTCCACACGGGCATTGGCTGCCCACGTGCTTTGCTCAAGCTGCAATTGTCCCCATTCAATGTCCAGATCGCGCAGATGCTTTTGCTCCGCCCCCAACGCAATAAAAAGCTTGCGCGCCTGATGATTGGCTTTCACCACAGAAAGCGCGCAAATCACCACGACAAGCAGCAGTATCAAATTAAGGTTAAGGCGCGCCATCTAGTCACCCCCTTTCATGGAAAGAGGGTTGGGGAGATTGCTGTGAATAATTTTCCCGGACAGGAGGCCGGGAGATTTATCGCCACCCCCTTTCCCGGAAAGGGGGCCGGGGGGAATGCCTATAACTTCCGCCACCCGCAACACCGCACTACGCGAACGCGGATTGGCAGTCACTTCAGCATCGCTGGGGAACACCGGCTTGCCGATCAAACGTAAAGTCGGCGCTGGCAGATCGGCGGCGCGAATCGGCACGCCTTTGGGCGGCTGTGCCGAGGTGGCTCCAGCGCGCATAAACTGCTTAACGATGCGGTCTTCCAGCGAATGAAAACTGATCACCGCCAACCGCCCCCCAGGCGCCAGGCGCCGCGTGCAACCTGGCAGCGCTAGCGCAAGCTCTTCGAGCTCGTGGTTGACATAAATCCGTAACGCCTGGAAAGTGCGCGTTGCCGGATGCTGGCCCGGTTCGCGCGTGCGCACGACCCCCGCAACGAGGGCGGCAAGCTGCTTTGTGTTTGTAATATGGCCTTCGCCCCGAGCAGCCACAATCGCCTTTGCAATCGCATGAGCAAACCGTTCTTCGCCATAATTTTTTATCACCTTCCCTATCTCAGATTGCGATGCCCGCGCCAGAAAATCAGCCACGGTCTCCCCTTGC
>WOZP01000024.1 GCA_011620215.1 Rugosibacter sp.
GTCATTTCCAGTTCGTCCCGCAGCAGGCGGATGATATGCGCTACGCCTAGCGCACCACCGACGGTGAGGCCCCAGAGATAGGGGCGGCCGACAAGCACTGCCGTGGCACCGAGCGCCAGCGCAATGAATGCATCGCGGCCGCTGCGAATGCCGCTGTCAAACAGGATGGGTATGCGTCCGTTGATACGCTGCACGATATCGGGCAGGACCTCCAGGCTGGTTGGCGCGCCATCCAGCACGCGGCCGCCGTGGCTTGAAACCACGATGCCATCGCAGCCGAGGGCCAGCGCATGTTCTGCGTCGTCAGGGTGGAGTATGCCTTTGAGCAGCAAGGGCAATGGCGTTTGCTGGCGCAGCCAGGCGACATCATCCCAGGTCGGCGCTTGCGCCATCCAGCCGTCGAAGACTTGGCTTTGTGCCGGGTTTGCCGGTTCGGGCAGCGGATAGCTTTCAAGATTGACAGCGCTGATATCTGCGGGTAGTTGCAGCGTGGCCCGCTTGATGGGGGCGTCGATGGTGAACGCGATCGCAGAAAAGTCGGCGCTGGTGACACGGCACAACAACCGCGCGGTACGCTCGCGATTGCCTTGCCAGTACAACTGGAACCAGGGGCGCTGGGCCGGGTTGTCAGTCTGGCTATCATGGCCAGCTTCTGCGGCATAGGCCTGGGCAATGGCTGCGAATGGCTGGCTGGCCAGGCTGCTGACCAGCATCTGGCCACCTTGTGCGCCAGCTGCCATGGCGCTGGCACATTCGCCATCCGCATGAAACAGCCGCTGGTAACTGACGGGCGCTAACAGCAAGGGATGCGCCAGTTCCTGACCATAGAGCGTCAGGCGGGTGTGTCCGCCTTGCACATGACGCAACGGTCGGGGTATCAGGCGGAGGGTGGTGAAGGCATTTTGCGCATCTGTTACCGAAGCATCACTGCTGCCGACCTGCAAGTAATGCCAGATACCTGGGTCCAGGCGCGCCTCGGCGAGCGGCTGGTAGTCACATGCACGATCTATCGGTGGCAGCGATGTCTGGCTCGCAGGTGCCGTCATCAGTTTTCTGCCCAGCGGCGCAGCAGGTTGTGATACGTCCCTGTCAGCCGTATCACCGGGTCGGTCTCGCCGATGTCGTTGCGCAGTGCCAGCAGCGCCATATCCATGTCGTATAACAGGCGGCGCTGGCCGGGGTCGCGCACCATGCTCTGGATGAACATGAAGCAGGCCAGCCGCTCGCCGCGCGTGACGGGGGTGACGGCGTGAAGCGAGGAGGCGGGATAAATGACCAGACTGCCGGCTGCGAGTTTGATCGGGTGCGAGCCGAAGGTGTCTTCGATGGTCAGCTCACCGCCGTCATAATTTTCCGGATCGGAGAGAAACAAGGTGGCCGAGATGTCTGTACGGACATAAGTACCCGGCGGGTGGGGCGCAAGGCGCATGGCATTGTCTATATGCCAGTTGTAGGCATTGGTTTGGTCGGCATAGCGGTTAAAAAAGGGCGGCAGGATTTTCAGTGGCAGTGCGGCGGCGAAAAACAGGGGATGACGGTTAAGTGCATTGAGCACAAGATGCCGCAAGGCTGGCAGATGCTCGGCGTCTTCCGCCAGTTGCTGGTTGTTCTTGGCCAGTGCCGCTTGCCTGCCAGCAGTTGCCAGCCCGCTGCCCCAGCGGGAGCGGGCCAGCAAGTCGCGCGTGGCGGCCAGCTCATCCGGTGTCAATAGATTGTCAATGGTGATGAGCATGGCTTTGCCGCAAGATCAGAACCTGATTTCGCCGGTCAGGATTGCAGCGCGGCGTGTGCCCGGAATGGCGAAACCACCATTGTCGTAAAACGAGTCGTAGTAGGTTTTATCGAATACATTTCTGACATTGAGGCGCAGTGTCCATTTTTCCATTTCATAGGCTGCCATGGCATCCCAGCGTGTATAAGAGGGCAGCGTATTGGGATGAAACGCAGTGCTGCCAGGCAATGTAGGGATGGCGCCCGCGCCGCTCGGGTTGTAGCCCAGACGTTCGCCTTTGGCTTCGACGCCTCCCCCCACTTTCCAGTGGCGGTCGAGTTTGTAGGTGGTCCATAGGTTGGCAGTATACGATGGCGTATTGCGCGCGCGTTTTCCGGCATAACCGGGGTTTGCCATGGTGATGACGCCGGTCGTGGGGTTCACGTTTTCTGCAACATCAAGAATGCGGGCGTTCATCAGGGCAAGTCCGGAGAATATCTCCCAATCATCGGTGATGCGACCGGCAGCCTCCAGTTCAAATCCTTTGGTGCGGCGTTTTTTGGTGAGTATCGATGCCGTTGATTCAAGATCCGTATTGCGTTCCCATTCTTTGGTAGCTTGATAGAGGGCCGCGCGGATTGCCAGATCGCCATCAAGCAACAGCCACTTGGCGCCAAGTTCAATCACATCGCTGCGTTCCGGCGGCAGCGGTGATACGGTCAGTTGATAAAGATCGGCCGTGGGGCTGAAGGAGTCACTCCAGCTTAGGTAGTAATGTGTTTGACTGGTCGGGTGGAAGGACAGCGCGCTGCGGTAGCTGTTCTGGCCATAGTAAAGATTGGGCGAGGTGGCGCTGCTGAAATCAGCATCCATCTCGTCGCGGCGCATGCCCAGCGTTGCCTTCCACTTGGGGATGAATTCGATGGTGTCCTGCACATAGACAGCATAGGAATCCGAGTTGAAACGTACGGGTGTGCCTGTTGGATTGGCGTCATACGGTTGATAGTAGGGCGGGTTAGCCGCCGTGGTGCCGCCCAGATTGCGCAGTGAATGTCGATAGCTGTCTTCTTTCAAATATTCAACACCGGTGAGCAGCTCGTGTTTCATGCCCATGGCGGTGAATTTGGTGCTGTAGTCCGATTGCAGGGTTACCGTTTCGTAATCGGCAGTACGTGTCGGGCCGCCGTTGGCAACGGCGCCATTGAGAACCAATGCCTGGGCGTTTGGCGCCTGAGTCGCATTGGGGGTGCGCGCCCAGTAGCTGCGCTCGTAATCGGCTATTCGCACTTGGGTACGCAACTGGCTGTCCGGCGAAAAACGATATTCGTTGATCAGTGTGGTGATCTTCGTATCGCTTTTGTCAAACGTGTTGTCAGTGCCCCAGAAAGTATCCGGAGAAAAGTTTTGAGTGACACTTCGTGTTGCCGTATCGAACGGCACGCCGTAGTCCGGATTGTCGTCGGTCTCGAGCTGATAGTGGTTGAGCCAGAACTGGTTATTGGTGTACAGGTTGAAGCCGAGGCTGATGCCTATCCCCTTGCGATGAATATCCGGCTCGCTGCCGGTTGCCGGGTTGCTGCGCCAGCTGCCTTCGTCACGCTGCATCAGGTTGATGCGCACGGCAGTATTCTCATTGAGTGGCTTGTTGATGTCTGCCGTGACTTCCTTGTAGTCGTTTTCGCCGATACTGCCGGTGAAATTGTATTGTTCGTCACTCAACGGTGTTTTGCTCACCTGATTGATGACGCCACCTGCCTGGCCGCGGCCGAATAGCATCGCGCCGGCACCACGCAAGACATCAATCTGTTCGTAATTGAAGGTCTCGCGATTGTATTGCGCGGTGTCGCGTATGCCGTCGAGATACATGTCGCCGAAAGTATAAAAACCGCGCAGATTCATGTTGTCGCCCGAGCGACCGCCTTCTGCTGCGTTAAAGGTCAGACCGGAGACATTGCGCAAGGCTTCACGTAGCGATCCGACTTGCTGTTCTTCCATCAGGCTCTTGGTGATGGTGGTCACGGCTTGAGGGATGTCATGCGGATCTTGCAGTGTCTTGCCAACGCGCGTGGTGGTCGCACGATAACC
>WOZP01000082.1 GCA_011620215.1 Rugosibacter sp.
AAAATAGCAGGGTAATTTTATGCTGTTCTCGACAGGCATAAGCATCGGTTTGCCAGCTTTACCGGTTTTTGAAAGCAGGTTTTCTTTTTTGCAGAAAGGCTTCCATACCTTCTTTACGGTCATTCATGGCAAAAGCGGCATGAAAGGTGCGGCGCTCGAACAGTAAACCTTCATGCAGGCTGGATTCCCACGCACGATTCACGCTCTCCTTGATCATCATTAGCATGGGTAACGAAAAGTTGGCGATGGTCGTCGCAGCGGCAAGCGTTTCTTCCATGAGTTTGGCTGCGGGGATAATGCGCGCGACAAGGCCGCAGCGCTCTGCTTCTTCAGCATCCATCAGGCGGGCACTAAGGCAGAGGTCCATGGCTTTGGCTTTGCCAACGGCGCGCGGCAGGCGCTGTGTCCCTCCTGCACCCGGTAGAATGCCAAGCTTGACTTCCGGTTGGCCAAATTTGGCTGTATCGGCTGCATAAATCATGTCGCAGGTCATAGCCAGCTCACATCCACCGCCCAAGGCGAAGCCAGCAACTGCGGCAATGACGGGTTTGCGGCATTGAGCGATGCAGTCCCAATTGCGCGTGATGAAATTGGCTTTATATACCTCCATGTAATCCCAATTCACCATCGCGGCAATATCAGCACCGGCGGCAAAGGCTTTTTCTGAGCCAGTGATCACAATGCAGCCGATGTTTTCATCTGCTTCAAAAACTCGTAAAGCCGTACCCAGGTCATTGATCAACCCATCATTCAGGGCATTGAGTACTTCAGGGCGATGCAGGGTAATAAGCCCGACTTTGCCATGAGTTGCGACGATGATATTTTCGTAATTCATTCCGTAGTCTCCTTGCGTGGGGCGTTAAGTGTTGGTGTTTCTTTCAAAGAAATGCCGTCTGCTCGCGAGGACGGCTTCGGTGCTGTAGGTGTGGCATTTGCGGGTTTGGTGTTGCGCGGTTGAATGACAGCTCGAACACGCTCATTGCTGCCAGGTTTGGCACGGGTGCCGTTGGGTCCGCTGGTCACCACATAGGTTTCTGTTTTTCCATCGTAAGAGATGAATTGGCCACGTACTTCATCCATCCCGCTTTTGACCCAGGCACGAGTGTAAAAGTCTGTTTTTTCGGTTTTTGTATCGTACTCAATACGTTCGGCCTCGCCCTCAATGTATTCATCGCGCCCTTCGCGTTTTTGACGAAAGCGTGGCAGTGTGTTCATACCCGTGGATACGCTATGTTGAAAGCCGTTTTCATCTTGCGTTACGACAATGCGCTCGGCACGAAAAATCAAGGTGCCTCTGGTTAATTGCACATTGCCTTCAAAAATCTGTATTTTTTTTATGTCATCGACGGTGACGGTATCCGCTTCGATATTGGTGGGTTTGTCGCGATCTGCCTTTTCGGCCTGAGCAGCGGGAGATCCGCTCATCAGTAAGGCAAGGGTGATGCAGGACAATACGTGGTGAGAGGTGTAGCGGAAAGGTGTCATGGCGAGGTGGCCTGGTTGCGGTAAAGGGTGCCGGTCACACGGCCATGCAGCACCGAAATACCGGATTTGTTGTTGATCTCGAGACGGCTACCGTTGATGATGCTTTTGCCCTGTGTAATAGTGACTGGGGTTAAGGTATAGCCAGTTTCGTCATCGGGAAAAACCTTGAGCAGGCGGGTTGTCATGAGGGTGGAAAGTGCTTGTGTATCGATTGCTTGGCGCACTATCCGAACGTCATTGATGAAGTCGATTTCTTTCGAGTCTTTGCTGACCAGCGCTTGCTGCGCAAAAATATCGGTTTGCGGGGAACGATGGCTGATGAGATGCGGCTTGATCACAAGCGTTGTATCGTCGTCAGGATAATGCGTCATTTTTTCGGCAATCAGTGTGTGCTGCAGCATGCCATTGACGTCAAACTTTCGTACATTGAAGTGCGAGATGATGTAATCTGGATCGTGTCGTTGGGGACCTGATACAGCAGACCCCTCCATGATATGGCTGATCCAGTAAGTAATGCCTACCAAGAGAATCATTAGCGCGAGCGGCACGAACATCGAAAAGCGATCTCTCATGTCAGTCTTGTGCCAGACTCATGACAAATAGTCAGCCATGAGCTTATCCCAATGGCCCTGGGCCCGCAGAATCAAATCACAGACTTCACGTGCTGCACCTTTGCCGCCACCTCTGCTGGCAACGTAGTCGACGCGACTAATGACTTCAGCATGGGCGTCCGCCGTGGTGGCTGAAAAGCCGCAGGCGCGGAGAATGGGAAGATCAACCACATCGTCGCCCATATACCCGGCGCGCGTAAAATCAAGCCCGCGTTGCTCGATGAGTTTTTTCATCACGCTGCGCTTATCTTCAATACCCATATGCAGGGATTCGATGCCCAGATTCAGGGCGCGAAGTTCAAGTGCGCGCGAGCGGCGGCCACTAATGATGACTACCTCGATACCGACGTGCTGAAGCAGTCGAAGACCATGGCCGTCAAGGCTGGAAAAAGCCTTCATTTCATCACCTGCCGAGGTGAAATACAGCGTGCCATCGGTGAGTACGCCATCGACATCAAATCCCATGAGGGCAATATTGGCAGCTTTATTTTGCTGCGAATTCGTTAGCGAAGCATTCATTAGACTACCTTGGCGCGAAATAAATCGTGCATGTTCAGGGCACCGCAAAGTTTGCCTTGATCATCGACAACGACTAATTGGTTTACCTTGTGCATTTCCATCATTTCCACCGCTTCTACCGCTAGTCGGCGAGCCTCGATGCTCCTTGGGTTAGGCGTCATGACATCGCTTACCGCAATGGTACGTAAATCACCCAGACGCGCCATCGCGCGGCGCAAGTCGCCATCGGTAAAAATGCCGAAGGGCGTGGCGTTGGTCGCATCTGCATACACGACGACCATACCCATTCCTCCTTGAGTCATGGCGGAAAGCGCAGCGGGTACGAGTTGCGTCATGATCACGCTGGGAACATTGATTTGCATGACATCGCTCACATGGGTGAGCAGCTTGCGCCCCAGGGTGCCGCCTGGGTGCGAGCGGGCGAAGTCTTCTTCGCCAAACCCGCGTGCATCCAAGAGCGCGACTGCCAACGCATCGCCCAGCGCCAGCGCAGCGGTTGTGCTGGCTGTGGGGGCCAGATTCAACGGGCAGGCTTCCTGGTCGACATGAGCATCAAGATGTACATCCGCCGCTTGGGCCAAGGATGACGTCGCATTGCCCGTGATGGCGATAAGCCGCCCACCCAGCCGCTTAACCAGGGGGACGATGGTGAGCAGCTCATCGTTCTCCCCTGAGTTGGACAGGGCGATAAGCACGTCATCACGAGTGATCATGCCCAAGTCGCCATGCACGGCTTCGGCCGCGTGTACGAAATAAGCGGGGGTACCGGTACTGGCAAGCGTGGCGGCAATTTTGCGCGCCACGTGACCCGATTTGCCCAGCCCGCTCACAATTACTCGACCATGAGTTTCGAGTATCAACTCAACTGCCGCTTTGAATTCATCACCCAGGCGATGCGCCAGCGCTGCTACCGCGGCGGCTTCGATTTCCAGGACACGGCGGCCCATGGCAAGGGCAAGATCACTCCGGTCAGCAGTTGAGAAAGTTTGGCTCATGGGCGGGTGGCGTTTATGATAGTGGCTGATTATAAACGCCGCCTGTCGGCATTGTCCGCGCCATGACTGATACCCTGCCCCTTATCCTGTTGCTGTTGGCTGCTGCTGTCGGTGTCGTCATCCTCTTCCGCAGCATCGGCCTGCCGCCCATCATGGGTTATCTGCTGGTGGGCAT
>WOZP01000122.1 GCA_011620215.1 Rugosibacter sp.
CGGTATTTAAGCTCGGTGCTGTTCGATGGGATGTTTGATGCGGCAGGACTGGCGATCTGAACGAAGAATAGGCTTGATGAAAAGCGTGACAGAAAATTAACGCACAGGAAGAATTTTCTGCGGATCGACCGACTTGCCTTGTTGTCTGATCTCAAAGTGTAGGCGTGGACTTTCGGCATCGCTTGACCCGACCTCGGCAATTGTTTGCCCACGCTTGACGGCCTGTTTTTCCTTCACCAAAATCTTGCTGTTGTGGGCATACACCGAGAGCCAGGTCGCATTGTGGCGCAACACCACCAAATTGCCATAGCCACGCAAACCCGCACCCGCATAAGAAACCACGCCATCTGCAGCAGCGTGCACGGGGTCGCCCGGTTTGCCCGCGAGATCAATGCCTTTACTGCTTCCCTCGACAAAGGGTGCCAGCATTTTCCCGTTGGTGGGCCATGCCCACCCTATATCAGTCGATAAAGCAGGTTTTTCAGTAGCAGGCACCTCGGCTACTTTCGGCTCCGTTGTTACCGGCGCTACAGGTATGTTCGTCGTGGGCTTGCTTGTATTACTTGCGGCATCATCCGTGACATTAACTGCTGCATTTGATTGCGCACGCGCCAGCGCATTGGCAGAGAACACCACCTTGCCTCCTTTGGGCGCCCGCTTGAAGAACTCTGTGGTGTGCGGGCCTGTCGTGTTCATGTCGGCTACGTTACTTGCAGATTTAGTTTCAATGGGACCGGACGAAGTCACGGGCTTAGCCACCGCGACCTGAACATCGCCTTCGGGCGGAGCAACGCGTAGCAGTTGATCCACTTTGATAAGGTTCACGTTTTCAAGTTGATTCCATGCTACGACATCCCTGTAATCCAGACCGTGATCCAATGCAATGCTGTAAAGCGTATCGCCTTTTTTTACAAGATACATGCCCGGCGCGGCGGTTTTGGATGACGCGCTACTCACGGCATTGCCAACCCTCGACTGGCTGTTACGCTCAACCACCGGCACAGGGGCATAGTTGGCACAACCGCTCAAAACTGCAAATAGCAGGATAAATACGCACCGAGCTGCATTCATCGATGTGTTCATTCCACCCCCGCGAGCAAAGGCACAAAACGCACCGCATCAAACCGTTTTTCAACCCAACCGGATTCTGTACGTTCAATCAAGCAAATGACTTGTTCTGCCCCGCTCGCAGATGTCACCAGTGGCATAACCAGTCGCCCGCCGGGCGCGAGCTGCGCGAGCAAAGTTGGCGGCACTGTCTGTGCAGCAGCCGCCAGAATAATCGTATCAAACGGTGCCGCCTCAGGCAGGCCAAGATTGCCATCGGCATGTTTCAGACGAATGCGCGTGAGCTTGAGCTGGCGCAAGTTGTCCCGCGCACGGGACAAAAGCGGCGCAATGCGCTCAACGGCAAAAACCTGCTTGGTCAAAATGCTCAGCACAGCGGCTTGATAACCACAACCGGCGCCAACTTCCAGTGTCTTGCCTAATTCACGACCCTGAACCAGAATTTCTATCATGCGCGCCACAACATAAGGTTGCGAGATAGTCTGCGCGAAGCCTAGCGGCAGGGCCGTATCGTCATACGCGCGATTGGCTAGCGCAGGTTCGACAAATACATGGCGGGGAATCACGCCCATGGCATGCAGCACGCGGGAATCTTTCACGCCTTGCTCGCGCAAGCGCTCGACCATGCGCACGCGCGTGCGCTGTGATGTCATGCCGATGCCGGCTTGCGCTGACGAATTAAAGGCTGCGGTGTCCATTGATTGGCTTGATCCATTGATGCACATCGGCCATCTGGCCGGCATGGGTTAAATCGATTTGCAGCGGGGTTACCGATACCCAGCCATGTTCTACCGCAAAAAAATCAGTGCCTTCACCCGCATCCGCCGCCGGGCCTGCGGCACCGATCCAATACACGGTCTCCCCTCGCGGGGTGACGGACTTCACCGCAGGCTCCGCTTTGTGACGGCGCCCGAGACGGGTTACCTGAATGCCACGCAACTCTTCATAAGGGCAATCAGGCACGTTCACATTCAGCAATACCGGATAATTAAAAGCTTGCGTAGTAAAACGCTGCACCAACTCATTCGCCACGCGGCCCGCAGTAGCGAAATGCTTGCCCGCAGGGCTGGCGAGCGAAATGGCGATGGCCGGCACGCCCAGTAAATACCCTTCCATCGCGGCAGCCACGGTGCCTGAATAAATTGTATCGTCGCCCATGTTAGCGCCCAGATTGATGCCCGACACCACCATATCCGGCTGCTCAGGCAGTACCCCGGTGACAGCCAGATGCACGCAGTCGGAAGGCGTACCGTTGACATACTGAAACCCGTTTTCCGCGCGGCGCAAGTGCAACGGACGATCCAGCGTGAGTGAATTGCTCGCCCCACTACGGTTACGCTCTGGCGCCACCACGGTGATCACACCCAGGCCCGCCAGGCTAGCCGCCAGCTGGACAAGCCCTGGGGCGAGATAGCCATCGTCGTTACTGAGCAGGATGCGCATGAAATAAAAGCCGGGTGAGGTAACTATTGAAAACAGAGTGCATTTTAGCGCATCCCCTGCCTCCGCCAATGCATGGAATAAGGATAGGATGCACCACCATGAAAATAACTCTTCACTCTTCGGCAAGCAGCCTTAGTAATGCGGACTGGGCAAGCCTTGACCACCATAACGACCCCTTCACCAGCGGCGCCTTTTTGCGCATCGCTGAAAAAGTCGGCGCTGCCGATACGGCGCTGGGCTGGCAGGCGCAGCATCTGGCGCTGTATGACGAGGCCGCACCCGGTAACGAAAAGCTTCTTGGCCTGTTACCGCTCTATCTGCGCACACATTCCTTCGGCGATTTTTCACATGACTGGCACTGGGCTGCTGCCTGGCAAAACGCAGGCCTGGCCTACTATCCCAAACTGGTGAGCGGTGTTCCCTTCACGCCATCCCCCGGCCCGCGCCTGCTGGTTCGGCAAGGTGTCAACCGGCTGCCTGTGGTACAGACACTGATCGAAGCCGCCATTGATATTGCCCGCACGCAACAGGTCTCTTCCTGGCAATGTTTATTCGTTGAAGACGCCGACCATGACGCATTAGCCGCCGCTGGCCTGTTGATCCGGCGTGGCGTGCAGTTTCACTGGATCAATCGAGACTACGCTGATTTTGATGACTTTCTTGCCAGCTTTACCGCTGACAAACGCAAAAAACTCAAACGTGAACGTCGCGCAGTGCATGAATCCGGCCTGCGGCTGGAAGTGCGTCATGGCGATGAAATCGATACAGCGCTATGGCGCGTGATTCATCGCCAATACCGCGACACATTTGCCCGCTATGGCAACCATCCGGCTTTTCCGCTGGAGTTTTTCATACAAACCAGCGTCGCACTAGGCCGCCAACTGCTGGTGTTTATCGCCTATCAGGATGAACAGCCAGTCGCCTCCGCCATTTGCTATCGCGATGCCACCACGCTTTACGGGCGGCACTGGGGAACAGAAGTCGACGTGCCTGGCCTGCATTTCGAGCTGTGTTATTACCAAGGCATAGCCTACTGCATTGAACACGGCCTGCAACGATTTGAGCCCGGTGCGCAAGGTGAACACAAGCTCGCGCGCGGCTTTGAACCTGTACCGACGTGGTCAAGCTATTGGATTGCCGACCCCGGCATGCGGCGTGCGGTGGCAGATTTTATTGCCCGCGAAACACACGCCATGGCGGACTACGCCGCTGAAACAGCGAGCCATTTGCCATTCAAACATATAGCTGAGCCCTGAAAA
>WOZP01000097.1 GCA_011620215.1 Rugosibacter sp.
GTAAAAATGGCGCAGGATTTTCTGCGCCATTTGCATTTCATTGGACGAGTTTCCCGAGCGCCGTCTCACCAGCGCCGACTTTTCACGAGCCTCGCCCGAAGTGCCCTTCATGAGGGCGTTATCGGGGCATTCCCCCCGTCTCTTCCCTACTGCCCATAGCCATGATGCGCCAGATTCTCGGTGTTACTCGAAGGTGCCAGGCAGCAATTGGCGTTCGAGGTCGATAGCAATGCAACGCGGGCTGGTATCGATAGGTTTGTAGCGGGCATGGCGGTGCGTCCGGAGGAGATGCCCCCAGGACGCTTGATATCCCAGATGCTTCACAGCTGAATGCGCCAGTGAGAAAACTTTTTCTACAGCTTCGTTGGGCTTTTGACCGTTTCCTTGTAGGGACTTAGCGCGTATCATTTTGCCCATGAGTCCAACAGTTTTTCGTGAAGGCGGTTTTCGTTTCTATTTCTTCTCGCGTGAGGAAACGAGAATACACGTGCATGTTCAAGCGCAGAATGGCGAAGCCAAGTTCTGGCTTGAGCCTGCTATTGAGCTGGCGCAGTCCATAGGCCTGTCTTCGCATGAAATTAACGAAGCTCGTCGTCTTGTTCAGGAGCATGAAAATGACATCCGTAGCGCTTGGCACACCCACTTTCCCCGTTGAGGTTACCAACATTTCACAGCATGGCTTCTGGTTGTTGCTGGAGGGGGAAGAGCTTTTTCTTCCGTTTGCAGAGTTTCCATGGTTTAAGGAGGTCGCGGTCGGAAAAATTCTTCATGTCGAGCTTCCTTCTTCCAATCACCTCTACTGGCCAGAATTGGATGTTGATTTAGCGGTAGAGTCTATCCGTCACCCGGAACAATTCCCCTTGGTCAGCAAAGCTAACACCCAACCCGTCGTTCAAGAGGGGTTGCGCTAAAGCGAGGCATCTTAACTTTCGTTAAATTTTTAACCAGCTGAGCGTAAAATTAGCCCATGAAATTTGAGTGGGATAACAAAAATTTGAAAGCAATCTCAAAAAACACCAAGTGTCTTTTGAGGAGGGTGCTTCCATATTTGGCGATGCTTTAGCCCTCACCTTTCGCGACCCAGACCACTCCGTTGGCGAAATTCGCTATTTAACTTTCGACATCTCACAAAACGGTACGTTGTTGGTTTTATCTCATACTTATCGTAACGACTTGGTCCGCATTATTAGCTGTAAATGAGGCTCTTAATAGTTTATTGCAGCTTACTAAGCAAACTGTAAAGCTAATCCATCCATCAAGTGGGACGCGCTAAAGCACGCCCCTCATGTCAAACGTTGAGGCTGTAGAAAACCCCCTTTTTCACCCGGAAATGATCGTAAAAATGGCGCAGGATTTTCTGCGCCATTTGCATTTCATTGGACGAGTTTTCCTGAGCGCCATCCCGCCATCCCACCATCCGCTACAGCGAGGAAGGCGTTTTTGGGGGCATCTCAGAAAACGGAATTTAAAGTACGCGAAGGCTTGGCGTTTAGCTTCTCGCAAACGAGGGTCTGCGAGAAGGCTTGCTGAGAAGGTGGCGAAGCCTCGCGCTGATGTGGCCGGGACGTTCTCGAAAACCGTTCTCGCTTGCCACAGTGTGGAACGGTGAGTTTCAAAAAGGTCAGGTGGTTCTAATTTCGGTGAGTAGATCGGGATGACGATCCAGCAGCTTGAATAACTTGACCAAGGACAGCGGCGGCTTGGTCTTGCCGTTCTCATAGCGCGAGAACGCATTGACGCCACCGCCAAAGAGTTCAGCAGCCTGCCGCTGGTCAAGATCGAGCTTCCTTCGCACCTTGGCGATGTAGTCAGGATCGACGTAGGCGGCATTCACCTGACGCTGAAACAAGCCGACCATTTCGCTGTAACGGTCACCATGTTCACGGTTCAAGACGACTTCACCGCAAGCAGGGCAAAAGCCGCCCGTTACCGCTGGGATGGTAGTGTTTTCGCCCTTGTAGGTATAGGGCATATCGCGCGTGTCGTGGATCAGTTCCGCCGCGCCGCAGCATGGGCATTTCATGGTCATAGCTCCTTGAAGGAAACGATCAATACGTCATCAATGACGGTCAGTTTTAGGTACACCTCATCACCCTTCGCTGTCTTGGCTCGGTACACGTCCTGCCAGACGCGATGATCGGCCTGGGTCGTCATGCTCTTGTAGAAGTCGGTGGATGTGAGCGCCAAGACAACGGCACACATCCCGCTCAAGTCGTTGATGCCAAGTTCACGCGCTCCATTGAAAGCGCTGGCTGTAGCTCTGACCTGACCGGCCTCTATCAAGGCTTTGACGACTGGCAGCTTGCAGTGTGGAGTGCCTTTTTCCATATAGAAATTATAACCTAATACGTTAATTTGTTAATTAGGTTAATGGCGGAAATTGCGGCGGTTTTGGCGTGAAACTCCCTTAGCGTACTTTAAATTCCGTTTTCTGAGATGCCCCCTTTTTGTCTGACCGCCTTGCAGCGCAGTTGCTTCATCAGCGCCGTCTCACCAGCGCCGACTTTTACGAGCCTCGCCCGAAGTGCCCTCCATGAGGGCGTTACCGGGGCATTTCCCCCGTCTATTCCCTATTGCGTCTACATGTGATGCGCCAGCTTCTCGATGTGACTTGAAGGCTCCGGGCAGCCATTGGCGCTCGAGGTCGACAGCAATGAAACGCGGGCTGGTATCGTTGGGTTTGTAGCGGGCCATGCCAGGCTCAGAATATCCAATTCGTCTTCGATTCTTGTTATTCCACTGGGTTCACGGGAAAATGCGGCGATGCAAATACTTTTTCTACCGCGTCGTTAGGCCTCAAGCATGAGTGCATCGTCACGCATGTTCACCTTGTCCAAGCTCGCTGTCATCCTCTTTGGCTCAGCCTTGGCTTTGCTTGGCCTGTTCGTCTTGCTCAGCAGTGGTGTGTCACTCCCAACTCGTCATCCGCCTCGACAGTTCCACTTCAGCGGCTTCTCGCTTTTTCTGCTGGGCTTATCGCCACTTGTCGCTGGCCTTCTCAGCTTAGCCATCGCTCGCGGCTCAGTGCACCGGGAGTCAAAGGCCACACAGTTGGCAATTGGTATCAGCATCGTCTCGCTGGGTTTGGCCTTCATCTTGGCGCCCAAGGCGTAGGGGCGAAAAGTTCAGTCGAGGCGTCGTCAAGCTTGTTTGCGCACCAGATGCTGGAGCGGGACCTCATCTCAACCGGTGAGGCTGTAGAAAACCCCAATTTTTATCGGTGGCGTTTCATCGAGCGCCTTCCCACCAGCCGCTACGGTGAAGAAGGCGTTTTTTGCCTGACCGCCTTGTAGCGCAGTTGCTTCATCAGCGCCAGCGCGGTGCGTCCTTCGGGAACTTTTCATCGCGTTATTCGGCGCTTTCCCGAGGCTTAACCTTGCCGCTGGCGTCGGCTCTCGAATAAACATAAACCAGCGGAAACTGAAACATTCAGGCTTTCCACGCTGCCATGCATGGGGATGTAGGCGAGCTCATCACATGTCTCTTGCGTCAAGCGGCGCATGCCGCTGCCTTCAGCGCCAAGAACCCAGGCGGTGGGGCCTTTTTGGTCAATGGCGTAAATCTCGCGCTTGGCGTCGGCTGCGGTGCCGATCACCCAGATTTCCCGTTCCTGCATTTCGCGTATTGAGCGGGCGAGGTTGGTTACTACAATGTAAGGCACGGTGTCCGCGGCGCCGCTGGCGACTTTAATGGCGGTGGCATTCAAGCCGCAGGCTTTGTCTTTGGGGGCGATCACGGCGTGCGCACCGGCAGCGTCTGCCACGCGCAGGCAAGCGCCAAGGTTATGCGGGTCGGTAATGCTGTCCAGCACCAGCAGTAGCGCGGGTTCTTGCAGGTTTTCCAGCACATCGTCCAGCGTGACATGCCGCGCTTGGGCGGCTACGCGGGCGACGACGCCTTGATGGCTGCTGTTTCTGCCGACCGTGCCGGATAGGGCATCCAGCCGTGCGGTGTCAGATAGCATGACGCGTACCTTGAAACTTTCGGCCAGCTTTAACAGATCGCGCATGCGGCCGTCCTGGCGGCCTTCGGCGATGATGATTTCATGCACGTCTTCTGCGGCGTGACGCAGTTTGGCGGTAATGGCGTGAAAGCCGTAGATCAGGCGTGTTTCAGCCATTGTTTTCTCCCAGAAGGCGAACTTCTCGTTGTGGATAAGGAATTGTGATGCCATGCTGTTTAAAGCTGTGCCAGATGGCAAGGTTGATGTCCGAGCGCAATATGCCCAAACCGTTTTCGGGGTCGGTGATCCAGCAGCCCAGCTCAAGGTTGATGCCTGAATCGGCAAATTCCTTGAGCAGTACCGCAGGCTCAGGCTCTGGCAGAACGCGCGCGTGGGCTTTTGCAGCATCCACTAGCAGGCGCATGGCGAGTTCAAGATCGCTGTCGTAGCTGATTTGTATCGGCAGGGCAACGCGTACCTGGCGGTCGCTGTAGGATTCATTTTGCACGACCGAGCTGACCAGTAGCTCATTGGGCACGAGTGATTCGATGCCCGCCAGGCTGCGCAAAACGGTGAAACGTGTGGTGATGCGCGTAACCTGACCGCGATCATTGCCGATGCTGATGGTATTGCCGATACGAATGGAGTTATCCAGCAGGATGATGAAGCCGGATACATAGCTGCTGGCAATTTTTTGCAGGCCAAAGCCCAGGCCCACACCCAGTGCGCCACCAAATACGGACAGCGTGGTCAGATCAATGCCCACCAGGGGCAGAGCAATCAATATGGCAAACAGTGCCAAAAGAGCACGCAACAGGCGCGAGAGCACAATGCGCAAATTGGTATCCATCTCAGCCGCCCGATTCAAGCGGGCTTCAAACGCATTGGAAAGCCACAAGGCAATCAACAAGGTTGCGGCGACGGTGACCAGGCCTTGTAATATTTGCCACAAGGAAAGTGGCGTTTTGCTGATAGGCAAGGTGATGGATTCCAGCACATCGATTATTTCTGGTAGCACACCGAGAATGTGCAAAGCCACGATGCTCCACGCGATGGCGGAAAAAATACGCTCAAAGCTGGTAAGCCATGTCGCACGCGTAAAGCTGTGCCGCAGAATATAAAACACCAGTCGAATGACGGCGAGCGAGGCCAGTAGAGGCATTGCCAGCGTTAATAAATGCGTGTGCATCACCGGTCGCAACAGCCAGCGTGAAAACACGACCAAACCCAGCGCCACGATGGGAAAAATGACACGTTTCAGGCTGCCCCGGCCCAATTGCCTGGCGCGTCCCAGATCGGGGACCGCGTGGGCGGCAACTTGCTCACGTACAAAGCTTTCAACAAGCTTGGCCAGCAAGAACGAAATGGCGAGTGCGGCGAGCTGCCAAAGGATATCGGGGTGATTCAGGTCGGCAATCAGGTCATTCCAGACGGCAGAAAGTTCAACGACCATAAGGGGCTTCCTTGTTTTCTCTAGTTTCCGGTTTAAAAGGCTGAGCTTCGGCGTGATGGCGTTGCCAGTTATTCAGATAGCGTTGCAGCAGTGCCGAGTTGTCACGCAGAATCAATAAATTTTCAGCATTGCGCGCTTGTGCGGACCAGGTAAAGTTATAACTACCTGTGATCACGATGCCGTGCGGCGTCTTGGCATCTATCAAGATAATTTTATTATGCGCAACAGCATATCGGGTTTCCAGCCAGACAGGAATACCTGCCGCTGCCAGTAGGGGAATTTGCGAGTTTTGTCCGGTATCGAGCATTTTCTGATCGGCCAGAATAGCCACAGCGACGCCCCGCTTTTTGGCAGAGATCAGCGCCTGGCTTATCGATCGGCTGGTGAGCAGATAGGCTTGCACATGGATGCTTTGCTGCGCCTCGGCAAGCGCCCGGATGATCGCGCCTTCTGCATCATCCCAGGGAGTGAACAAGGCTTCCACCGAGCCCGTGGCGGCGAGCGTTTCCGCTCGGATCGTGATGCTGGTCGACGCCAGCGCCAGCATTAATGCAGTCAGCGCCAGCGGTTTTACCAAGGGGGTCATTTCTGGCGCTGTAACACGGCAGCGTAAAAGCCGTCGGTGCTGTGGATAGGCGGGCTGAGATGAAGGTCTGCTGTGGTATTGATGCCTTCGATACGAATGCCTTGATCTGCCAAAATATCTGCAGCGGACAAGCGGAAAAATTCAGGATGGCTGGATAGAAAATCATCGACGATGGCTTCATTTTCTTCGCTGAGAATGCTGCACGTGGCATACACCAGTCGGCCACCAGGTTTCAGCAGGCGAGCGGCGGCGGCAAGTATCGCCGTTTGTTTTTGCGTGAGCTCGGCGATGCTTTCCGGCGTTTGCCGCCATTTGAGATCCGGATTGCGACGCAACGTGCCCAGGCCGGAGCAGGGGGCATCTACCAGCACGCGATCGACTTTTCCGGCGAGGCGCTTTACGCGGATATCATTTTCGTTGGCAATCAGAATCGGATGCACATTCGAGAGTCCCGCGCGGGCAACGCGTGGTTTGAGTTTGGCCAAGCGCTTTTCTGCCACATCGAAGGCATACAGTCGACCGGTTGACCGCATCATGGCGCCTAACAGCAAGGTTTTTCCACCTGCTCCGGCGCAGAAATCCACCACCATCTCGCTGCGCCGGGGGGCCAGCAAATAGCCCAGTAGCTGCGAGCCTTCATCTTGCACCTCGATGGAGCCATCAAGAAAGAGCGGATGTTTTTGCAGGAAAGGCCGGTTCTTGAGTCGAATGCCAATGGGTGAATAAGGGCAGGGCGAGAGGGTGAGGCCCTCGGCAGTTAATTGCGTTACCACGGCTTCGCGCGTGGTCTTCAAGGTATTGACGCGTAAATCAAGCGGGGCGGGTGTGTTCAAGGCACGCGCCAAGGCCAGCAATTGATCGGCGGGCAGGCGAGTGCTCAAGCGCTCTGCCAACCAGTCAGGAAAATCAAGTTGTTCCCCCAGCGTGAGTGCAGGTTCTGGCTGGCGGCGAATTTCGGAGAGCCATTCGGCTTCACCTGCTTCGAGCGCAGGTTCCAGCTGTCGTTGCGACATGCCGCGCAGGCGAGACAACGACAATAAAACCAATTCACGCGCTGAAACATGCTGTTTTTTTGTCGGTATGAGCGGGGGGATCAGCGTGCCCAGGCGAGTGAGCAGGCGTTTTCGGCGCAATACGGCGTAGGCGGTTTCTGCGATGAAGGCTCGATCTCGTGCGCCGCTTTTTTTGCTGCGAAAAAATGCGGATAGCGCCGCATCGGCCGGTTGTAAAAATTGCAGCAACTGGGTGGTGGCTTCTATTGCGGTATTGAGCAGCCCGGCGGTTAAGCCTTCTTCAGCAGGGGCTGAACTCCCCCGGCCTGTATTTTGGGCGCTTTGCGCATTTTGTTTAGGCCGCTGCCAGGTTTTCTTGGCGGATTGCGTTGAATTCGAGCGTGAGCGGGGGGAGCTGTTTTTAGTTTTCAGGTTATTTTTATTCATGAGTTGTCTGGGTGCTTACATCGTCTGCAATCTGGTCAAAGATACCGCCCTTGCGGTCGGTAAAGCGAATTTTTAGTGGCAGGCCATGCACGGTTTTGGAAATCCACAGATCGATAATGTCCTCGCCATTTTTTGTGCGCAGGTGCTGTGTGGCGTGCGTGTGGCCTTGATAGGTCAGTGTTTCTTCTCCGATCAGTTCAAAATGATAACGTTCGAGTTTGCGCCCCGTGGCAATGAACAAATCGATAGCCGTCATGGGCTGATCCATTGCCGCTTGCAATGCGAGCTGGTAATACATCGACAGCATATCTTGCGTGCCATCAACTATCGGCTCTGTGTGGTTGGCATAAGTGATGAGGTGTTGGTCCCAGTCAAGGTTGGCGGTGTCTTTTTTGCCTTTTCGCTCATTGTCATTACTAAAAAATACAGGGCGTAAGCCCTGAGGGGTGATTTCTCCCTGACTTTCTTGAACAACCCGGGCGGGCCTGAACAGTGCAGCGAGCCCCGTGGTTTCAGTGATATTCGTGAAGGTGTAGTGAATGCCATCGTGCGCCCAGGTGTTGATGGATTGCCCGATGATCAATCCGTTTTCGCCTCGTGTGACGATGAAACGCATGCGTCCTTTTTCTGGCAAGGAGAAAGCCACTGCAGGCGGCGAGACAGCAGGTGGCGTGGGCGCGGATTCAGTGGTCGGAGGTTCAGCAGAGGCTGGTTCGTCAAAAGTCGGCACCCCAAGGGTACTTCCTTCGGGGCGCGCTGGTGAGACGGCGGCAACCGGTTCAGTAGATAAATTTGGCTCTGCGGTGGCGGCTTCTGGTGGCGCAGCCACCACACGGGGATGCGGGCTGACGCGGTGCGGCTTGGGTGCGTGGGCTATGGCGGGGGGAGCCGCAACGTGCGGACGAAGGGTGACGCCGGGATTATTCGGGGCAGCGGGCATGAGCACCGCATCAAGTCTTGGTGCGGGATATTGGGGGCTAAATGTCGGTAGCTCCCATGCGGGACCAAGCAGTACGGCGATGTGCAAAAATGCCGAGGCGACGAGTGCCAATGCGAAGGGCATATCAGGAATTGCACGCCAGGTGATGCAACGGGGGGTGCAGCGAATCCGCAGGGACAGTGCACTTGACTCGGCCCTCAATGAGCCGGACCTGATCGGCAAGAACCCAGCGGGCAACGCGCGGGTAAAGCCGATGTTCTTCTGCCAGCACGCGCGCAGCCAGGCTGGCTTCCGTATCGTCTGGCAGAACAGGAACTGCTGTTTGCGCAATCATTGGCCCGCCATCCAGCGCCGGGGTAACAAAATGCACGGTGCAGCCGTGAGTTTCAACACCGGCAGCCAAGGCTTGGGCATGTGTCTTGAGACCGGGAAAAGCGGGCAGCAGCGAGGGGTGAATGTTCAGCATGCGGCCACTAAAGCGCATGACAAAAGCTTCGCCCAGAATTCGCATGAACCCGGCCAGAAGCACCAGTTGGGGCGTGTAATTTTCAATTTCATCGGTGAGCGCCAGATCAAACGCGTCACGGTTGGCAAATGCGCGATGATCGATGACTTTTGCGGGAATACCGTAACCTGCCGCAGTCGCCAAGCCAGCAGCCTCTGGCCGGTCGCTGAAAACTGCTACGCACCGGCCGGGCAGCTGGCCTTCGAGCAAGGCCTGCATGTTGCTGCCTTGTCCTGAAATAAGAATGACATAGGATTTCACGGAGTCACTTGATGGCCAGGACGGGCAAGAATACCGCCGTAGCCAGGCTATGCGTCACGTGAACAATATTGCGGTTGCCTCGATCAGCAATCATGGTAGATAGTAAATCCAGGTTGCCGATCATTTTGCCGAACTCGCGCTCAAAGCTCAGGTTGGCGGGTTGCTGCGGGTTTGCTATTTCATTGCTCAAAAGCAACAGATTGCCTTCCGCATCGCGCGCATTGGCTAGTTTCCAGGCAGCAATTTCGAGATTTCTGGCACTGTTGTAAAGCTTCTGTGGATCTAATGAATCAAACATGAAAAATTCTGTTTTCTCGCCAAACGCGATATTGAGCATCCCGCCGGTGCCCGCGATAAATGCTGCTACGCGGTCACTTTGATAATCTGTGGAGAGCGCCAGCAATATGGCATCTGTGCCTTGTTTTTGGCCAGTTTCGGGTACACGCCAGCCCGTGCGCGGGTCCAGCAGGTGTTCTCGTGTCGCTTCAAGCGTGGGATGCCCGCTCTTTTTCCATTCTTTCGGATTACGGCGATAGAGTTTTTCTGTCAGTATCCGAAGACTTGAAAAAATTTCCCGCCGATGGACATCCGCCACGCGGTCAATGTCGCTTTTGCCTAGTTGCTTGGGCTCGAAGACCGGCATGGATTTGCCTGCCTCACCCATTTGAGCGCATCCATTCAGTAGGGCAGTGAGCATCACTAACCCCGCAAGGTTTTTCATGCGGCTTTAGCGATAAAACGATGTCGCAGCCAGGCAATCAGCATGGGGCTGAGTGATAGGCCAATGATGCCAAAAATTACTAGCGTCAAGTTGGCTTGAACCCAGGGCAAATTACCAAACCAGTAGCCGGCTAAAGTCAATGAGCCTATCCACAGCACACCACCGACGACATTGAACACGAAAAAGCGCGGGTAGTGCATGCTGCCTACGCCAGCTACAAAAGGGGCGAAGGTGCGAATCAACGGCATAAAACGCGCAATCACCAGCGTTTTTCCGCCATGCATTGTGTAAAAGGCATGAGTTTTATCGTAGGCTGCGCGGTTGAAAAATCGCGAACCTTCACCCCATTTAAGGATGCGTTGTCCTGCTCTGCGTCCAATGCTGTAATTCACGTTATCGCCCAGGATAGCCGCGATCATGAGCAGAGGCATCAGGACGGTGAGATTGAATCCGTTACCTGTTGCCGCGCTGGTAGCAGTGAGCGCACCAGCGACAAACAAGAGCGAGTCGCCCGGTAAAAACGGCGTGACTACCAAACCGGTTTCACAAAAAATAATGGCGAAAAGAATGGCGTAGAGCCACACGCCATATTGGGCCAGCATTACGGCCAAGTGCTTATCAATATGCAGGAAAATATCAATGAAGTGGCTAAAAAGTTCCATGGGATAGCACGGGCAAGGGAAAAGCTGATTTTACCGGAAGCTATAATCCTTCTCCATGAATACCCCCCGTTCAGAACAAAAAATTCGGCCCTTGCCCGACTTGCTCATTAGCCAGATTGCAGCCGGTGAAGTGGTCGAACGGCCCGCCTCGGTGCTCAAGGAATTGCTGGAAAACAGCCTGGATGCGGGTGCCACAAAGATAGACGTGACACTGGAAGAGGGCGGGGTACGACTCATGCGCGTGACAGATAATGGCTTTGGCATGTCAGCGGATGATTTGCCCTTGGCACTAAGCCGCCATGCGACCAGCAAAATCGCCAGCCTGGAAGATTTGGAGCGCGTTGGCAGCTATGGTTTTCGGGGGGAGGCATTAGCCTCTATTACCGCCGTGGCGCGAGTGACGGTAACCAGCCGACAAATCGGCGCAGCGCACGCTTGGCGTTTGCAGCGGTCAGGAGATGAGGGTGACACGGTTCAACCTGCGGCCTTATCAGCGGGCACGGTAATGGAAGTCGCCGATTTGTATTTCAACACCCCGGCGCGGCGCAAGTTTTTGAAAACGGAGAGTACCGAGTTTGCCCATTGCGACGAGGTATTTCGCCGCATGGCTTTAGCACGGCCCGATGTGGCGTTCAGTTTGATGCATCAAGGACGCGAGAAGTGGCGTCTTGCCAGCGCCGACTTTTCACGCAGAGCAAAAGAAATCATCGGCGAGGATTTTTTCCCTCATGCGCGGGCCATTGAGGTGACTGCCGGGCCACTGCGGCTATCCGGTCTTGCGGCGATGCCAGCGTATTCGCGCTCAGGACGTGACGAGCAATATTTTTTTGTGAATGGCCGCTTTGTGCGTGACAAGTTACTGATGCATGCAGCGCGCCAGGCGTATGAAGATATTTTGCATGGGGCTCGCCATCCCGCCTATGTGCTGTTTCTTGAAATGGACCCTGCGGGGGTGGATGTCAATGTGCATCCGGCCAAAACAGAAGTGCGCTTTCGCGAAGCGCGCGGCATTCATCAGTTTGTTTTTCACGCCGTACAGCGTACCTTGGCGACACCCTTGTCTGGCGTAGGTGCAGGCGATACGCTGCACAGCATCGGCAACGGGTTCGAGGGATTGCCTGCGGCATCGTATGCTTCGTCATACCCGAATGCTTCGATGTACCAGACGCCACTGGGGATGAGAGAAGCGGCAGTACAGCCGTATTTTGATTTTGCTCGTGCCGCGTTGACAGCGATTGATGGCGCAGCGCCAAATTTGCCATTGGCGCATGAATCAACCGAACATCCAATCGAGCATCCGCTGGGTTACGCGATTGCTCAATTACGCGGCATTTATGTATTGGCAGAAAATGTGCACGGTTTGGTGTTGGTGGATATGCACGCTGCCCATGAGCGGATTTTGTATGAGCAGTTGAAAACATCGCTCGACGCTGGCTCGCCGGCAATGCAAACCTTGTTGGTCCCCATCATTCTCTCGGTCAGCACGCATGAATTAGCCACGGCAACCGAACACATGGAAGCGTTGCATACGCTAGGTTTCACTGTGGCTAGCATCGGCCCGCGCGAGCTGGCCGTGCGTGCCGTACCTGCCATGCTCTCTGGCGGGGATATTGTCGCCTTGGTGCGCGCCTTGTTGCAGGATCTGGCCGAGCAACCTGCCAGCCGCGTTGTGGAAGCACAGCGTAATGCGCTGTTATCCACCATGGCGTGTCACGGTGCAGTGCGCGCCAATCGCCATCTCACCTTGCCGGAAATGAATGCGCTATTGCGCCAGATGGAAGCCACCGAACGTGCCGATCAATGCAACCATGGCCGCCCGACCTGGGTGCAATTGCCCATGGCCGAGCTGGACAAGCTTTTCATGCGCGGCCAATGAGTGTGTTAACAGATCGGCCCCCCGCAATTTTCCTGATTGGCCCCACGGCCAGCGGCAAAACAGCGCTGGCCTGCGAGATTGCCACGCGCTATCCGTGCGACATCATCAGCGTGGATTCTGCCCAGGTTTTTTGCGATATGGACATTGGCACCGCAAAGCCGGATTCGGACATGCAAGCGCAATTTCCACATCGGCTGATTAACCTGATCACACCAGAGGCGCGTTATTCTGCCGCGCAGTTTTGCACGGATGCCTTGCGAGAAATGGCCGCAACCACTGCCCAAGGGCGTATTCCTTTGCTCGTCGGCGGCACCATGCTGTACGTTAAAGCCTTGCGCGAAGGGTTGGCCGATTTACCCGAGGCCGACCCTGAGTTGCGTATTGCCATTGATCAGGAAGCCGCAGCAAAAGGCTGGCCCGCGCTGCATGCCGAGCTTGCACAAATAGACCCCGAAACTGCGGCTCGCTTGAAACCCGCAGATGCCCAGCGTATCCAGCGTGCCATTGAAATCATCCGACTGACGGGGCAAACCATGAGCAGCTTGTTGGCCGCCCAGAAAAAATCAGTTCCCGCGTATCACTTTTTGACACTCGCGCTGGTGCCTGAAAATCGCAGCGAACTGCATCGCCGCATCGCCACGCGATTTGACACCATGCTTGGTCAGGGCTTGGTGGACGAAGTCGTCATGCTTCGCCAAAAATATCAATTAAATGCCCAATTATCCTCCATGCGCTGCGTGGGTTATCGTCAAACGTGGGAGATGCTGGAAGGCCAGATACCCAAAAGCGAACTTCGCGACCGCGGCATTTTCGCCACCCGCCAATTTGCCAAGCGGCAACTGACCTGGTTGAAGAGCATGCCGGATTTGATAATCCACGATCCGTTGGCGGGTGACATCACGGCCAACGTGCTTGCGTCTGTTGATGACCATCTCAGACAACAATGACAAGATTCGATTTCCCGGCGGATGCATTGTTCCAGCCGTGCCAACAACAAGCTTGGCTAGCTGTTAGACAGATCAAGTAACTCGCAAAGCATCAGTAAGAAATTATCAGTGCGGGCGCCTGGTTTAGGTGCGGTGCCCGATTAGGGAAAAGAATTCCTCCCGCGTGGCGAATGAATTGCGAAATTCTCCAAGAACAGATGAAGTGACCATCGTTGAATTCTGCTTCTCCACGCCACGCATCATCATGCACAGGTGACGCGCTTCAATGATCACGCCTACTCCCTTGGCGTTGACTGCTTCCATCACTGCATTGGAAATCTGCTCGGTGAGACGCTCCTGCAATTGAAGCCGACGTGCGTACATGTCCACCAGACGGGCGAGTTTGCTCACGCCGAATACAGTGCCGCCGGGAATATAGCCAATGTGGCAGCGGCCGAAGAACGGCAGCATATGGTGTTCGCACATGCTGTAGATCTCGATGTCCTTGACGATGACCATGCTGCTGGTTTCCTGGGTGAAGCACGCCCCGTTGATCAGTTCCTTGGTAGCGGTGCGATAGCCCGAGGTAAGAAATTCAAGTGCCTTCGCCACTCGTTGTGGTGTATCGAGCAGGCCTTCGCGTGCTGGATCCTCACCAATCTCGACCAGCAATTCGCGCACTAAGCGACTAATTTTTTCTGTGTTCAATTCCATGGTCGTCGCCTTTGCCCAAGAAAAAAATGCAGGTATGAAAGTACAGGTATTGTCAGGGCTTGCTTCTCTAAGTAGACAAAAATACACATATCAACCGTTCCAAAACGGACCGAGACAAAATGGATTCGTGCTCAACTAGCTTTGCGTCTACGCGCCTGCGTGGGCATTGCGGCTTTTGCCGGCCTTGGTCAAGACAATGGCAACCGCTTGCTTGACAGCCTTTTCCTTTGTTGATGGATGGCTGATTCCTATCGATCCATCCTTCTTCCAGTCATCGACAAATGTCTTGATATTGATGATGTTGACAACCGATTGGCTGGATCCTTTTTTGAGTGGCATGTTTATTCATCAGTGTGCAGAATCAATCCTCTGGCTTTTCAATCCATTGCGGTACTGCCAGTGGATTGAAATCAGCCCAGTCTCCATCACGCCATTCGCCCTGCGCCTGTTCGATATCCAGCGCACCTTGCGCGCGCAGGGTAGAAATCACGCGATTTTCGTTTTCCGGGTTTGCAATGTGCACCGACAATATGATGCCACCATGACGGCGTTCTGACGCATGTGGCTGGTCATCAGAAGTGCGGAGCCCATCCAGTGCACCGGCCAGTGATCCGACATAGGCACCAGTCGCTGCGGCGGCAAGCGCGACCACCGGGCCGCCCAAAGTGCCGATTATTCCTGCCGTGAGCCCCGCAGCAACGGCTGTGCCTGCTGCCGACTTGCCGGCACCTTTTGTACCTGGGTCTTCATCCTCGTCTCCGCCCAGGATAAAGGTATCGTGCTGACCGGGGGGGTTATTATGAAAAATGCAGATGTCCGTAGCGTCGATATATTTTGCAAGCAATGCCGCAACGGTATCCGCGTCGTCTTTTGTCTGAAATCGCCCTGCGACAATCCGTTCCATGGCGTTATCCTTTCATGTTGTCCAACAGACTGAAAAATAACGATTCCTTCGATAGATCAAGCAACATGCCTCTGTACCCAGGCAACATATTGATTCATCCAGTGCTGCAGAAATTCTTTGCTGTTTGAGCCTATATTGCCAGCTTCGTCAAACAATTCCTCCTTTGCCTGGATGAATACCTCCGGTTGGCCAAGAGTTGGTACATCCAGATACGCGAGAATGTTGCGTAAATGCTGTTGCGCCAAGGCTGTGCCGATGGCCCCTACTGAAATGCCCAATATCCCTGCAGGTTTACCTGCCCAAGCGTTTTGACCATATGGACGTGAAGCATGGTCAAGCGCATTCTTGAGGACGCCGGGAACCGATCGGTTGTATTCAGGTGTCACAAACAGCAAACCCTGCGATGCTGTAATTTCGGCTTTCAGCCGCTTGACTGCATCGGTCGGATTTTTGTCGTCATCTTGATTGTAGAGCGGCAAGTCCCCAATGCCTATTTGCCTGAACGAAAACTCTGGCGGCGCCAGTTTCACAATCGCGTCTGCCAGTTTGCGGTTAAATGAATCCCGACGAAGACTGCCGACGATAACTGCTATTTGGTATTGGCGCATGGTATTTCCCTATAAAAACGCTAATTCACTGCATTTATAACGAATGACGGCAACATGGGGTGACCTTGCTCTGGTGGTCACCCAGTTGCTATGCTCATGCATTTTCAGATCAACGCTTGATGCGGGAAATTTTTGTACCTTCGATGCTCAAGCTTGCCATGAGCCCCTGTTGGTCAAAAATGAAGGCGTAAGCATCATCCTTGAGCGTTGAGGTTGACAGGTTTTTGGCAACTCCTTCATTCACTGCGACTACGGTTGGACCTACGCCAAATTCCCATCCTTTCGATTTTTCCAGGTATTTCACGGCCTTGTCGGTCATGAGAAATACGACGTAGCCGTAAGATTCGGCACCCGCTTGCCAGCCCCAGGAGGCTGAAACCGAGTTGTAGTAGCCGACAAGATGTGCATTCTGGGTTAATACACCCTCACCATAACTGCCACCGAAGACGAGCCCGGCTTTGACGATATGGGGAAATACCAAAACCGCCTTTGCCTTTTTGCCAATACTTTCAGCCACAGGATTGGACTTGTACAAGATTTGCAATGCCTGCGCAGCATCCTTGTTCAGATCTTCTGCAGTGGCGGCATTTGCAGGGCTACTGAGTACACCGAGCGAAAATGCAGCCGTAACCACGTAAATGAAATTACGTAAAGCATGTCGTATGTTGGTCATTTTCTTTTCCTTTATGTAGCTAGTTGTACTGAAGTCATTGTCGATTGGTAATCGACAACATTAGATGAAAATATAACTCTGCACACTGTTTCATAATGCGCTTCTTTTTTTGTCTATTCTGTACGCTACCGAACAGAACGCACATACCCCACAACACGGAGCAGGAGATGGACGGTTCAGTGGCCCATGGGTAACACAAAGCAATATAAATCCCTAGAATTTTGTGGCGTCAACAAGCCAGGAATCAATGCAATTACAACCCCGGCCGGATTAGTGATACAGATCGCGCCGCGTGAGCGGCAAGGGCCGCATGGTGGCACCGGGTTTTGAAGCCAGAATCTGGTAAATACCCGTACCACCTGCTTCAAACTCCAGTGCGCATGCAGCCATATAGAGCCGCCAGACGCGGTATGCGGTTTCGCTGACATATTGCAAGGCTTCATCGTGAGAGGCTTCCAGCCGCCGTACCCAATACCGTAGTGTTAGCGCGTAATGGGCGCGGAGCGCTTCCACATCCTGAATCTCAAAACCCGCGTTTTCCATGCCGCGCTGAATATTGCTCACGGTATCGAGTTCCCCATCGGGAAAGACATAACGATTGATGAATTCTGTATCGACAGAGGGTTTCCAGCCTTCTTCGTCATGTGTAATGCCGTGGTTCAGGAAGAGGCCACCCGGCCGTAATACTCTGCGCACAGTGGCGTTGTAAATGGGCAGGTTGGCAAGGCCTACGTGCTCGAACATGCCCACACTGGCAACCTTGTCGAAAATCGCTTCACCCTCTAAGTCACGATAATCGCGTAGTTCAACCGATACCCGATCGCCCAGTCCTTCGGTGGCGATGCGTTGTTGCGCATAGTCGAATTGTTCCCGGCTCAGGGTGATGCCGTGTGCACGCACGCCGTAATTGCGCGCTGCCCAACAGACCAGAGCGCCCCAGCCGCAACCAATATCAAGAAAGCGTTCGCCCGACGAAAGACGCAGTTTGCGGCAGATGTGATCCAGCTTGTTGCACTGAGCCTGATCCAGCGTGTCATCCAGTGTCTCGAAGTAGGCGCATGAATAGACCATCTGCTCATCCAGCCATAGCTTGTAAAAATTGTTGGATACGTCGTAATGAAAAGAGATCGCGGCGCGGTCACTCTTTTTAGAATGATTATGGGAGAACGATTTATCGGCATTTAACGCAGTATTTTTTGTCTGCGGCAAGGTCGTAGTCTGCATGCGCGGTAGCTGCATCGCGTCTAGCCACAAGGCACAACGCTCGCGTAATGAGAGTGCCAAGGTTTGGAAGTGCCCTTTCAGGTGAAGCACGGCATACAAGTCGCCTTCAAAATCAATCCGATCCTGAAAATACGCATCCGCCAGCAAAATCGGGTTGCGGTTCAGAACCAGTTGCTTGAGCACTGTCGCATCCCTCACCACCAGGGTAAACGCAGGTGATGTTCGTCCAATATGGTGGGTGAGTCCGTTCCACAGACGCAGTGCCATTGAGCCACGGAAGCTGTGCAGCAAGCGGTTCAAAATACGCAACGCAGGATCTGCGTGGATCGGCGAGGTAACGGGGGTAGTAGCCGAATTCATGGGTTTCTCCAAATCATCCTTTATGGTTAAGACAGAAAACTTCATAAAAGCATTCGATGGAAATTCCTGCAACAACAAATCCCATCGTATCCCAATTTCGGGACGACGGAAACAGGATTTTGTTCGCTAGCACACATGCCGTATCCGGCTGTCTGACACTACGGGAACAAGCAGCTCAGGAAACCATGCCACACTTCATTTCGAAAAGCGTCTTGAGTGGTCAAATGAAAACATGCGCAACGCAGACACTTAAGGGCACCTCGAATAACGCGAGGTTTTCAGTGAATCCAGCCGTCAAACAATGACC
>WOZP01000008.1:0-2445 GCA_011620215.1 Rugosibacter sp.
CTGCTCAGCGAGCGTCCAGGCCAATGCTATCAGACGTTCGGTTTCAATTGTACTGGCGCCACCGGCAAATGCCGCCAGACGCCGCGCCTTGTCTTCCAGTTCGGCGCGCGACAGGGTGTTGCCGGGGTCGCCCTTCGGTTCATCGACACGTCCGTGGAAGGTGCGGCCATCGGTTGTCGTTACCGTCACCTTGCCGATCCAGCGTAGCGGATAGGCCGTGTCGACTTCCTCGTCGAGCGCCATGCTCACGCGGCGGCAAAAATCCGCCGTCGCCTCATCTTTGAAATGCCGGTCAAATTCAGTCAGGCCGGCAAAGCCAAACCGCGCCACCAATGCCAGCACGGTACCCATCGAAAACTTGGCCTGATGCACGGTGCGCGGATCAACCA
Source organism: Rugosibacter sp. (assembly GCA_011620215.1). Classification (GTDB taxonomy): domain Bacteria; phylum Pseudomonadota; class Gammaproteobacteria; order Burkholderiales; family Rhodocyclaceae; genus Rugosibacter. The sequence goes on from WOZP01000008.1 coordinate 390, forward strand.
CCGGGCCGAGCACATCGATGGCCGCCTTATGCACATGGCAAACCACCTTGGCGATATCGTCAGCATGCAAACCCTGCGTCTGCATCACCTGTAACAAGGCATCTGCCGCCGGGTGTGTGTGGCGACAGGAAGCATGGAATTTGAATGAAGTTTCCGCCAATGCCCAGCGGTTGCCCAGCCGGTCAGTCAGTTGCGCCAACTGCGGATCGGGCGACATGCCGGCGGCCATGCCCTGCGCACCTTCGAGAATCCTGCGCGCACCGGTGAAACCTTCTTTCGCCAGCCAGGCGGCTGTTAAGCCGTTACCCGCCGCGCGTGCGGTGTGCAGCTGTTTTGAATCCGCCGCATCGCGCAAAAATTCCCACAGGCCGGCGGCCTGCGTGCCCGCCGACCCAAAAGCATGCAGCATCTGCTCGGCATTCAGCCCCAGCAAGGAACCTGCTGCTGCGGCGGCGGCCAGCGTGCCTGCCGTGCCCGTGGTGTGAAAGATACGGTAGTGCGAGCGGCCGAGAAATTCGCCCACGCGGATGCCAACTTCATAACCGGCGACCACCGCCAGCAAAAAATCCCTGCCCGATTTGCCTAGCGACTGGGCCAGCGCCAGGGCGGGCGGAAACACCACCGTGGCCGGATGGAAAACCGAACCGTTATGCACGTCATCCTGCTCAACATAGTGCGATGCGGCGGCATTCACCATTGCGGCAAAGTAGGCGCTGGTGGCACGGCGCGAGATCAGGACTTCAGCGCCGGAATCATTCGCCAATGCGGGGCCCATGGCGAGCGCAAAGCGTTCGATGACTTCAACCGGACGCCCGCCCTTGCCTGCCAGGGCAGACGCCAGCCAGTCGAGAAACAAATCTTCGGCGCGGCGTAAAACGGGCGCGGGAATATCTTCAAACTTCAGCTCGGCGGCAAAGCGGGCAAGCGTTGCACTGGATTCATTTGCACTGGCTTTGTCTTTACCTGCTGCGTTCATTCCTGCGTTCATTCAAATGGCCCCTTCAGTTTGCAGTTGCCGAATGTCTGCGTCACTCAAACCGAACTCGGCCAAAATCGCCTGCGTATGTTCGCCCAGCGCAGGCACGGCATCCATACGCGGATCATCCGTTGCCGATGCGCCTGGCGGCAGCAACGCAGGCAGCGGCCCAACGGGTGAATCTATCGTCCGCCAGCGGTCGCGCGCCGCGAGTTGCGGATGCCGCCACAGCGCGGCCATGTCATTCACGCGGGCGTTGGCAATGTCGGCGCCATCCAGCCGCTCAACCAGCGTTGCCGCATCGAGTTGCGCAAACACTTCATCAATCATCGCCGCCAGCACTTGCCGGTTGGTTTGGCGTTGCGCGTTACCGGCGAAGCGCTCGTCGGTGGCCAGTTCCGGCCTCAACAACACCTGCTGGCAGAACACCACCCACTCGCGTTCGTTTTGCAGGCCGAGCATGACGGTTCCCGCCGTCTCGCCAGCGCCGACTTTAAAGGGGCCATACGGATAAATCGTCGCGTGCGACGCCCCGGTACGTCCCGGTGGCGGCTGGTCGTCAATACTGTAATACAGCGGATAACCCATCCACTCGGCCATGGCTTCCAGCATGGAAATCTCGATGCGCCGACCGCGGCCGGTTTTACCGCGCTCGATCAAGGCGGCGAGGATGCTCGAGTAGGCATACATGCCGGCCGCAATATCGGCAGCGGAGTTGCCCGCTTTGCATGGCGTCTCCGGCGTGCCGGTAATCGAGAGAAACCCGGCTTCGCTCTGGATCAACAGGTCGTAGGCTTTCTTTTGCGTATAGGGGCCATCGTCGCCATAGCCGGAAATATCGCAGACGATCAAGCGTGGATAAGTTTTTTCCAGCGCCTCATACGACAAGCCCAAGCGTGCGGCCGCACCCGGCGCGAGGTTTTGCACCAGCACGTCGGCTTCAGCCAGCAAGCGTTGCAACACACCGTTTGCCTGCGGGTGCTTCACATCCAGCGTCAGGCTTTCCTTGGAGCGGTTGGTCCACACGAAATGCGAGGCCATGCCGCGTGTGCGCTTGTCATACCCGCGCGCAAAATCACC
>WOZP01000008.1:2545-3676 GCA_011620215.1 Rugosibacter sp.
AGCACGTGTTCGGCGATATAGGAATAAATCAGGTTGGTCGAAATCGGCGCCACCTGGTACAAACGCGTTTCGCGAAACTTGCGCTCGACGTCGTACTCCGCCGCGAAACCAAAACCGCCGTGCGTTTGCAGGCAGACGTTGGCCGCTTCCCATGAGGCCTTGGCGGCCAGATACTTGGCCATGTTGGCTTGTGCGCCGCAAGGCTGATGCGCATCGAACAGCGTGCACGCTTCCCAGCGCATCAGATTCGCCGCTTCGGTTTCGATATAACTCTCGGCAATCGGAAATTGCACGGCCTGGTTTTTGCCTATCGGGCGGTCGAACACGATGCGGTCTTTGGCATATTTTGTCGCGCGATCCACAAACCAGTAAGCGTCGCCAATGCATTCAGCCGCGATCAGCGTACGCTCGGCGTTCAACCCGTCCAGAATGTATTTGAAGCCCTTGCCTTCTTCACCGATCAGGTTTTCCGCCGGAATTTCCAGGTTGTCGAAAAACACTTCGTTGGTCTCGTGGTTCACCATGTTGCGTATCGGCCGCACGGTCATGCCATGGCCTATCGCTTCTTTCAGGTCGACGATGAAAATCGACATGCCTTCGGATTTTTTCTTGACCTCAGCCACCGGCGTTGTGCGCGCGAGCAAGATCATCAGGTCGGAATGCTGGATGCGCGAGATCCACACCTTCTGGCCATTCACCACATAACGGTCGCCCTGCCTGACTGCCGTGGTCTTCAGTTTGGTGGTGTCCGTGCCTGTCGTCGGTTCTGTCACCGCCATGGATTGCAAGCGCAGCTTGCCGCTGGCGATGCCCGGCAGATACTGGGCTTTTTGCGCGTCCGACCCATGGCGCAACAAGGTGCCCATGTTGTACATCTGGCCATGGCAGGCACCCGCATTGCCGCCACAGCGATTGACTTCCTCCATGACGACCGATGCTTCAGCCAGACCCAGCCCGGAGCCACCGTATTCCTGCGGGATCATCACCGCCAGCCAGCCTGCTTCGGTCAGTGCGTTAACAAATTCTTCCGGGTAGCCGCGTTCCTCATCGATACGGCGAAAATACTCATCGGGATAATGCGCGCATAAATCGCGCAATGCTTCGCGCAGTTCAGGATATTTTTCAGTGGTG
>WOZP01000009.1 GCA_011620215.1 Rugosibacter sp.
CGCTGACCGCCTGCCCGGGGTCGAAAGAATTTGCACCGGATTTCAAGCAAGAGAATTTTGGCTTGATGGAAGTTAAGAGTGCGCAATTCATGGGCATAATTTTTGTCACCATGGGCAAGAACACGCCACCCTTGACCGAGTGGCTCGGTGAGATTGTCCCGCCCACCTTGAGCACGTTGCTCGGTGGTGATGGTCGTCTCAAACTGTTGGGTTATCAAAAAGTGCGCTATGACTCCAACTGGAAAGGCTACAACGACAACGATGGTTACCATGCCCCCATGTTGCATACGGCTTTCCGTTTGTTGAACTGGCAAGGAGGTACGACGGGCTTTCAGCGCATGACCAAGAATGGCCATGTGGTGTTCGAAGCGGAATTAAAAGCGATCCAGAACAACGGGTTTGTGAATGATCCGTCATTGGTTGAATTCAAGGGCAGTGATCCTGCCAAAGGATCGCGCATTGTGCAGTTTTTTCCTGCAACAGTGATGGTCAAACACCTTGACATCATTAACCTGCGGTTTGCGATTGCGCGCAGCCATGAGGTGACTGAGGTTCATTATGCTTACTTTGCACACGAGGACGACAGTGATGAATTAGTGCAGCACCGCATTCGTCAGTCATCCAATCTACTGGGCCCCTGCGGCATGATCAGCATGGAAGATGCGGCCATCTTCCAGCGCATTCATATCGGTAACCAAACGCCAGGTTTTGCCGAGTTTCAGAAGGGCGTAACGAGCTTGTCCGAAATACCTATGGATGTTAAGCAAAACGATGAGACCGGTAATTTGCCACGCTGGGAACACTATCGCAAAGTGATGGGCTTCAAACGGGAGGGAGAAAAATGAGTCAGACGATAACTGCCGCACACAGTGCGGCCATTGATGCATTACACGCCGCGTATCTGGCGGCATTGGATAAAGGTGACATGGTGGCGTGGGCGGCGACTTTTTCTTTGGCACCTGAGGCGAGCTACTTTTGTATCTCCACAGAAAACGACCGTCGTGGTTTGCCATTGGCGCTGATGTATGACGACTGTCGCGGACGTATAGACGACCGCGTCTCGTTCGTGACTAAAGTCTGGGTCGGCACCTATCAACCCTACCGCACGAGGCATTTCATCCAGCGCCTGAGTTGTGAGTCGGCAGGAAATAACCGATACCGCGTGACTTCGGGGTTTACCATCATGATGAGTGCTGAAGGTGGCACCACCGCAGTGCTCACCAGTGGCGAATACCGTGATTTGATCGAGATTCAAGGTGACCATGCAGTCTTCTGTGAACGACGTGCAGTGTATGACGCAGACGTTCTACCACGGTATATTGTGTTTCCGTTTTAGCTTTTCCCTTTTAATGCAAGGAGAAAATAGCATGAGTAGCGCTTCACTGCTTTCGTCGCAATCGGCCGCATCCCGCAAAGACAAGGTATCGGCCCTGGCACCAGATAATTTCACATGGCATGGTTATTCGGCTCTCGAAACGCAGTGGCGCGTTGAACGTCTGCTCAGTCGATATGTTGCATGCATTGATGATGATGCTTTGGAACGCTGGCCGGAATTTTTTGTGGCTGAAGGCTGTCGTTATGAAATTATTACCCGTGAAAACGTAGAGCGGGGTATGCCATTGGCGCTGGTGTTTTGCAACAGTCAAGGCATGCTGGTTGATCGAATTGTGTCACTGCGTGAAGCGAACATCTACCCGCAGCGCTGGTATCGGCACATTGTCTCGAATGTGCTGATTCAGGCGGTGGCGGAAGATCATCTGGAAGTGCATAGTCATTATGTGGTGTTGCAGACACGCCGCAATGGTCAGACCAGTGTTTTTAGCGCAGGCAAATATAAAGACCGCATTGTTTTTCAGAATGGTGAACTCAAGTTTGCTGAAAAGCGCGTGGTAGTGGATACGCACAGCATTGATACGCTGCTCGTATCACCTATCTGATCATTTCTGTCTAAGGAGAAAACACTGTGAATGCACCAATGACTCCATTTGCCAAACCTTGGGTGGCGAATCCCGACGGCTACCGTGTGCCGTATGAGGTATTTACCGATCAGGCTTATTACGATCAGGAGCAGGAGCATATTTTTCGTGGCGAGACTTGGTCGTTCGTTGGATTGGATGCTGAGTTGCCCAATAAGGGCGACTTTAAATCCACCGCGATTGGCGACACGCCCGTGATTGTGACGCGAGACCAAACGGGTCAATTACATGTCTTCAAGAATTTATGCATGCATCGCGGTGCCTTGCTGGTGCGTGAATCTCGGGGAAACGTCAAGTCTTTTGATTGTGTTTATCACCAATGGTCGTTTGATTTGACCGGTGCATTACGCGGTGTGCCTATGCGGCGAGGTGTGCGCGGGGAAGGCGGGATGTCACCCGCATTTGACATGGCAAACTTCGGGCTGGATGCCTTGCGAGTTGAAGTCATGAATGGTTTGATTTTCGCCAGTTTTTCAAAATCCGTTGAACCCTTGGCTGACTATCTGGGCGAGGGGATCGTGGCCAATATTCAGCGTATTTTTAACCGCCCGATTCGTATCATGGGTGACTACCGCCAATATATTCATGGCAACTGGAAGCTCTATGCTGAAAATACTCGCGATCCCTATCACGGCAGTTTGCTGCATTTGTTTCACAGCACATTTGGGCTTTACCGTGCGACACAAAAGGGATTCACCTACATGGATCCATCTAATCGGCATTGCCTGTTGAAAGCCACCGCATCTGCAGCGCCGACTTCTGCGAGTGAAGATCAAGAGGTTTACAAGGATGTCCGATCTTACAACACCGAGTTTCATTTGCAGGATGCCAGCGTTTTGGCTGGCAGGCCGGAGTTTGAAGATCGCGCCTCGTTGGTCATCAACGCGATTTTTCCTAATCTGCTGATACAGCAGATTGCCAATTGTCTGGCCGTGCGTCAGTCAATCACGCATGCGCCAAATGCCTTTGAGATTGTCTGGACGCTCTTTGGTTACGCAGATGATGATGAAGAAATGCAGATGATTCGCATGAAGCAATCCAATCTGGTGGGGCCAGCGGGTTTGATTTCGATGGAAGATGGCGAGGCGATAGAGATCGTGCAAGACGCTGTCATCCGCGATGGTAAAAAAACCTCGGTATTGGCCATGGGTGGCGTGCATGCGGGGAGTGTTGATCACATGATTACCGAAGGCCCGATTATTGGTTTTTGGGAAAACTATGCGCGCTATTTGAAGCTAGGGGATGAGTTGAAAAAATAGTGTAGTCAGATTTGCAAGAGACGACATCGAAACGACGCAGAAAAGTCGGCGTTGATGATACGCCACAAAGCTTTGAAGCCGACCGCAGAGAGTGTTTGAACCAGCCGTTGGGCAGAGTCACATCAGCAGAGTCAGCTCAGAAAAGTTCTTTTGGTAGATGGCGTTTTGATTTTACGGCGCAGTAAAGGCGAATCCTTTGCTGCGCCGTTTTTCATTTTGACGCCAAACCTGCGTCATTCATGACTGAATGGTAATGCAGAGGGTGATTCTTAAAGTGCTTGATCGTCTTGCGTTCAGTTGACTTAAGTCAATGTAAGCAAATCTCTTGATTCCTAGAATGACCTCAACTTCTTAAGAGAAGTCAAAAAGCTGATAGCAATGAATATACAGCTGATAAAAGAAGGAGAGGAGATTTTGCTGATGTTTGCTGACGTATTACTTGATTCATCAATTTCCTCTTTAAGAACTTTAACAGGCACGTTATTTTTCAAACGAAAGAGAGACATATCATGAATGCACCATTATCACGCGAAGCACTTCAGCAGGATAAGTTAAAAGCGTTGCTGGATGATCTGGAAAATAAGGTCGTTGTCAGTGGCCCCGGCGATGTCGTGCTGGGTGCCCGGAATATCTATACTGATCCGGCAATTTTTGAGCTGGAACTAGAACACATGATCGAAGGTGGCTGGGTGTATGCGGCGCACGAGAGCCAGTTGCCTAACACAAATGATTACTTCACTCTTTATGTTGGTCGGCAACCTGTTCTGCTTACAAGAGATGCGGATGGTCAGGTTCATGGTTTTCTGAACGCCTGCGCCCATCGGGGTGCTAAAGTGGTACGCCATACCAAGGGCAATCAGAAAGTGCATATGTGTACTTTCCACGGCTGGTGCTTTAACCCTAAGGGCGAGCTCATCAATGTGACTGATGAGGACACAGGTGCGTATCCGGCAGGCTTTGATCGCAAAAACCTGGGCTTGACGCCAGTGGCCAGGTTGGAAAGCTATCGTGGCTTTATCTGGGTCAGCCTGAATGCCGATGTACTTCCGCTAAAAGAGTATCTCAACGGCGCAACGACATTTATTGACTTGATGGTCGATCAATCGCCAACGGGCGAGTTAGAAGTGCTGCCAGGCGAATCAACCTATGTCTATCAAGGCAACTGGAAGCTGCAAGCTGAAAATGGCTTGGATGGTTATCACGTCAAAGCGACGCATGGTAACTATGTAATGACGGTTGGTCGGCGCGCCAAAGGGCAATCCGCCACCGAAACCAAAACGCTGGCGGTGGAAAAAATTGATACGGGTGTGAGTGGCTTCTTTGCCTTTGATCAGGGCCATGCCGTGCTCTACGGTCCTTATCCGAATCATAAAGACCGGCCGAACTTTGAGTTTCGCGACGGCTATCTTGAAAAGTACGGCGAAGCCAGGACTGTCTGGATGACCGAACGTTTGCGCAACCTGATGTTGCTGCCCAATGTGTTCCTGATGGATCAAATGAGCACCCAGATTCGCATCTTCCGCCCGCTGGCTGTAGATCGCACCGAAGTCATCACCTACTGCATTGCCCCGAAGGGTGAAAGTGCAGTAGCGCGCGAGAAGCGGTTGCGGCAATACGAAGACTTTTTCAACGCGAGCGGCATGGCGACACCGGACGATCTAGCCGAGTTTCGTCATTGCCAGGCTGGCTTCCAGGCTAAAGCTGCGCCCTATAGCGATATTTCACGCGGCAAGTCGCGCTGGATCAAAGGTGTCAGCGAAGTAGGCCAATCTATCGGCGTACAGGCAAGACTGAGCAGCACGAATGTTGCCGATGAAGGTATTTATGCCAGCATCCTCGAAGAATGGGCTCGCCGCATGCAGGATATTGTGAAAAACAAACTTGAGAGGAGTGGAAAATGAATGCTGTGAATAAACATGCACAACCTGAAGTGACCGCTGCCACGTGGCATTCTGTGCTGCGCTTTTTAGGGCAGGAGGCCAAACATCTGGATGACAAGGATTGGGATGCCTGGCTGGCACTCTATTCGCCGGAAGTCGAGTACTGGATTCCCTCCTGGGATAGCGATGGCACGCTGGTCACCGACCCCACAAAACATGTGTCATTGATCTACTACAAAAATCGCGGGGGACTCGAAGATCGTATTTTCCGTATCCGTACAGGGAAGTCTGCCTCCAGCACGCCTCTGGCGCGAACGAGCCACCAGTTCCAGCTGATCGATGTCAGTGAGGTGGGTGGTGTCGCGCAGGTGCGGACAAACTGGACGGTCGATTCAGTGACTGATCATGAAGTGCGCAGCTATTTTGGTACGGCTTATTACACATTGGTTGCCCAGGGCGATAGCTGGTTGATCCAGTCCAAGAAAACCGTTGTGCTGAATGATCGTATTGACCAAGTACTGGATGTTTATCTAGTCTAGCAAACAGCAGGCTTGAGCCTGTGCAAAAGACTCAAGCCTGCTGAACGAGAAAGGATATATACAAATGAGCAGTTATGCACTTGAAAAAGCGATGTGGACGGTAGGCACTAGCCCTGCGGAAGCCGAAAAGTTTCGTCAGTCTCCGGCAGCCTATGCTGAACAGTTCAATCTCGATGCCGATGAAAAGGTCAGTCTTGCTACGCTTGCTGTTGGAGACATGGCGCGGCGCGGTGCGAGCACTTTATTGCTGTTAATGGGGTTCATGGCCGTCAATGGGCCCGGTGGGATGGGTGAGTACATGCGGCGGATGAATCAGAAATAATGCTGCTGAAGTACATTTTTTAAATCTATAGAAATACAGGAGAGCACATCATGGCAACACTTGTCGGAGGGTTTTTAATGCCGCATGATCCTTTCATGTCGGCGGCTCCCCATGTCGCACCCAAGGAAAAGGTCGATAACACCATGGCCTCGTTCCACCAGATCGAGGCGCGCATTCGCGAATTAGCAGCGGATACGATCATCATTATTGGTGACGATCATTACTGCATTTTCGGTCCGCACTGCATTCCGCGCTGCCTGATTGCGATTGGTGATGTGGAAGGCCCGGTTGAGGACTGGCTGAACATCCCGCGAGGGCCCATTGCTAATCATCCCGACCTTGCACGCCATATCCTGGAACGGGGCTATGACGAAGGAATTGACTGGGCGTTTGCCAAGGCCCTCAGCATTGATCATGCGATTGCTATTCCGCATCATCTGGCGGTGCGCTCGAACCCGTCATTGCGTACGATCCCGATTTATCTTAATGCCGCTGTCGCGCCGGTGATACGCAGCCAGCGTGCTTATGCGATCGGGCAGAGTATCCGCCGCGCGATTGATTCCTGGCCTGGCGATGAGCGGGTTGTGGTGTTCGGTACCGGTGGCATCAGCCATTGGGTAGGCACTGCAGAAATGGGACGCGTTAACGAGGAGTTTGATCAGCGCATCTTGCGGCTGGTAGAACAGGGTAATATTGATGCACTGCTGGCCTTAACGGATGCCGAGATTCTCGAACAGGGCGGTAATGGTGCGTTTGAGCTCAAGAACTGGATTTGCGCGATGGGTGTCATGGGCAAGCTCAAAGCCGAAACGATTGGCTATGAAGCCGTGCCTGAATGGATTTGTGGTTGTGGATTTGCGGAAATCAAAGAGGCGGCGTGACACCAGCGCCGACTTTCGTTGTTTTTGATGGTGTCGTTGTAACAAAATTTTAGTTATTTTTAAGGAGACAGACATGGTTGACGTTGATAGCTTGGTGGATGTGAAAAACGGCATGCAGGCAAAACGCATTTTTTGGGATGAGGATATCTATAAACTCGAACTGGAAAAAATATTCGGCCGGTGCTGGCTGTTCTTGACTCATGACAGCATCATCCCCAATGTGGGTGACTATGCCGTGACCTTCATGGGCGAGGATGAAGTGCTGGTGGTGCGTCAACGCGATGGTAGCGTCAAGGCTTTTCTTAACTATTGCACGCATCGGGGTGCTCGCGTCGTGAATGCAGAAGCCGGCAATGCCCGCGGCTTTACCTGTACTTATCACGGCTGGGCATTCGGGCTGGATGGTTCGCTGGAATCTGTTCCTTTTGAAAAAGAGGTGTATGGCAATGTGTTGAAGAAAGACACCTTGGGCATGAAAGAAGTCCGGGTCGAAAGCTACAAGGGGTTTTGGTATGGCAACTTTGATCACAACGCACCTCATCTTGCCGACTATCTTGGCGACTATCGCTGGTTCCTGGATATCTGGATGGAGGGTACGGGTGGGGCAGAACTGATTGGGCCGCCTGCGCGCAGCATTCTGAAATGCAACTGGAAAACGCCCACAGAAAACTTCATTGGTGATGCTTATCACGTGGGTTGGACACATGCCGCTTCGCTAAAAGCAATGGGCGGGCCGCTCGGTGTTCTTGCGGGTAACAAACACCTGCCACCAGAAGGTGCTGGCGTTCAAATCACTAGCCGACATGGGCATGGCGTGGGGATTTTATTCAATGCCGGGCCGGCACTCATGAGCGGGGAAGAAGGGGCCATGGCGGCCAAGTGGTATGCGGAAAACCAGCCCAAGGTGGCTAAACGCCTGAGTGAGGCGCAAGCCAAATATTATGGCGGGCATTTCAATGCCTCGATTTTTCCGAATAACTCCTATCTGTGGGGTACCAATACATTCAAGGTTTGGCATCCGCGCGGGCCGCATCAAATCGAGGTGTTTACTTGGACTATTGTCGAAAAGAACATGCCGCAGGAACTCAAGGATGCCGTGCGGCGGTCGATGTTGCGCACCTTTGGTACGGCCGGAATGCTGGAGTCTGATGACAGCGACAACATGGAATCCATGACCAACCTCAATCGCGGGCCGCATATCGTGACAGGTGTGCTCAACTCGCAGATGGGCCTGGGCAATGAGCATGAAGATGCTGAGAGCGGCAACATCATTGGGCCATCAGCGATTGGCGAAACGTCTTACCGTGGTTTTTACCGGGCTTATCGTGAATATCTTAAAGCCAAGGATTGGGACGAAATTCGCGCCAATAATGGCAAATGGAAAGATGAGCTGTTGAATCGCTAAATGTGTCATTGAATCATTGATTATCGTCAAGGAGAATTCAGATGGAAGAATTAAACCCGGTAGCCCATGAAATTTATATCGAAGTCCAACAGGTCTTGTTCAAGGAAACCCGCATGTTGCGTGAAGAGCGCTGGCGTGAATGGCTGGAAACCATGGTGGAAAAGGACATTGTCTATCGTGCCATCGTCAGCCAGTTGCGCTTTCGCAAGGATAATCGTTACACCGGTGAGAAGGACGTTCCCAGTCTCGATGAAAATTGGGCAGGACTTGATCGGCGTGTTGCGCAAATGGAGTCAGGTATGCAATGGACGACTGACCCTGCCGAACGGGTGCGTCATTTCATTACCAATCTGGAAGTATTTCAGGGTAAAACCCCGAATGAGTATGTCATCTATTCAAACTGCCAGACAGTACGTAATCGTCGCGTGTATGAAGAAATGACCTACTGCTATGGCCGTAACGATATTTGGCGGCGTGGGGCTGACGGCAAGTTGCGGCTCGCCCGTCGTGATGTTGATGTCGACGAACGTTTTGTGAGTGGCAAGAACCACAACTTCCCGATGTGAGTGGTTTAGCGCCTTCGGGCTCAGACCTCTGAGTTTAGACCTCTGGGTTTAGACCGTTGGGTTTAGATCGTTAGGTTAAGGCTTTTGCGCGGCGACGATGCAGATCGTTCGCCGCGCATTTTTGTAAACCTGCCGCTCAGGCTGACGGAGGGCGTGAGTTGGTTTTGCAGGTGCTTATGCCAAAGGGCGAATAAGCCGGACAATAGCGAAAAGTGCCGGTCAGTATGGGCAAAATGCCTAAATAGCCCCACACGCCAATAGTTCCGGTAGCAGCAAGTGCGACGAGAGAAACTCCTGCAACGATACGAATGACACGGTCAATATTGCCTACGTTTGGTGACATCTTGATCTCCTGTTTTTAACGATAGCGTAAAGGGTGTTGGCAACTCAGGGTGTTGGGCAATCCAGTTTTTTCAAATGCGTTTCCAGGCGTGCTTCGCTGCCCAGCGAAACATGGCGTCAATATTACTCTTTTTCGTTTGCCGTTTTGTAGTCTGGCTTTAGGTCTGCATGGGATAATTCATCCATGGTTTCTCTTGTGCATGCTCTGGAGCAGTTGCCTGATGCTGGCGACATCAAAGCTCGCCTGATCGAAGGTTTGGATGAGGCGGGTTGCGTTCGCTTGACGGATGCGATCGCGCTCGCTGCTGAATGGTATGGCAAGACGAAACTCTCCAGTGGCGAACCCACGTTTCAGCATGCGCTGGGTACAGCGCTTGTTGTTGCGTCACTAGGGCTAGATGCTGACGTGCGTGTGGCGGCGATGCTTTTCGCAGCGATGGATTATCGGCAAGATGCCCCTGAGCTTTTAAAAGTCGGCTTTGGTGAGACGGCGGCCAAACTGGTGCAGAGCCTGCATCGGCTGGGTGTGTTGCGACCACTCACCCGGGCTGCGACTGATGGTCGCATGATGCAGGCGCAGACAGAGATTTTGCGCAAAATGCTGCTGGCAATGGTGGATGATATTCGAGTTGTTTTGCTGCGCCTTGCCAGTCGCGTGCAAACCTTGCGGTTTCTTGCCGATCAACCAAGCCTTTTGCAGCAGGAAATGGGTCGTGAAAGCCTGTTGATCTATGCACCGCTGGCCAACCGACTGGGCATTTGGCAACTCAAGTGGGAGCTTGAAGATCGCGCATTTCGTTATCTTGAGCCAGATACCTACAAACATATCGCCCGCATGCTTGATGAAAGGCGGCTGACTCGTGAAAATTTTATTGCCGGGGTGGTTCAGCGCCTGCATCAAGCCTTGCTTGCCGCAGGTATAGCAGCGGAAGTGTATGGGCGACCAAAACATATCTACAGCATCTGGCAAAAAATGCGTAGCAAGCGGCTGGATTTTTCTGAAGTGTACGACGTGCGTGCGGTGCGCATCATTGTGAGTGAGGAGAGAGATTGCTACACCGCATTGAGTCTGGTGCACAATTTCTGGCAGCCGATTCGTGGTGAATTTGACGACTATATATCACAGCCCAAAGGCAATTTTTATCGTTCGTTACATACGGCGGTGGTCGTGGAAGATGGCGGTGCACTTGAAGTGCAAATCCGCACAAAGGAGATGCATGACCATGCCGAGCTGGGCGTTGCTGCCCATTGGCGCTATAAGGAAGCGGGCAAATCAGATCATGCCGTTGGCGTCTATGAGGACAAAATTTCCTGGCTACGACAGTTATTGTCGTGGCGCGATGAAATTGCCGATTCAGCCGAATGGGTCGCGCAGTTCAAGCGGGCAGCGTTGGACGACACGATTTATGTGTTGACGCCACAAGACAAGGTGATCGATTTGCCGCGTGGCGCGACACCGCTGGATTTCGCCTATCGGCTGCATACCGAACTGGGGCACCGTTGCAGGGGTGCTAAGGTTGACGGTCACATGGTGCCACTCAATACGCCACTGCAAAACGGCCAGCGAGTGGACATTATCGCAATTAAATCAGGGGGTCCATCGCGTGACTGGCTGAGTGCGACGCAGGGTTATCTCGTTACATCGCAAGCGCAGCGAAAGGTGCGGCAGTGGTTTGCCGAGCAAGACAAAGCGGATCTGTTAGCTCACGGGCGGGCAGTTGTCATGCGCGAGCTGCAACGTGCAGGCGCGCTGCAAGGCGCGCAGGCTAATCTCGAAAAGCTCGCAGAACGCCTTGGGCTTAACAGCCCCGAGGCAATGTTTTTGGCCGCTGCACGCGGCAGCATTGGCCAGCGCACAATAGAAACTGCGCTGCGTGGCGAGATAAAGTCGCCGACTCCTGTGCCAGAAATGCTGACGCACAAGAGTCGTGCGGATGCTAGTCAGCGCAGCGTATTGATTGTGGGCGTGGATAAGCTATTGACTCAGATTGGGCGCTGCTGTAAACCCATTCCGCCGGATGCAATTGTCGGATTTGTGACGCGCGGAAAAGGGGTTTCCATTCACCGTGTGGCATGTGAGAACTTTCTTCGGATGGTTGCACGCGCGCCCGAGCGAGCAATTGAAGCGGCATGGGGCGACAGAGAAGAAGGCGCACCAAGTGCCACAGACGCAGTAGTTTATGCTGTTGATATACAAGTGGAAGCGACTGATCGACAAGGCTTGCTGCGCGATATTTCGGATTCGCTCATGCGGCAGAAAATCAATGTCACTGCCGCTAAAACGCACAGCAAAAACAACGTGGCGCGTATGCGCTTTACACTCGAGTTAGACAGTGCTGAGCGTTTACAAAAAGTGATGCTTGTGCTGCGCGATGTACCGGGTGTGATCCACGTGCAGCGCGCTTAGACTGCACGCGTAGCAAGGCGGGAAAGATGCAGTCGATCCAGCGCAGCATGCAGTTTTTCCGGGTGAGCTGAAGCCTCTAGTAGAAGTTTTCCATGCCCTTGGGCGAGTGATCCGGCAAGGCGTCGAGTTTGGCGGGCAACCGCTTCGGCTACGTCAACCAGCGTGGCGTGCGTACCCGCCAGAGCGCGCAGATGGGGCGAAAGAAAGCTGTAATGCGTGCAGCCGAGCACTAGGCGATCAACGCCTTGATCCAGCAGCGGTTGCACGCGTTGGCGTACATCGTTGATCAGTGTTGGGTCGTTCAGATTAAGTTGTTCAACCTTCGTGGCCCATCCTGGGCAGGGCTCGATAAAGACTTCAACATCCGCTGCGTGTATGCGAATCAGGTGTGCCAGTCGCGCGCTTTTTGCGGTGGCTTCGGTCGTCAACACAGCAATGCGGCGGCTGACGGACGTTTGCGCAGCAGGTTTGATCCCGGGCTCGACACCTACTACCGGAATACCCGGATGTGCTTGGCGTAGTGCTTCAACTGCTGTGGCCGTGGCCGTGTTGCAGGCCACAACAAGCAGCTTGCAACCGATTTCTACCAGATGGCTGCCAATGTCCAGCACGCGCGCCTGAATCTGCGCATCGCTCTTGTCGCCATACGGCACATGGGCGGTATCGGCAAAATAAATGAAGTCGGCCTGCGGCAAGGCGTCGACCAGGGCGGCCAGTACCGAGAGGCCGCCGAGGCCGGAATCGAAAACGCCGATCATGGTCGAAAAGTCGGCGCTGGTGATACGGTACAAAGCACGGCAAAGAGCGCGGTAAAAAGCACGGCGGGCACGATGAATCAGGCAACCGCGACAGGAATTTTGCCGATTTTCGCCTGCCACTCGCGCGGGCCGGTGGTGTGCACCGAGGTACCGGAAGAATCCACGGCCACGGTCACCGGCATGTCCTTGACCTCGAATTCGTAAATCGCTTCCATGCCCAGATCGGCGAAGCCGACCACCTTGGCCGATTTGATGGCCTTGGCGACCAGATAGGCTGCACCACCCACGGCCATCAGATAGGCGGATTTGTTGTCCTTGATCGCTTCAATCGCCACCGGGCCGCGTTCGGATTTGCCGATCATCGAGATCAGGCCGGTCTGTTCCAGCATCATGCGCGTGAATTTATCCATGCGCGTGGCGGTGGTGGGACCCGCCGGGCCGACGACTTCATCGCGCACGGGATCCACCGGGCCGACGTAATAAATCACGCGGTTGGTGAAGTCGACAGGCAGCGCTTCCCCCTTGGCCAGCATGTCGGCGATGCGTTTGTGCGCGGCATCCCGTCCGGTAAGCATCTTGCCGTTGAGGAGCAGTTTTTGTCCCGGTTTCCAGGCGGTGACTTGTTCGCGGGTGAGTGTGTCCAGATTGACCGCGGTGGCTGATTGGGTATCCGGCGTCCAGGTCACCGCTGGCCAGTCGGCCAGTTTGGGTGGTTCGAGCCGGGCCGGGCCGGAGCCATCCAGGTGAAAGTGAATGTGGCGCGTGGCGGCGCAATTGGGGATCAGCGCGACCGGCAGATTGGCCGCGTGCGTTGGGTAATCCAGAATTTTCACGTCGAGCACGGTGGTGAGGCCGCCCAGGCCCTGCGCGCCGATGCCCAGCGCATTCACTTTTTCGTAAATTTCCAGCCGTAATTCTTCGGTGCGCAGCAATTTTTCACCGCTGGCGGCGCGCGCTTTCAGTTCATGGATATTGCATGGCGCCATGATGGATTCCTTGGCCAGCAGCATGGCTTTTTCCGGTGTGCCGCCGATACCGATGCCGAGGATGCCCGGCGGGCACCAGCCGGCACCCATGGTCGGCACGGTTTTGAGTATCCACTCGACCAGGTCGTCCGACGGATTGAGCATGGCGAACTTTGTTTTCGCTTCCGAACCGCCGCCCTTGGCTGCGCAAATGACTTCCACATGGTCGCCGGGCACGATTTCAAAATGCACCACAGCGGGCGTGTTGTCCTTGGTACTTTTACGCGCGCCAGCCGGGTCGGCGAGCACCGAGGCGCGCAACGGATTATTTGGATCGAGATAGGCGCGGCGCACGCCTTCATCGACCATCTCTTGCAGTGAAAGCGTGGCTTCCCAACGCACATTCATGCCGACCTTGAGAAACACCAGCGCAATACCGGTGTCCTGGCAGATCGGGCGGTGGCCTTCGGCGGCCATGCGGCTGTTGGTCAGGATTTGCGCAATGGCGTCTTTCGCGGCGGGCGATTCTTCGCGCTCGTAGGCTTCGCCCAGCGCCTGGATAAAGTCGAGCGGGTGGTAATAGCTGATGTACTGGAAGGCGTCGGCGACGGACTGGATGAAATCTTCTTGGCGGATGGGCTTCATAAGAATCTTGTGGAAAATATCAGTGGGCTTTTTTGCTGACGAGCAAAGTATTGGTCATCACGCGATCAGTCCAGGCAATCGCCAGGGCTGAAATCAGGAAAGACAGGTGAATAGCGACTTGGGCAATGATCACGCGATCAGCCAGATGTTCGGCATTGATGAAGGACTTCAACAGATGGATTGATGAGATGCCGATCAATGCGGTCGCCAGCTTGACCTTGAGCACGCCGGCATTCACATGCGAGAGCCATTCCGGCTGGTCGGGATTGTCTTCGAGGTCAAGCCGCGAAACAAAGGTTTCATAACCGCCGATGATGACCATGATGAGCAGGTTGGCGATCATCACCACGTCGATGAGTCCCAGCACGATCAGCATGACTTGCGCTTCAGTGAGATTGCCGATCTGGGTAATCAACAGCGCCAGTTCGTGCATGAACTGATACACATACACGCCTTGCGCCACGATCAAGCCGAGATACAGCGGCGCTTGCAGCCAGCGGCTGGCGAAGATGAGTTTTTCCATCGGGTTGATGATGCGGTTCATGGTTTTGGCAGGTGTGTTGTTCAAGAGGGGCAATATTATCGCAGAGGATGACTGTTCTGCAGAATCAGGTGATAAAGCGGGGTGCATTTCTGATTGCAGCGCATCTCGCATCATGCTGCATCTCAGGGTGGGTGACGCTAGAATAGCGCATCAGCGATGCATCATTATTAACTAATGACCAAGAGGAGCCACACATGTCCGCAGATGTAACAAGCCATAGCGCGCCTATTTATCCACCGTCATCCGACGTGGTGAGCCAAGCCACCATTTCCGGTATGGCGGCTTATCAGGCTTTGTGCCGCGAAGCTGAACAGGATTACACCGGCTATTGGGCGCGTCTGGCTGTCGATCATGTGAGTTGGCAAAAGCCATTCACGCAGGTGCTGGATGAGTCCAATGCACCGTTTTACCAGTGGTTTGCCGATGGTCGGCTGAATGTCTCGTACAACTGTCTGGATCGTCATGTGGCAGCAGGCCTGGGCGACAAGGTGGCGTTGATTTTTGAAGCGGATGATGGTCAGGTTACGCAGGTGACTTATCAGCAGTTGTTGCGTCGTGTGGCGCAATTCGCCAATGGTTTAAAAGCGCGCGGCATAAAAAAAGGTGATCGCGTGCTGATCTATATGCCAATGTCAGTCGAAGGAATTGTCGCCATGCAGGCCTGCGCACGCATCGGGGCGATTCATTCAGTGGTGTTTGGCGGCTTTTCAGCCAAGAGTGTGCACGAGCGAATTGTGGATGCCGGTGCCGTGGCGGTGATCACGGCCGATGAGCAGTGTCGCGGAGGTAAAACTATTCCGTTAAAACCTGCAGTGGATGAAGCCCTCGCTTTAGGTGGTTGTGAATCCATTCGTTTTGTCATTGTGTATCGTCGCACCGGCGGGGCATGCGCCATGACCGCCGGACGTGACGTGCCGTGGGATGACGCCATCGCCGGCCAACCAGACATCTGCGAGCCGGAGTGGGTTGATGCTGAACACCCGCTGTTTATTTTGTATACCTCTGGCTCCACCGGACAGCCCAAAGGGGTGCAACACAGCTCTGGTGGTTATTTGTTGCATGCCATCCTGACTACCAAGTGGACGTTTGATCTCAAGCCCAACGATGTGTTCTGGTGCACCGCTGACATCGGCTGGGTGACGGGACATACTTATGTAGCCTATGGCCCGCTAGCCTGTGGTGGTACGCAAGTTGTTTTTGAAGGTGTGCCGATGTATCCGGATGCAGGGCGTTTCTGGCGCATGATTCAGGATCACAAGGTGAGCATTTTTTACACCGCGCCGACAGCGATCCGCTCGTTGATCAAGGCTGCCGAAACCAACCCTGGCGTCCATCCATCGAAGTACGATTTATCGTCGTTGCGTCTGTTGGGTTCAGTCGGCGAGCCGATCAATCCTGCGGCATGGGAATGGTATTACCAGAACATTGGCGGTAGCCGCTGCCCGATTGTGGACACCTTCTGGCAGACCGAAACCGGCGGCCACATGATTACCCCCTTGCCAGGTGTCACGCCCTTGGTGCCGGGTTCTTGCACCTTGCCTTTCCCCGGCATCCAGGTGGCGATTGTGGATGAGGCTGGCCACGAACTGGAATGGGGCAAGGGTGGTCTTCTGGTGGTGACCAAGCCTTGGCCTTCGATGATCCGCACGATCTGGGGTGATCCGGAACGGTTCAAGAAATCCTATTTCCCGCAGGATTTTCAAGGCAAGCTGTATCTTGCAGGCGACGGTGCGATGCGGGATGCGCAAACGGGTTACTTCACAATCACGGGACGCATTGACGATGTGCTCAATATCTCCGGGCATCGCATGGGCACAATGGAAATTGAATCGGCACTGGTATCCAACCCCTTGGTGGCCGAGGCTGCCGTGGTTGGGCGTCCAGACGATGTGACCGGTGAGGCGATTTGCGCTTTTGTGGTACTCAAACAAGCGCGGCCCAGCGCAGAAGACGCCAGGAAAATCGCTAATGATTTACGTAATTGGGTGGCCAAGGAAATTGGCCCGATTGCCAAGCCGAAAGAAATTCGCTTTGGCGACAATCTGCCTAAAACCCGATCCGGAAAAATCATGCGCCGCCTGCTGCGCAGTCTGTCCAAAGGCGAGGCTATTACGCAAGACGTGTCGACACTCGAAAACCCGCAGATTTTGGAGCAGTTAAGAGAGGCATCGTAAAGCGTCCCTATTGCCTATGTCGGCGATTTTTTATTTCAAGAGAAACGACAAATGATGACTGACAAAACTGTAATGGATGCCGCCGTTGTAAAAGCCGCAGTAGATGCTGTAATGAAGGGCAGAACATCAGTCCGCGCTTTTTTGCCTGCTGCTGCTGTGCCGCGCGAAACCATTGCCGATCTGTTGCAGGTGGCCGCGCGTGCGCCATCAGGCACGAACACGCAGCCCTGGCAAGTGCATGTGCTAACCGGCCAGATGCGCAACCGGCTGGTCGAGGAAGTCTGTCGCGCGTTTGATGCGAATGACACCAGCCATAAACCCGAGTATGACTATTACGCCAAGGAATTTTTTGACCCTTATCTCGCGCGGCGGCGCAAAGTGGGCTGGGATCTTTATGGCCTGCTAGGCATCAAAAAAGGAGAGGCGGAAAAAACTCGTGCCCAGCATCGCAAAAATTACACATTGTTTGACGCCCCGGTGGCCTTGATGTTCGTGATTGATCGTCGCCTGGCCATGGGCAGCTGGCTTGATTTCGGCATGTTTTTGCAGAACATCATGTTGGCTGCGCGTGCGCGCGGGCTGGATACCTGCCCGCAAGCAGCGTGGATTGACTACCATCGCATCATCGGCCCGCTGCTCAATCTGGGTGAGCACGATCAGCTGGTGTGCGGCATGGCACTGGGCTATGCCGATCCTTCCGCTATTGTTAATACGCTGGTGACCGAGCGCGCCGCGCTGGAGGAATTCGTGCATTTTCATGACTGAAGACGCTGATCTTTCGCGGCAACGCATCGATAAATGGTTGTGGGCCGCGCGGTTTTTTAAAACGCGCCGCTTGGCAACCGAAGCCATTGATGCCGGGCGGATCAAACTCAATGGCCAGCCGGTGAAGCCCTCGCGCGAGGTCAAATGTGGTGATCTGGTGGAAATGAAGTTGGGTGACACGCTTTGGATCGTATGCGTGCGTGGCACCAATGCGCAGCGCCGCACCGCGCCTGAAGCGCGCATGCTCTATGCAGAAACGCCTGAAAGCGTGGCGCATCGCGCCCAGCAGCGCGAAATGAAGCAAATGGCACCGACGCCTGGCGCGACGTTGCGCGGACGTCCCACGAAAAAAGCAGGCCGATTGATCCGCGGTTTTAGTTTTAATGAATAACCTGATAAGCAGTCTCGGTGTATTGATCTTCGGGTTTTTGCTCGGTGGCGGACTGCTGGGTTTTCTGCTGCTCGTGCGCGTGCGCGAAATAAAAACGCAGCTGGCAGCGCGTGAAGCCGAGCTTTCCTTATTGCGCGACGAAAAGTCGGCGCTGGCAATACGGCGTGCCGAGCTGGAAACTGCGCTACAAGCCGAGCGCACCTTGTTCGCCGAACGGCAAGCCACGCTGGAAGCCGCGCGCGACA
>WOZP01000094.1 GCA_011620215.1 Rugosibacter sp.
CGATTCCCGGCGTATTCGCCGCCGGCGACGTGCAGGACCACATCTATCGCCAGGCGGTTACCAGTGCAGGCACGGGCTGCATGGCCGCGCTGGATGCCGAGCGCTATCTGGACGATCTGGCGTAAGGCATGAGCGGCGGGCGTGGCGGCAAGCGGCATCTTGCCCCCGGTGCCGCAAGTAAAAAACCGAAACAACGCCCCATGCTCACTGCTGAAGAAAAAGCGCTATTCCGCATTGCTGTTGCCGATGCTGAACCTTTGGTATCGGATCGTGTTTACCACGAACCGACTCCGCCGCCTGCAATTCCACATCAGCGCGGGCTGGACGAAGCCGCAGCGCTCGATGAATCGCTGTATGGTCCGCTACTTTCTGATCTGTTTCTCGAAGGCGGTGACGAAGCCGCCTGGCGGCGTGATGGCATCTCGCTGCGCATGCTGCGCGACCTGCGGCGCGGCCGCTGGGTGGTGCAAGCCTCGCTCGATCTGCACGGCCACACCCGCGACGAGGCGCGCGCCGCCCTCGCTACTTTTCTCGCCGAATGCCAAGTCAGCGCACAACGCTGCATCCGCATCGTGCATGGCAAGGGCCAACACTCGCCCGGCCGCGAGCCCGTGCTGAAACACCTGGTGCTGAGCTGGCTCAGTCGGCGACGCGAAGTCCTTGCCTTTTGCCAGGCGCGCCCGATTGATGGCGGTGCCGGTGCGGTGATCGTGTTGCTGCAAGCGGCGCGCGGATAGCGCGAAGGATTAGAAAGTCGGCGCTGGTAATACGGCAAGGCCTATGAAACCTTCATGTGTCGTTATTTAGTTGTGGGCACGAACACGCATTGGTAATCCGTCAAGCCAGATGAAAACAACTGCCGTGGTCATGATGCCGCATCTGAGAAAACGGCCGATAAACGATGAAACGGATGAAGCGGCGATCAAATCGCCGCTTCATCCGTTTCGCCGGTACGAATGCGCACGACTTGCTCGATGGGCAGGACGAAAATTTTCCCATCGCCGATTTTGCCAGTGTGAGCTGCTTTGATAATCGCATCGATGGCAAGGGTTAAGGTATCGTCCGTCACGATGATCTCGATTTTTATCTTGGGAAGAAAATCAACGACATACTCTGCTCCGCGATAGAGTTCGGTATGGCCTTTTTGACGGCCAAAACCTTTGACCTCGGTGATGGTGAGACCGGTGACACCAACTTCAGAGAGCGCTTCGCGCACTTCATCGAGTTTGAAAGGTTTGATGATGGCTTCGATTTTTTTCATTTATTAAATGCTCTCCCATTATTTAGTGATTTAGTATTCGTCTTGATAGCCCGATGTTATCGGATAGCGCCAGTCTTTACCAAAACTGCGTTGCGTCACGCGAATGCCTACCGGTGCCTGGCGACGCTTGTATTCGTTGCGTTTGAGCATGCCGACCACTTTGCGCACATCGGCTTCGCTATAGCCGCGCGCGATAATTTCACGCGGGCTTTCGTCATGCTCCATGTAGGCCTCGATGATGGCATCGAGCACGGCATAGGGCGGCAGCGTGTCCTGGTCGGTTTGATCGGGTTTTAATTCAGCCGAGGGTGCGCGCGTGATGATGTTTTGCGGGATGACATCAGAGACGGTATTGCGCCAACGCGCCAGATCATACACGCGGGTTTTGACGACATCCTTGATGACGGCGAAACCACCCGCCATGTCGCCGTACAGCGTGGCGTAGCCGACGGCCATTTCACTCTTGTTGCCAGTAGTGAGCACAATGCGCCCGCTACGATTGGATAAGGCCATGAGCAGCATGCCGCGGATGCGCGCTTGCAGGTTTTCTTCTGTCGTGTCCTCCGCAGGTTTCGGCCCGAGTCCAGCAAAAGTCGGCGCTAGCGAGACGGCGAATTGTTCCATCAGCGGACCAATGGCGATCTCGTCATATTCGACACCCAGGTGTTTGACCATCGCGCGTGAATCATCCAGGCTCATTTGCGCAGTCCACGGGGAGGGCATCATCACCGTGCGTACTTTATCGGCGCCGAGCGCGTCGACGGCAATTGCCAGCGTGAGCGCTGAATCAATGCCGCCCGATAAACCAATGATGGCGCCAGGGAAGCGGTTCTTGCCCAGATAATCTGTCACGCCGAGTGTTAATGCACCCCATAAGGCGGCTTCACTGGTGGGGGTTGGCGCCACCGTGCCCGGCAGAATTTTCCCGTCAGCGTAATCAACAAATTCCAGCGTTTCGGCAAAGGCTGGCAATTGATGTGTCAGCTGACCTGCGCCATCCATGGCGAAGGATGCGCCATCGAACACCAGTTCATCCTGGCCGCCCACCAGATTGGCATAGATGACAGGACGACCCGTGGCGGCAATGCGCTCGCGCAGCACTTCGTGCCGCTGAGCCTGTTTATCCAGATGGAATGGCGAGGCGTTGAGCGTGAGCAACAGTTCCGCCCCTGCCGCGACCGCCGCTTCGGCAGCGCCTGCTTCCCAGACATCGGCGCAGATCGCCAGCCCGCAGCGCACACCATTGAGCTCGACGACACACGGCACATCGCCTGCGGCGAAGTAGCGCTCTTCGTCAAACACTTCGTAATTGGGCAGGCGGTGCTTGCGATAGGTCGCCACAATACGGCCATCCATTAGCAGCGAGGCGGCGTTATAGGCGTTATCCTCGAACAGCGGGTGGCCGACGATGATAGGCAGCGGCGTGGTTTGTGCCAGAGAGTTCAGCGCGGTATGGCATGCGCGATAAAAATCTGGGCGCAGCAGCAAGTCTTCTGGCGGATAGCCACAGAGCGCGAGCTCGGGCGTGAGCAACACGTGCGCGCCACTGGCATGGGCGCGGGCGGCAAACGCCTGAATGCGCGCCACATTGCCGACAAGATCGCCCACCGTGACATTGAGCTGGGCGATCGCGATGCGTAGCTTGGACATGGAGGGAACTATAGCCTTGAATTCAAGCGTCAATTGACAAAATATCGGTGTCAGTGGTCAGCGAACGATAAAATCAATATGCAATCAATACGCGGGCTTGTTTTTGGCGGCCTGGTAAGCGGCTACGCCGCTCATGATTTCACTTCTAGCTTCATCTAAGCCGACCCAGCCTTGCACTTTGACGAACTTGCCCGGCTCCAGGTCTTTGTAATGCTCAAAGAAGTGCGAAATCTGGTTGAGCAGGCTTGGTGGCAAATCCTGCTGGGTTTTAATGGTGCTGTACAACGTGGTGAGCTTGTCCACCGGCACCGCTAGAAGTTTGGCGTCTTCACCGGCTTCATCGACCATTTTCAGCATGCCTATTGGACGGCAACGCACCACTATGCCGGGTGGCAGGGCAAATTGCGAGACAACGAGCACGTCCACCGGGTCGCCATCGCCAGAAATCGTATGCGGAATGTAGCCATAGTTGCACGGGTAGTGCATGGCAGTTGACATGAAGCGATCAACAAAAATCGCGCCGGACTCTTTGTCGACTTCATATTTGATCGGCTCGGAATGCATCGAGATTTCGATAATCACATTAAAGTCATCAGGTAAATTTTTGCCTGATGGCACACGGTTCAAACTCATAGCTACTCCTTGAAAAGGCGAGGATTATATCGCCTGGCCTGTACGCAATCGTTTTTGATTGCTCTTTGATGACTCATTGGTCAATGATT
>WOZP01000179.1 GCA_011620215.1 Rugosibacter sp.
TCCGCTACGCGGCCCACGGCTGGCTTTGCACAGCCAGCCGGCTGCGGCGGCGCGACGCAGGCTCCGTGCATTCCCGCCTCGCCCCATCACGGGGAGGCTTCTTTCTGGCTCGCTGCGCTCGGTTATTACACAGCGCGCTGGCCCAAGTACTTCACGCTAAAACATGCTAAAACCAACCATGAGCAACTTTTTCAGAAATCTGATGCAGCCCAGGCTACTCAGCCTGAAAACGGCCATCGCCCTGATTGTGCTCATTCACCTGGTGGCTGGCGCTTTCCTGCTGCGCCTGGAATTTAATAACGCACCCGAACTGTATTTTCCCAAAAACGCTCCGGCCTCTGTTCTCGAGCGCCAGTTGCGCACGGAATTCCCCAATGATGAAATGCTCATCAGTCTGTTCTCGGGGAGCGACCTGTATTCAAAAGAATTTCTTGCCGCACTTGATCGTATCAGCCAACGCCTGGAAAAGCTGCCTGATGTGGATCGGGTGTTTTCCGTCACCAATGTTGATCATATTGCCGGTAGCTCGGACGGTTTTACCATCGAGCGTCTGATTGACCCGAAAAAGCTGGACAACACCACTGCGCAAGAGCGTAAAACCCGTGTATTACAGGATCGCTTCGTGCCCGGCTGGCTGGCGGCAAAAGACGGTGAGGCGTTAGCGCTCGTTGTGCGCACCAAAAAACTGAGTGAGAGTCGCCAGCGCGCGACGATCGAAGCGGCTCTGCACAACGCCGTAAAGGCGGAAAAACTAGAGGGCAAGCTGGTTGCCGTCGCCGGCCCGGTTGCACTGGACACGGCCGAGATGCGCTCGATGCTGCACGACAGCATGATATTCATCCCCCTGGTTGTGCTTTTGAGTCTGGGCTTGCTGCTATGGGTCGTTGGGCGTATCCCCCCGGTCATCATCGGCGCGGTCGCCATGAGCACCGTAACGATTAGTTGTGTTGCGTTAATTTCGGCGATGGGGAAGCCTTATACCTTGGTCACAGCCATGGTCCCCACCTTGATATCCGCCTACACGATAGGTAACGTGCTGCACCTGTATGCAGCCTTGCAACGCATGCGTAATGATGGGTCTGACAACGCCAAGCGCATCATGGTCGCACTGGAAAGCGTGCGCAACCCTATGCTGTTTAATGTGGTGAGCACAGCAGCCGGCATGATCAGCTTGGTGCTAGTGCCTATCCCCCCCATACAGGTGTTCGGCGTGGTCAGCGCATTTGGCACGCTGATAATCTACCTGGTGCTGGTCTATTTAATCCCTCCTTTGCTGGTGGAATACGATCGCGGCCTCTGGCCGAAAAATACTGGCGGCTTTGCCTGGACCAAACGCATCTCCTATGGCATTGCGCGCTTCAGCATGCGTCATGCAGGCTGGGTAGTGGCAGTGATCGCCTTGCTGCTGATCTTAGCCACACCACAAATCCTCAAGGTTCAGTCCGAATCTGACCTGCTGAAATTTTTTGATGAGTCACATCCGCTCACGCAATCCACACGAATGATCGAAAAGCGTCTGGTCGGCGTCACTGCCCTGGAAATTGTCGTTGATGGCCCTGGTCGCGATGCGTTCAAGGATGCCAACCGCCTGAAGCTGCTCAAGTCGGTGCAGGACTGGGTGAAAACTCTGCCGGAAGTTGACCGCACCACATCAATGGCAGACATCGTTGAGGAAATGAATTGGGCTTTCAGCGGGGAGAAGGCTGCAGCTCGCACGCTCCCGGGCAACAACAAGCTGCTCAGCCAGTTGCTGCTGATTTACGACGGACGGGATCTACAGGAATTGGTCAACAACGAATACCAACGCACCCGCATCCTGCTTAATGTCAATGTGCATGGCGCCAAAGCCATCCGGGCTGTTATCGAAAAAATCGATGCACATCTGGCCAAAATGGACGCCCCCGGCATCACCTGGCAAATCGCTGGTAGTGGCCGCCTGTTCTCGGATCAGGAAGCTCTTCTGGTAGGCGGCCAAAAAAACAGTTTCGCTGGCGCCTTTGGACAAATCTTCCTCATCATGTTTATTCTCTGGCGTTCCATGCCAGCCGCTTGCATTGGCATGATGCCCAATCTGGCTCCTATTGCCTTCATCTTCTTCGTCATGGGCATCAGCGGCATTCGACTGGATATGGCCACGGTCCTGATTGCCAGCGTAGCCCTCGGCATCACCGTGGATGACACCATCCACTTCTTTCACCACTACTTCGAGAGACGCCACAAAGGCTGCGGTGTCGTTTTTTCCCTGGCGCGCAGTTTTGACGAGTCTGGTCGCGCCGTGGTCGCCATTTCGCTCCTGCTGGTAGCCCAGTTTCTGCTATTGGTAAGCTCCAGCTTCCAGCCCACCTCGCATTTCGGCTTGCTCACCGCTACGGGCCTCTTGGCGGGGCAATTAATAGAACTGCTTCTGTTGCCCGCGCTGATTGTGCTCTGGGGTCGCTTAAAGCTTCGCCATCGGCTGATAGCGGTTTAAGCTTGACTGACAAAAAGCCCGACGCCGACTAGATAAAGCCTTCAGGATTCTGTTGCTGCCAGCGCCAGGCATCGGCGCACATCTCGGCAAGCCCTTTTTCTGCCTGCCAGCCCAACATGGCCTTGGCCAGGCTCGGGTCTGCAAAGCACTGGGCAATATCGCCCGGGCGGCGTGGCGCAAAGCGGTATGCAATGGGCCGTCCGCTGGCCACTTCAAAAGCGCGAATAACCTCCAGCACTGAATAACCTTGACCCGTGCCCAGATTCACGGTGAATAAGCCGCCCTCGCCCAGTCGGGCCAGTGACTTGAGCGCGGCAAGATGCCCCTTGGCCAAATCCACCACATGAATGTAATCGCGCACCCCCGTGCCATCGGGTGTGGGATAGTCATTGCCAAACACCGAAAGACATTCCAGCTTGCCGATCGCCACTTGCGTTACATAGGGCATAAGATTATTCGGAATGCCGTTCGGGTCTTCACCCATCCGGCCAGAAGCATGCGCACCTACCGGGTTAAAGTAGCGCAACAAGGCAATCTGCCAGGAAGTATCCGCCTCGGCGATATCGCGCAACATATCTTCAATCATCAACTTCGAGCGCCCGTAGGGGTTGGTCACCGACAGTGCAGCAGATTCATTGATCGGCACTGAAGCCGGATCGCCATACACGGTGGCAGAAGAAGAAAACACGAGGGTTTTTACGCCTGCCTCGGCCATCACCTCGAATAATGCAATGCTGCCTTCGACATTGTTGCTGTAATAGTGCAACGGTTGGCTGACCGATTCGCCCACGGACTTCAAGCCCGCGAAATGAATCACCCCATCACACCCGCCCGACATTCCTTGAAATGCTGCCACCAGCGCCACGCGATCACGAATATCTGCCTGAATAAAGTGCGGCCGACACCCGGCAATTTCAGTGATTCGCTCCAGCACCACAGGTTTACTGTTGCAAAGATTATCCACAATCGTAACCTGATGCCCCGCACCCAGTAACTCAACGCACGTGTGGCTACCGATGTACCCCATGCCACCCGTCACCAGATAATGCGCCATCGTCTTCTGCTCCCTTAAGATTGCCTGACCATGAACTATTGTAAGGGCATCTGGCGACATAAAGAGCATGGCCGCTCGTCTGTGC
>WOZP01000095.1 GCA_011620215.1 Rugosibacter sp.
GTGCACAGCCAGAGAGAGATTATCCGGTGTTACGATCTATGCTTGGATATTTCGGTTGAGCACGCCCTGAATGCCCTCAAGATGAAACTTGATACGCGAGCGATATGCCAATCCAGCTGCTTAGTGGATAAAAACTGATAAAGCAGAAAAAATCAACACCTGCGGGTCGAGTAAATAAGATTTGTGCTTCATTTTTATCTCCTCGTATTTTTATGATTTTTCTACAACTAGCAAGTGCTAGAAAAATTTTCTAGGCTTATCTTTAGTGAATGCAAATATGATAGATTCTGCAGTGGAAAGGTTGTTACTTGGCGTAATGCTAGCTAAAACCACCGGCTCTATTTAATCTTACTATTCCCTCATTTTTAAAGGAAGTTACTATGGAACACACTCTGCCAGCCCTGCCCTACGCAATGGATGCACTTGCACCCCATATTTCAAAAGAAACCTTTGAATATCACTACGGCAAGCATCACCAGGCCTACGTGACTAATCTTAATAATCTGATCAAAAATACAGAGTACGAAAATCTTGAGCTTGAAGCCATCGTCAAAAAAGCACCTGCTGGTGGTATCTTCAATAATGCGGCGCAAGTCTGGAATCACACATTTTTCTGGAACAGCATGAAAGCCGCTGGTGGTGGATTACCAAGCGGTGCATTGGCAGCTGCAATCACTGCCAAATGGGGTAGTTTTGAAGAGTTCAAAAAAGCGTTTCAAACGTCCGCTGTTGGCAATTTCGGCTCAGGCTGGACATGGCTGGTAAAAAAGGCTGACGGTTCAGTAGATATCGTCAACACCAGCGCTGCAGGCACACCATTAACTTCTGGCGATAAGGCGTTGCTGACCCTTGATGTCTGGGAACATGCTTACTACATTGATTATCGCAATGCACGGCCCAAGTTCGTGGAAACCTTCCTCGCTTCGCTAGTTAATTGGAATTTTGCAGAAAAAAACTTTGCATAATCAAAACACCTGAGGAATAAAAAAGGCAGCGTAAGCTGCCTTTTTTATTCCATTCCTATTACTCGATTTTAATGGCCGTGCTTGCGTAACCGCTCAATTGCGGATAGCTGTGCAATCGCTTCACTCAACTCAGCCTGCGCACGAGCATAATCCATTTCAGCGCTGCGGCTTGCCAAAGCTTCCTCAGCACGCTTCTTGGCTTCCAGCGCTTTAGCTTGATCAAGGTCCGCACCACGAATTGCTGTATCTGCCAGCACCGTCACTAATCCAGGCTGCACTTCAAGCAGACCACCAGCAACAAAAATAAGCTCCTCTTTGCCCTCTGGCAGCTTGATACGTACTGCACCCGGTTTGATACGGGTCATCAGCGGCATATGGCCTGGCAAAATTCCCAACTCGCCATTTTCACCCGGCAGAGCAACAAACTCAGCCAAACCGGAGAAAATCGACGCTTCTGCACTGACTACATCTACATGAACTGTCATAGCCATATCTTATCTTTCTTTTCGCCGCAATAATTAAAGCGTCTTGGCCTTCTCGAATGCCTCTTCAATAGCACCCACCATATAGAACGCCTGTTCGGGCAGCTCGTCGCATTCACCGTCCACAATCATCTTGAAGCCCTTGATCGTATCTGCCAGAGAAACGATTTTTCCAGGTGAGCCGGTGAATACTTCGGCCACATTGAATGGTTGCGATAGAAAACGTTGGATCTTTCGCGCGCGCGATACAGCCAGTTTATCCTCCGGGGCCAGTTCATCCATGCCCAGAATGGCGATGATGTCACGCAGCTCTTTATAGCGCTGTAGATTCGACTGTACGCGACGCGCCACGCTGTAGTGTTCTTCACCCACAATCAGGGGGTCTAGCTGGCGCGATGTCGAATCCAGGGGGTCAACGGCCGGATAAATACCCAGTGCAGCAATATCACGTGACAGCACAACCGTTGCATCAAGGTGGAGGAAGGTAGTCGCCGGCGACGGATCAGTCAAGTCGTCAGCGGGCACATAAACAGCTTGAATGGATGTGATCGAACCCACTTTGGTCGAGGTGATGCGCTCTTGCAAGCGGCCCATTTCATCAGCCAGCGTTGGTTGATAACCCACCGCAGATGGCATCCGGCCAAGAAGGGCAGAAACTTCCGTACCAGCTAGCGTGTAGCGGTAGATGTTATCCACAAAGAAAAGGATATCGCGGCCTTCGTCACGAAATTTTTCGGCCATGGTGAGGCCGGTCAGTGCAACGCGCAAGCGGTTACCTGGGGGCTCGTTCATCTGGCCGAAAACCATGGCGACTTTATCGAGCACCTTGGACTCTTCCATTTCGTGATAAAAGTCATTGCCTTCGCGAGTCCGCTCGCCAACGCCGGCAAATACAGAATAACCTCCGTAGGACTTGGCAATGTTATTGATCAGTTCCATCATGTTGACGGTTTTCCCAACCCCGGCGCCGCCGAACAAGCCGATTTTGCCGCCTTTGGCAAACGGACAGATTAGATCAATCACCTTGATACCGGTTGGCAACAGATCGACCGAGGGTGACAGCTCATCAAATTTAGGTGCCTTGGCATGAATGGGGCGTAATTCTTCATATTGAATCGGGCCTGCCTCATCAATAGGGCGGCCTAAAACGTCCATGATGCGGCCCAATGTGCCAGTTCCTACAGGCACCGAAATTGGGGCGCCCGTCTTTTTCACCTGCATACCACGACGCAGGCCGTCAGAAGATCCCAGGGCAATCGTGCGCACGACACCATCGCCGAGCTGCTGTTGTACTTCAAAGGTCAAGCCCGCTTCGGCATTGCCTGCGGCTGCCTCATCGAGTGTCAGCGCCTCATAGACCTTGGGCATGGATTCACGGGGGAACTTGATGTCGACAACCGCGCCAATACACTGAACGATGTTTCCGTTGCTCATGGTTATTTCCTTAATGTAATTCAGGTTGATTCGTTATAAATCGGGCTCAGCCTGCAATTGCCGCTGCGCCACCAACTATTTCCGAGATTTCTTTGGTAATCGCTGCTTGACGGGCTTTGTTATAAACAAGCTGCAACTCTTTGATGACGCTCCCTGCATTATCCGTTGCGGCTTTCATGGCAACCATACGCGCTGATTGCTCGGAGGCCATATTTTCTGTCACGCCTTCATAAATCAAAGCTTCGACATAGCGCAGCAGCAAATCATCAACCACTGTTTGCGCATCAGGCTCATACAGATAATCCCAACCGGTTTCCGGTGTACCAAGACGCTCACCCGTCAGTGGCAACAAGGGTTCAACTATTGCTTGTTGCGACATGGTATTCACAAAACGGGTATAGGCAATATGCACTTCGTCCAGCTCACCCGACTGATAGGCATCCAGCATGACCTTGATCGGGCCTATCAGTTTTTCCATATGCGGGGTATCCCCGATATGAGTAATTTGTGACACAACCTTGGCACCGAAGCGCTGCATGAAGCCCAGCCCCTTATTACCAATGCAGGTAATGCTAATGTCATTGACACCCTGTGCCTCCCACTGCCGCATGGAATTTAACGACAAGCGCAGCACATTGGTATTTAACCCGCCACACAAACCTTTATCAGTGGTAATAACAATTAAGCCAACACGCTTGACCGAGGCCTGCTTCGTCAGAAAAGGATGCCGATAATCGGTCATCAAGGCATGTGAAAGATTGGCCGCCAAGCGACGAATTTTTTCACTGTAAGGACGGGCAGCACGCATCCTCTCCTGCGCCTTGCGCATTTTCGATGCGGCCACCATCTCCATAGCCTTGGTAATCTTGCGCGTGTTTTGCACGCTCTTGATTTTGCTGCGTATCTCTTTACTACCTGCCATGATCGCCCTTTATTAACCAGTCAGGTGCCGTAAATCAAGCCCAAGACTTCTTGAAATCAGCGATAGCCGCTTTGAGTTGCACTTCGGCATCTTTATCCAGGTCTTTCGTTGTTTCGATCTTGGCTACCAGATCGGCATGCTTCTGGTGCATGGTCTGATGCAGCGCCGCCTCAAATGCCAGAATACGCGGCACATCGATGTCATCCATGAAGCCTTCATTCGAAGCGAACAATGAAATTGCCATATCGGCAACCGACAGAGGTGAATACTGCAGCTGCTTCATCAGCTCAGTCACACGACGACCACGCTCGAGCTGCTTGCGTGTTACCTCGTCCAGATCTGAAGCAAATTGAGCAAATGCCGCCAGTTCGCGATATTGAGCAAGCGATAAGCGCACGCCACCACCAAGTTTCTTGATCACTTTGGTCTGCGCTGCACCACCCACACGCGATACCGAGATACCGGCATTCATCGCGGGACGGATACCGGCATTGAACAAGTCAGTTTCAAGGAAAATCTGACCGTCTGTAATCGAAATCACGTTTGTTGGCACAAAAGCAGAAACATCACCGGCTTGGGTTTCAATAATGGGTAAAGCCGTCAATGAGCCTGTTTTCCCCTTAACTTCGCCGTTGGTCAGCCTTTCAACCCAAGCCTCGGAGACACGTGCGGCGCGCTCAAGCAAACGCGAATGCAAGTAGAACACATCGCCTGGATAAGCTTCACGGCCTGGGGGACGGCGCAATAGGAGGGATATCTGACGATAGGCCCATGCCTGCTTTGTCAAATCATCGTAAACAATCAGCGCATCCATACCGCGATCGCGGAAATACTCGCCCATGGTGCAGCCTGCATACGGTGCAAGAAACTGCATCGCGGCTGAATCAGATGCGGTAGCAGCAACGACAACTGTGTATCCCATTGCACCATGCTCTTCGAGCTTGCGCACGACGTTGGCCACGGTGGATGCTTTTTGGCCAATGGCCACATAGACGCAGAACACGTTCTGGCCTTTTTGATTGATGATGGCGTCAACCGCAACAGCTGTCTTGCCTGTTTGACGATCGCCAATGATCAATTCGCGCTGCCCACGCCCTACCGGCACCATCGAGTCAATCGCCTTGAGACCCGTTTGTACAGGTTGCGATACCGATTTACGCCAAATAACGCCAGGAGCCACTTTTTCAAGCTTGTCGGTGAGTTTTGCGTTGATGGGGCCTTTGCCATCAATCGGCTCGCCCAGAGCATTCACTACACGGCCCAGCAGTTCAGGGCCGATAGGCACTTCGAGAATACGGCCTGTACATTTGACAGTATCACCCTCGGAAATATGCTCGTAATCCCCCAACACCACGGCGCCCACTGAATCGCGCTCCAGGTTAAGGGCCAAACCAAACGTATTGCCGGGAAACTCCAGCATTTCGCCCTGCATAACGTCCGCCAGACCATGCACACGACAGATGCCGTCGGTCACTGAAACCACGGTACCTTCATTACGCGCTGTTGCGGGCAACTGCATGGCCTGAATCCGCGTTTTAATCAGCTCACTAATTTCGGATGGATTTAAATTCATCAAATAACTCCTAGTTCTTTAGGGCAATCGCCATAGCAGCAAGTTTGCCGCGAACCGAGGCATCAATCACCTCGTCGCCAACAGCCATACGCACACCACCGATAAGCTCGGGATCAAGCTTAATCGTTGCTTGTATCTGGCATCCAAACTTATGTTCGAGTTCAGCTACCAATTTTTTTAACGCGGCATCATCGAGAGGAAAAGCCGAAGTAATCTCGGCGTGTTTGATGCCTTGGGCATCAGCTTTGAGTTTGTCAAACAATGCAGCAATTTCCGGTAGAACTGTCAGGCGATCGTTATCAACCAGCACACGAACAAAATTTTGCTGATCTGCATCAAGCTTGCCGCCAGCCGCCTCAAAATAAAGCTGAGCAAGCTGCGCAGGACTAAATCGCGGATTGCCAATACACGCTGCCATCGCTGGATCGGCTGTAATGCCTGACAAGCATTCAAGGGCTTCAGCCCATGAGAGCAAATCGGCAGGATTGCCTTTGGCTAACTGGAATGCAGCTTCCGCATAAGGCCGGGCAAGTGTAACGTTCTCAGCCATGTCTAATCAAAGCTCCGACTTCAGCTGAGAAAGCAGCTCGGCATGTGCCTGAGGGTTAATTTCCTTGCGAAGAATTTTCTCGGCACCTGCAACAGCCAGTAGCGCGACTTGTTCACGCAACGCCTCTTTGGCGCGTTGCGCAGCGACACCCGCTTCGGCTTGGGCGGCGTCACGGGCAGCCGAAATCACTCGAGCAGCCTCGGTGCGAGCTTCTTCAAGCAATTGAGCGGCTTGCTTCTCCGCTCCACTGCGAAATTCAGCAGCCGACTCACGCGCATGACGCAACTCTTCAGCGGCTTTTTTCTCAGCGTGCACCAAATCAGCCTTTGCCTTGTCAGCCGCCGCAAGTCCGTCAGCGATTTTACCCGCACGCTCGTCTAATGCCTTCATGATGGGCGGCCATACGAATCTCATCGTAAACCACGCCAAAACAAAGAACACAGCCAGCTGGGCAAACAGCGTTGCGTTCAGATTCACGTTATTGGTCCTTTAGAAAAGACGCGCTTACTTGAGGATGAACGGATTGGCAAACGCGAACATCATCGCAATACCAACACCAATCAGGAAGGCAGCATCAATCAGACCGGCCAGCAAGAACATTTTGGTCTGCAGGGCATTCATCAACTCAGGCTGACGAGCGGATGCTTCGAGGTATTTGGATCCCATAATGCCGATACCGATACAAGCGCCAACAGCACCGAGGCCAATAATCAGGCCAGCGGCCAGAGCGACAAACCCAAGAACATGTTCCATGACTACTCCTTATATAAAATATACAACTTTAAAAAACTACTAATTACTGCAACTAGTGACTTTCATGTGCCTGACCGATGTACACCAGCGTCAGCATCATGAAAATGAATGCCTGCAAAACAACAATCAATATGTGAAAAATTGCCCAGATCGAACCCGCCACAACATGACCAAAAAAACCCAAGGCGGTAGCGGTACTGCCCATCAGAGCGATGAGCATGAACACCAGCTCACCGGCATACATGTTGCCAAATAGTCGCATACCGTGAGATACGGTTTTAGCAACAAACTCAATCATCTGCATGATAAAGTTCACAGGATACAGCAAGGGATGATTACCGAAAGGCGCGGTAAATAACTCATGTACCCAGCCACCAAACCCTTTAATCTTGATATTGTAGTAAAGACAAAGCAACAATACCCCAAGCGACATGCCAAGCGCGCCATTCAGATCAGCAGTGGGCACGATTCGCTGGTGATGCACCCCAAATAATTCCGCGATTCTGGGCAATAGATCCACCGGCAGAAAATCGAGAGCATTCATGAACAAAATCCAAATAAACACGGTCAGCGCAACCGGCGCTATGAACCGGCGATCTCCATGAACGATGGCTTTTGACTGAGTCTCAACCATTTCAACCAGCATCTCAACAGCGCCTTGAAGACGGCCAGGCACACCCGACGTAGCTCGTCGGGCAGCAATAACCATGAAAATGATCGCCAGCACACCCATGCTGACAGACCAGAAAAGAGTATCCACATTGATTATCGTCCAGTCAATAATGGCTGCCTGCTTATGACCAGTATTGGTCAAATGGGTCAGGTGATGGACGATATAGTCGCCTGCGGCAGGCGCGTTTTCAGTGCTTGATGACATAATCAGTTTTTTAACAATAGCGCAAACAAATTAGCTTTTAAAGCGACAAAAAGCCCCACCAGCAATGCCAACCAGTGCACAGGGTAGAACCGCTGAGCAACCACCAAAAGTACTACGGTAGCGAGAACTTTAACCAGCTCGCCAACAAAAAAAGTAACTGCATTAGTCTGTTTTTTTGCTGTAGAAACAGTCAATCTCGTTACAAACAACAGGTTGGGAATAGCGTACGCCATCCCACCAAACAGAACCGACAGCGCGCCTTGTTGCCCTAACCATATGCTGGCTAATCCTGCCGCAACCAGCACCCCGACAAACTGAAGAATTACAACCCTATACATCGGTTAAACCTTCCAAGGCCGCATAATTGCCATGCAATTCAAAGCTTTTTGATTTTAAATGCTTGCAGAATAAGTGTCAATGAAATTGCCGTGGCAGGACCGATTAATTTGTTTTACTTGGCTCAAGTTACCGCTACGCAGCACCCGCCCTTTGAAAAGTCGGCGCTGGTGATACGCCACTTCAGCCGAAATGCGCGCTCAGTAAGCCGTCCAACTGATCCAGGCTTGCAAAACGAATCGTCAATGTACCCACACCCTTTCTGTTAGCACTCACTTTGACTGTAGCACCTATTTTGTCTGACAATTCCTCCTCTAACCTCTCTAGATCACGATTGTCTTGCGGAGCACCTTCTGTCTTCTGGGGCGGATTAAGCTCACGCGCAACCAGCCGTTCCGTATCACGAACCGATAGCCGCTTTTCTACCAGCGTAGCAGCAAATCGACTTTGCTCAAGCTTGGATAAAGCAAGCAATGCCCGCGCATGACCCATTTCAATATCGCCTGCCATCAGCATATCCTGCACAGGCTTTGCCAACTGCAAAAGACGCAGCAAATTCGTTGCGGCTGAGCGAGAACGACCCAAGGCATCTGCTGCCTGTTGGTGCGTCATCTCAAACTCATCAATCAAGCGCTGAATGCCTGCCGCTTCTTCAAGTGGATTGAGATCTTCCCGTTGAATATTTTCGATCAGCGACATAGCCAGCGCTGCGTCATCCGGAATATCCCGTATGAGCACAGGAACTTCGTTCAGCCCTGCAATTTGGGCCGCACGCCAACGTCGCTCACCAGCAATAATTTCGTAGCATGCTTGGCCTTCATAAACTACCGGACGTACCGAAATGGGCTGAATTAAGCCTTGGGCTTTGATCGAGGCGGCAAGCTCTTCCAGCGAGCCAGGGTCCATTCGCGTGCGTGGCTGGTACTTACCGGGACGCAACGCGCTGACTGACAACACATCCTGCCGCTGCCCTTGGTTACCGCTGGTTTCCGGATCAAGCAGTGTATCCAGACCTCGGCCCAAACCCTTTAATCGTGTGGCATTCATTTCATTCCTTCCAGGTTTTAACGCGTTCGATCATTTCAACGGCAAAGGCTAGGTAAGCCTGCGAACCCTTGGCTGCCTTATCAAATAAAACGCCGGGCACACCATAACTTGGCGCTTCCGCCAGGCGCACATTGCGTGGCACGATGGTCTTGAAAACCTTATCCCCGAAATGTTGTTCCAACTGGGCCGAAACCTGATTTGACAAGGTGCTGCGAGTATCGAACATGACTCGCAAAAGACCAATGATTTTCAATTCACGATTCAGATTCGCATGAACTTTTTTAATGGTATTGACCAGGTCAGACAACCCTTCCAGCGCATAATATTCACATTGCATAGGAATAATCACGCCATGCGCCGAACATAAGCCATTGAGCGTCAGCATGGACAGGGACGGCGGACAGTCGATCAAGACAAAATCGTAATCATCCTTGTGCAGCATCAACGCATTTTTAAGACGCAACTCTCTATGCTCCAGAGCGACCAGATCTACCTCCGCACCTGCCAGATCGCGATTTGCGGGCAGTACATCAAATTTCCCGCTGGGCGATGTTACTCTCGCTTGCGCAAGCGTTGCTGACTCTAAAAGCAACTGATAAACCGAAAGTTGCAAACCCCGCTTATCTATGCCACAACCCATGGTGGCATTGCCCTGTGGATCAAGATCTATCAACAGTGTGCGCTGCCCTTGCGCAGCCAGTGCGGCGGCCAGATTGACCGTAGTCGTGGTTTTTCCTACCCCACCCTTCTGATTGGCTATGGCAAATATATGCATGGGTCAGTGATCTTTCTGTAAAACAATCAAATGACGCTCAGCCGCCATCCCGGGAACCTCTAGTGGTAAACACCGGGCGACGTGCCACCCCGCAGGAAGCCGAGCAATTTCCTCGTGAGGCATCTGCCCTTTCATGGCGTAAAGCGCACCGCCTTCTGCCAGCAGGTGACCTGACAATGATACAAAATCCGCCAATTCAGCAAATGCGCGCGATATCACGGCATCGCACTGCGCCACAGGCTGCTTTTCAACTCGTCCACTCATCACTATTAAATTCGACAGCCCAAGCTCGATTTTTACTTGGCGCTGAAATGCCGTCTTTTTATCCACAGAATCAATCAGCCCCATCTGTACTTGCGGACAGGCAATCGCTAGGGGAATACCCGGCAATCCGGCGCCACTTCCCACATCAATCCAGCGCCGTGCCACCAGCGCCGACTTTTCCAGGTGCGGTAGTATGCTCAAGGAATCTAATAGATGCTGCGTTAACATGGCAGATTCTTCACGTATGGATGTCAGGTTATAAGTAGCATTCCATTTCTTTAGCAGCACCAAGTAACCAAGGAGCTGTGCCTGCGCACTTTCTGGCAACATCAGCCCCAAGGCCATCAAACCTTGCTGCAACTGAACGTCCAGGGTCATGCCGCCTTCCGCCGCTTGAGATGAACTAAAAGCAAGGAGATGGTTGCTGGCGTTACTCCTTGAACTCGCGATGCCTGGCCCAGCGTTTCCGGGCGCGCCTGATCCAGCTTTTGGCGTGCCTCAAATGACAAGCCATGGACCGTTGCGTAATCCATGCTAGCGGGAATAGCGGTTGATTCATGCGCCAAACTTTTGGCGACTTCTTCTTTTTGCCGCTCGATGTACCCTTGATATTTCGCTTGAATCTCCACTTGCTCGATAACCTCAGTATCTGTCACTGCCCCCCCGGAATTCGACAAAGTCATTAAATTGGCATAGCTGACTTCTGGTCGACGGAGTAGCTCAAACAAACTATATTCATGCTCCATCGCTTGGCCAAGTACCCGTATCGCTTCTACCTCGCTGATGATCCGGGGATTCACCCAGGTTGCCCGAGTGCGCTCAACTTCGCGTGCAATAGCATCACGTTTGCGATTAAAGCGATCCCAGCGCACATCGTCGACCAACCCCAACACGCGCCCCTCCTCGGTTAATCTTAAATCGGCGTTATCTTCACGTAACGACAAGCGGTACTCAGCCCGACTGGTAAACATGCGGTAAGGCTCAGATACCCCGCGCGTTATCAAATCATCGACCAACACACCCATGTAGGCCTGATCCCGCCGAGGCGCCCATGCTGGCAAATCTTTTGCGAACCGAGCGGCATTAACACCTGCTAACAAGCCCTGGGCTGCCGCCTCCTCATAACCCGTTGTGCCATTGATCTGGCCTGCGAAAAACAAACCGGTAATCGATTTGGTTTCCAGACTGCTTTTCAAGTTTCTCGGATCAAAGTAATCATATTCAATGGCATAGCCAGGCCGGGTGATGTGCGCCTTTTCAAGGCCACGGATAGATCGGATGAGATTTAACTGCACATCAAATGGCAGACTGGTAGATACACCTTGCGGATAAATTTCGTAAGTCTCAAGACCTTCAGGTTCCATAAAAACCTGATGGCTATCTTTACCCGAAAAACGATGGATTTTGTCTTCTATTGATGGACAATATCGCGGCCCTATCCCTTCAATCACCCCTGTAAACATCGGCGAACGATCCAGGCCACGTCGAATAATTTCGTGTGTATTTTCGTTTGTATGGGTAATCCAGCAAGGTATCTGGCGCGGATGCATACTGGCCGAACCCAAAAAAGAAAAAATCGGCACCGGGTTATCACCCGGTTGACGCGTCATGACTGAGAAATCAATCGAGCGTCCATCAAGTCGTGGTGGGGTGCCGGTTTTCAAACGGCCCACAGGAAGATTCATTTCCTTTAAGCGCTGACTCAGGAAAATAGCCGCCGGATCACCGAATCGACCAGCACGGTAATTCTCCAGACCGACATGAACCAATCCATTGAGAAATGTACCCGCCGTCAAAACAACCGCAGGTGCATGGAACCGAACCCCCAGCTGAGTAACCACGCCCGTAATACGATCACCCACCACAATGAAGTCATCAACCGCCTGTTGAAACAAGGTTAGATTTTTCTGGTTTTCAAGATATGAACGGATTGCACGCTTATACAATTGGCGATCTGCCTGGGCACGCGTTGCTCGAACAGCCGGACCTTTTGATGCATTGAGAATACGAAACTGGATGCCCGCCTCATCCGCAGCCAAAGCCATTGCACCACCCAGGGCATCAATTTCCCTTACTAAATGCCCCTTTCCTATGCCTCCAATGGAAGGATTGCAAGACATGGCACCTAACGTCTCAATATTGTGCGTGAGCAACAATGTTTGAGCACCCGTTCGCGCTGACGCCAGCGCAGCCTCTGTTCCGGCATGCCCACCACCAACAATAATCACATCAAATGCAGTTGGAAATTCCACTTTTATCATCCCAATCTCGAGGCGCAATGATACGCCCCTGCACTCTAAAATATATACCCCAAAACAGTTTCACGTGAAACAACCCCCCCCAATGTTTCACGTGAAACGTATGTTATTTTCCGATGCAAAAACGAGAAAATATTTCGCCCAGCAAATCATCTGATGAGAATTCCCCTGTAATGCTGGATAAAGCTCCTTGTGCTAATCGCAGTTCTTCTGCACAAAGCTCAGTTTGACCTAGCTGCCGTATCGCCAGCGCCAACCTCTCAGCCGCACGCGCAAGTGCTTCAATGTGCCTCGCACGAGCAAGAACAACATCCTCACCAGTACCCACCCACCCCGCTACGCGCAATAACTCATCGCGTAGCAAGCTGACGCCCTCACCACTGTGGGCAGATAAGCATAAGTGCA
Organism: Rugosibacter sp.; assembly: GCA_011620215.1. Taxonomy (GTDB): domain Bacteria; phylum Pseudomonadota; class Gammaproteobacteria; order Burkholderiales; family Rhodocyclaceae; genus Rugosibacter. The sequence continues at coordinate 12,642 of WOZP01000095.1, forward strand.
CCTGCCCATCAAGCTCGAAGCGCTGTGCAGACTTATCGGCCAAGTCACATTTATTCTCGATAACAAGTCGCTCTATGCCAGAAGGTAGTTGCGCAGAAATCATTCGGTCGGCATCTGTAATTCCTGCCCTTGCATCAACCAGCTGAAGAATAACATCAGCACGTTCTAGCTCTTGCCAGGCACGGCCAATTCCCATCTTTTCAACTGGATCTTCAGTGGCACGTAATCCAGCTGTATCAATAATATGCAGTGGAATGCCATCAATCTGTATCGTTTCACGCAACACGTCGCGCGTGGTTCCTGCATGTTCAGTCACAATTGCACGGTCTTCGCCTGATAAACAATTCAGCAAAGATGATTTACCTACATTAGGCAAACCCGTCAACACCACATGCAAACCTGTACGCAGCAAGCTACCAGCACGCGCACGCAATAGCAGCTTATCCAGATCAAGGCGCAAATTATTCAATCGCTCAGCTGCATCGGTATGCTGAAGCAAATCAATGTCTTCTTCAGGGAAATCCAACGTTGCTTCAACCAGCATGCGCAACTCGATTAACCGCGTCACCAGCGCCTGCACTTCGCGAGAAAACTCACCAGACAGGGAGCGTAATGCCGAGCACGCAGCAGCAACCGTGTCGGCATCAATCAGATCGGCGACCGCCTCAGCTTGGGCGAGATCGATTTTGTCATTCAGAAAAGCCCTTTGAGTAAATTCACCTGGTTGAGCAATGCGCGCACCAAGCTCAACACATCGCGCCAATAACATCTGCATCACAACCGAACCGCCATGGCCCTGCAACTCAATTACATCCTCACCCGTGAAAGAGTGTGGCGCAGAAAAGTAGAGCAAAACACCGCGGTCAATAGCAGAGCCATCCCCCGCAAAAAAATCGGCGATGGTAACACGGCGCGGGATGGGTATTTTTTGACACAATTGACGCGCGAAAGGCAATAAATCACGTCCGGAAATGCGGACAACACCAATACCACCACGACCGGCAGCCGTAGCAATTGCAGCGATTGTGTCTACTACAGCGCTACTCGCCATGAAAGCCTCACAAACCGATATAGAAATGCCAGCCTGGTTCCTTGCTAATCCAGCATTCGCTTAACTTGATCAGGCTGGCTTACTTGCCGATTCAATTGTCCGGGTAATTTGCCACTGCTGGGCAATGGATAGCAGATTATTGACAGTCCAATACAGCACCAGACCCGCCGGGAAAAATAAAAACATCCCGGTAAATAAAATTGGCATCATTAGCATCACTTTGGCCTGCAAGGGATCTGGTGGCGCAGGATTAAGCTTGGTTTGAATAAACATGGTTGCACCCATGAGCAACGGCAAGACATAGTATGGATCTTGCGCAGATAAATCATGTATCCACCCAATCCAGGGTGCATTGCGCATCTCTACCGTGCCTTGTAGAACCCAGTACAACGAGATAAAAACAGGAATTTGAATAAGGACAGGCAAGCAACCACCGAGCGGATTAATGTTCTCTTTTTTATAGAGTGCCATCATTTCCTGGTTAAGCCGCATCTTATCGTCCCCATGAACCTCTTTCAGCTTAGCTAACTTTGGAGTAACCAAACGCATCTTGGCCATAGATTTATAGCTAGCTGCGGATAAGGGAAAAAATACTAGCTTGATCAGGACGGTAAGCAGAATAATTGCCCATCCCCAATTGCCTGTCAGCTTATGAATCACACCCAACACCCAAAACAGAGGCGCAGCAATCACTGTCAACCAACCATAATCAACAACCAGATCAAGCCCCGGTGCAATACCTTTTAGATTCTGCAACTCTTGGGGACCAGAGTAAAGTGATAACGAGCTTTTGCCATCAGCACCCACAGGTAAAATGACACCCGCAGAATAAAGATCTGCGCCAACCTGTCGCATATAAAACTCGCGAGCAATACCCTGAGGCGGCAACCAAGCAGCAACAAAATAATGCTGCACCATAGCCAGCCAGCCGTTATCTGCTTTAGTCGCAAACTTAGCTTTGTTTTTAGTCAGATCAGAAAAACTGACTTTTTGGAATTTTTCAGCTTCAGTAAATACAGCCGGCCCAGTAAAGGTCGAAGCACCCATCATCATGGAATGATTATTACCTTCTGCCGGTTTCCCGTCGCGGGTAAATTGATAATAAGCAAAAGCGCCCACAGGAAGGCCTTCATGACGAACGTCAATTTGATAGCTTCCACGGTGAAAAATGTAAGTCTTTACTACTTGCCCACCACCTGCTAAATCAGCAACAAATTGAATATTTAGAGCATTTTCCCCGGCTTTTAAAAGACGTGCATCACTAACCACACGCCACATACTGCGGTGGTTTGGCAACCCCTCACCTATTGCACCTGATTGAGCACTATACAAATGATGCTCACCATTATCAAAAAGGATAAATGGACGTTTTTTATCTTTAGCGTCGGGGTGGGCTTTTAGTTCCAAACGAACAATATCACCCCCCTGAGATGATATTTCGGCTAAAAGTAAGTCAGTTTCCACTTTGATTACTTCAGCCTTGGCAATCTCTTTAGTAGCAGCTAACTCAGCACCTTCTCCAGCGGAGGAAATACTAGTAACAGGCGAGGCAATCCCCCGTGAAGGCAAATCACTCACAGGAGCCGCCTGAGTTACCAGCGTGTTTTTTGATTGAACATGTTTCTGCCAGCCATCCCATAGCATGACAAGCGAAAAGCTGAATGCAAGAATCAATACTAATCGGCGGTTATCCATAACTCTCTCAGCTGTTAAGTGCTTATAAATATTACTTTAAGGTACTGGGTCATAACCGCCAGGCTGCCACGGATGACAACGGATCACGCGGCGCATGGTCAGCCATACTCCAACAATTAAACCATGCTTACTCAGAGCCGATATCGCGTAATCAGAGCAACTAGGCTCAAAGCGGCAATGACGTCCTATCAAGGGACTAATAGCCCATTGATAGAAACGGATCATAAATAAAAATAGGTTGACAGGCCAAGAGGTCATTATGCAGGGTCACTCACCGGCCAAGCGCCTCAACAGATCGTCGATTAGCAGCCGCCAATTCTTATACGAAATTTGCTTTGCAGAACCCAAAGGACGATGGACCCTTAATACCACATCACATGGCGGAAGCTCGTTTGCGAGCAGACGAAAAGCTTCACGACCTTGTCTTTTAACCGCATTCCTCAAAAAAGCCTGCTTGACAAGCTTCTTGGGGACAACAACCCCTAAACGCGACAAATTCTGCTTTTCAAGTAACCGAAAATGCAAGATGAAGGGGCAATCCAACTCACCCCGAACTACTCGTCGAGATGAAAACACACCCGAAAACTCATGCGGGGTATGTAATCGCCTCTCAGGACCAAAACCGAATGAAATTGAGGTCAAACCGCAAGACTATGGCGGCCCTTAGCCCGACGTGCACGGATAACAGCACGGCCACCGCGAGTGCGCATGCGAACAAGAAAACCATGAGTGCGTTTACGCCGTATAACAGATGGTTGATATGTACGTTTCATGAAAAACCTCTAGACAAATAAAACCATTAATTAGAACATCTTATAAAAACTTAGTCAAGTAAATCAATCAACCCTGCCGATAGAATATCTGTGGATAACTCGCATCGAAACAGCTAGAATCCATAACTGTAGATTTCTTCAATTAAACTTAAGTCATCCAATGTGGTTGCTTTACGTTTCTTTAATTATCCTTAATGCGTGAATTTTGGTCTATCTGTTTAAACCGGTTTGAACAGGAGCTTCCTGCACAGCAGTTCAACACCTGGATTAAGGGATTACGTTTAGAAATTGATCCGAACGATAACACCCGATACCAGCTGATTGCTCCCAACCGATTTATTATGCAATGGGTTCGTGAGCGATATTTAACGCAAATTGAAACATTGGGAAATGAGTTTTTTACACATCCAATTACCATTCAGCTTTCTGTCAATGAATCCATTCCAGAAAGCTTACCCTCTAGCCCCGAGCCAGAAAATATTACCGATGCATTTAAAAAAACAACAAAAGAAACAATTTCACCTCTAAAAACCACAGGGGTAGATTACACAAAAACTCATTTAAACCATGAGTTTACGTTCGATACCCTAGTTACCGGACGAGCGAATGATCTCGCTCGGGCTGCTGCACAACAGGTAGCGATGAATCCCGGAACATCCTACAATCCGCTATTTATTTATGGTGGTGTTGGTTTAGGTAAAACCCACCTTATTCATGCAATTGGCAATTCGATATACGCTGCTAATCCAGCAATGGAAATTCGTTATGTCCATGCAGAGGATTATTTCTCTGACATGGTTCGTGCTTTTCAACAAAATAGCAGGGATAGCTTTAAGCAATATTATCGATCACTTGATCTACTACTAATAGACGATATTCAGTTTTTTAATCGCAAGGATAGAACACAAGAAGAATTTTTTTATGCCTTCAATGCCTTAATTGAGGCTAAAAAACAAATTATCATTACTTCAGACACTTATCCTAAAGATGTCCAGGGATTAGAAGAGCGATTGATTTCACGATTTGACTGGGGATTAACCGTAACAATTGATCCACCAGAACTTGAAATGCGAATAGCAATCCTGAAAAAAAAGGCAGAAGCAGAGAGAGTTTCCATCCCTGATGAGGTTTGTTTTTTAATTGCCAAAAACCTTCGCTCCAATGTAAGAGAACTGGAAGGTGCTCTTAATAGGGTAATAGCTTATGCAGGGTTTCATGGTAAAGAAATCAGTTTGGATGTCGCAAAAGATGCATTGCGAGACATTATTAGCGCAACTAATCGACAAATTTCATTGGAACAGATACAAAAAACAGTATCAGATTTTTATAAAATCAAAGTTTCCGAGCTTCACTCAAAAAAACGAACCCGAGCAATAGCACGCCCCCGTCAAATCGCCATGTGGTTAGCAAGGGAATTAACATCTCATAGCCTGCCTGAAATTGGTGATTTTTTCGGTGGCCGCGATCACACGACCGTGATACATGCGTGCCGTACAATTACAGAAATTAAGATTAATGACCTAGAAATAAGCAACAATCTACATGTATTAATTCAAACATTAAAAACTTAAATGTTAAATTTAAAACATTAGTTGTTTGTGAATAAGTA
>WOZP01000125.1 GCA_011620215.1 Rugosibacter sp.
TACCGCGATGCCAGGTGTCCTTCTCGCTGTGGCGCAGCAGGATCTGGTGCAACTGTTTGATGTGGTTCTCGGAGAACGGAATGTCCTGCCACGACGAAAACACCAAGTCCATCAGCTCTGCATAGCCAGCCACTTCCTGCTCGTCGCGGGTGGCGAAGGATTTGATCTCCAGATTCGACAGCAGCTGTTCCACCTCCCGGTCGGACAGCTTGCTGCCCTCGATGCGGGTGGAGGAGCCGATGCTCTCGATGGTGGCCACGCGGCGCAAGGCCGACAGGCGATCAGGAGCGAGCGTGCCCAAGGCGCGCCAAGCGCCTTTGAACTCGTCGATCCTGGCAATCAGACTCAGGATCTCCGGGGTGATCTGGATGGTGTCAGTTTTCAGCATGAGCCAATACTACACCCATTTACACCCAATAAAGAAGAAAACCATTCTCACGCCCGATTACATCCATTTTATCGACTTATCCCGTGCCGTGTTCAAGCACCAGATAGCGCTTCAGCCAGGCTTCGTTATCCTCCGCCCAGTCGGCACAATCCACCCAGCTGTCCGCACCACACAGCACAGCACACAGCGCCATCAGAATCATTTCCGTCAGATCGTGCCGCTGTGCCGGGCCCGTGCGCGGGTCTGGCAATCTCGAAAAGGCTTCCGTCAGTGTCATTTCTACCCCCGACAAAAATCGAGAGTAAACCTGATTCATTCAGAGTCCACAAGACCCCGTCATAACTGCTTGACCGTGAACGACTTTTACCAGGGGTTTACGACATCTGCGTATGCGATTGCCCTGTTAGCACCGTTTTAGCCTGTTCAACGCTGATCCTGGCCGGTTACAATTCGGCATGAACTTGCCTTTGTTGCGCACGACAGAACTACGCGCTTTTGAAACTTCCCATGTGCATGATCAGCCCTCGTTGATGGAACGGGCAGGGCGTGCTGCGGCTGTCATCGCCATGCGCCTGCTTGGTGTTAGCCGTGCCCCGGTGCTGATTTTTGCGGGGCCGGGAAATAACGGGGGTGATGCGTTTGTGCTGGCGCGTGTGCTGCATGAGAACAACATTCCTGTGCAGGTGGTGTTTTTGGGTGACGAGAGCCATTTGCCGCCTGATGCCCGGCAGGCGCTTGCCCAGTGGCGTGCCACCGGCGCCGAGTTTTCAACTACCGTGCCTGCGGGCGATTATGGTTTGGTGGTGGATGGCTTGTTTGGCATTGGACTCACGCGCCCCATTGCAGGAGTGCATGCCGCCGTGATCGGTCGTATCAACCAGTTTGTCGGCCCGGTGCTGGCGCTGGATATTCCGAGTGGGCTGAATGCGGATACAGGTCGTGTCGTCGGCAATGATCTTGAGCCAGGCTGCGCTGTGCGCGCAACGCATACGATCAGTTTTATTGCGGGCAAGCCCGGGTTGTTTACACTCGATGGGCCGGATCATTGCGGCCAAGTCAGCATCGATGCGCTTGGCTTGGCGGATCTCATTATCGCCCCGGGCGGACTGTTGGCGATTGACGATTTTTGCGAATATTTGCAGCCTCGGCAACGCAATACGCATAAAGGCCGATTTGGTTCGCTTGCCGTGATTGGCGGCGCGCACGGCATGAGTGGCGCGGCATTACTGGCTGGCCGGGCGGCGCTACATCTGGGCGCGGGGCGCGTATTTGTCGGGCTGCTGGAAGCATTGCCCGTTGATCCGGTGCAGCCGGAACTCATGCTGCGTTCAGTAAACGATGCGTTAGCGCAGGCGACAACTGCGGTTATCGGCCCCGGTTTGGGCATTTCCGACGCCGCGCTGGATATTCTGCGCCGTATCACCAGCGCCAGCGCTTTGCGTCCCTTTGGGAACTTTTCATTGCTGCTGGATGCGGATGCGTTGAATCTATTAGCGTTACACCCTGTGCTGGCACGTCAAATTGCCCATCGCGCAGCACCTACCGTGCTCACCCCGCATCCTGCAGAAGCCGCCCGCCTGTTATCCGTACCCGTTGCAGCCATCCAGTCTGACCGGGTGACTGCCGCACTGGAAATCGCACACCGATTCAACGCTTCTATCGCGCTTAAAGGTTGTGGCACCGTGATTGCTCATCCCGATGGGCGATGGCGCATTAACCCGACAGGCAATGCGGGCCTTGCCTCTGGCGGGACAGGTGACGTGCTGGCCGGTATGGTCGGGGCGTTGCTAGCTCAAGGTTGGCCGGCGGCAAGCGCCTTGTCGTGCGGTGTTTATTTACATGGTGCCGCCGCCGATGCGCTAGTGCAAGCCGCGCAGGGGCCGATTGGCCTGACGGCTGGCGAAATCATCCCTGCGGCACGCCGCCTTTTCAACGATTGGATTGCAACCCATGCCTGAATCCCGGCCTCTCCTTGGCATACTTTACCTAATGGGTGCCGTTTTTCTCTTTACTGCGCTTGACGCCACATCAAAATATCTGACGCAAACATTTCCTTTACCCATGATTGTCTGGGCGCGTTATGGGATCCATTTTTTGCTGATGGTGGTCTTTCTTGCCCCCACCATGCGCTCAACTCTGATTACAACAAAACACCCCTGGCAACAAATTGCCCGTGGCGTGGTGTTGATGACAACTTCATGTTTTGGCATTGTCGGCTTTAGCATGCTGCCCTTGGCTGAAGCCACGGCAGTGATTTTTCTTTCCCCCTTGATCGTGGTGTTGCTGGCTCGCTGGCTCCTGGCTGAAAAAATTACGCTGGGACGATGGTTTGCTATCGCAGCGGGTTTTCTGGGGGTACTGCTGATTGCCAGGCCGGGTGGTGCGGTATCAGTCAAAGGCCTGCTATTGATGGTTGTCACGGCTTTTTTTTATGCCGTTTACCAAATTCAGACACGGCGTCTATCGCCCCATGAAAATTCACTGACCATGCTGTTTTATGGAGCATTGGTGGGTTCGATTGGCTTGAGTATTGCCGTGCCGTTTTATTGGGGCGGGCCGACGCCAAACACGTTTCAGATATTCCAGATTCTTTCTTTGGGTGTGCTGGGTGGATTGGGTCATTGGTTATTCATCATGGCTTTTCGGCATGCCAAGGCCTCCACACTGGCCCCTTTCACGTATGCGCAACTGGTTTGGGCGACGTTGCTGGGCTGGTTGGTTTATGACCATTTACCTGATGGATTGGCAATACTCGGAATCATCATCATTGCGGTGAGCAGCATGTCCATCGCGTTCTCCGAGCGTTTCAAGAAACCCCTTGCGCCGGATACGGATACAGCATATTGAGCGCTGTCGTGCGGCCATCCGCACCCGCAATGCGCACATGCTCGCGGCGAAACTCGCGGGCGTGGTGTAAGCCGCAGCTGTGCGCGATCATGTCAATTTCCTTGTTGATGTTGAGGCAATAGTTCGCGACTCGTTCAAATTTTTCTTCCACCACCAGCCCGCGTTGCAGCTTGGCATTATGCGTTGTGATGCCGGTGGGGCAGGTGTTGGTGTGGCAACGCAAGGCTTGAATGCAGCCTAACGAAAACATGAAGCCCCGCGCGGTATTCACGTAATCCGCACCGCACGCCAAAGCCCAAGCCGCGCGCGCCGAGGTGACCAACTGGCCTGCCGCAATGACCTTTACACGGTGCTTGATGCCCGCCGCCAGCA
>WOZP01000149.1 GCA_011620215.1 Rugosibacter sp.
AACATGGTCACCGGCAACCTCATCCACAGCGAGCGCGACATTGCGATCAAGGGCAGGGGTGGGTTGCCCCTCGTGTTCGAGCGCTGGTACAACTCAAAAGGCGCCCATGACGGTCCCCTCGGCTACGGCTGGACCCACAGCTTTAACCATCAACTGCGCTTTTACGGCGTCGAATCGGGCGTCGCCAAGGTATCGTGGAACGACGGCACCGGCGGCGAACGCTACTTCGCCACCACCAACCACAGCAGCGGCGACATCGCTGTCGGCGCCGTGTTCTCCGGCAGCGCCGGCATCACCGCTACCCTCGAGCGCCTCGCCGGCGGCAGCTGGACGCAAAAAAATCTGCAACGGAAATTTTCGTTTCTCGAAAATAACTCGAGCCTGGCTCTTTGATCTCGTGTCAAAACGGCTGCCAGGCACCATTTTGGTAGACCACATGATCGTCAAGATGAACTGTTTCAGTGATGGCAAATACATCCACATGATGTCTCGCGGTGGCGCGACGAATTTGAGGTTTTTTGTAAAGACCGTGTTTGGCGCCGAGCGACAAATGGATGCCGCACATGCGCTCATAGGTGCCAATATCGCTTACCGTTTTATCCTGAGTGAGTGCGCGGTTCATGCCAAAGCCCAGCTCGCGTACCCAGATTTCACTCTCATCGGCGCGGATATTGGCGAGCACCTGGTCGAACTCCGGTGTGGAGTCGAAGACATCGGTAACGCGCCCCTTGGTGATCGTCAGCGTGATGGGTTTTTCTGGCTTGTTGACAGCGAATGCGGTGTCGCCAAAAATAAAAATACGCACGCGGCCATTGACGGATTCCAAGTCTTGCGACTCTGTAAATACCTCGCCAATGGGGAATTGCCCGCCCACGTTTTTCATCGTCCGGTAATCGCCCACGTTCAGCTTGGCAGATTCAAAAGCCGAGGCAAAGACCAACCGCTCGCCACCACTGTCGAGTACACCGGATTGCGCCCGGTCGATGCGTTCTTTGAGTGCATGGCCAACATTGCGGTAATACGCCAGATCATAGGCCAGTGAGTCGATGTAGTGGATAGCCTCTATTCCCGGCATGCGCGACAAATGCGGGTGTTCAATGACTTTCAGTGAGCGTTTGAAAAGTTCGATGCGAATGCGATAAGCCTCAAGACGAAAGCTGGTCGACTGAATCAACACCACCAAATCCCCAGGCGCAAGCAGATCAATGGCCGCGAGAGTTTCCCCCGGTGAGACTGCATCAAAATCGATGAAACAGGCTGTTGGAAGACAGCTGCGATAAGCCTGAGTCAGTGCAATCGCGAGATCACATTGCGCATCCGCTACTACCAGAGCGGCCTGCGAGTGTTGGTGCTCAATCGCCAGCGAAAGAATATCACGCAGATTTTTTTCAGCAGACTCAACGGCTGCCCGAGGGAGAGATATCGGAGGGGGGGCTAGGTTTGGTTTAATTTGATTCATGATTTACTTCTGCCATCCCGGTGTATGGCCGTTCATTGTTGGTATACCTCAAGGATGATTTTCAAGGGCAGTTCCAAATTTTCTTCGGTAGGCTCTGCGGCATCCTGCCAGCGGCGATTTTTCTTGAAGCTAAACGAGCCGTATTAAATGCATTTATCAATTCTGATCGCTACGGATAGTGCTCATTGTCTTGCGCATGCTACTGCATTTTGCTCATGCAACTTCTCAATTAGCATGAGAATGCTCTTTGAATTTGAATTCGCGAGTTCTTGAGGGATGTATCCCGGTAGCGGATAGATTGATGCAACGCAACATTTTTTATAAAAACCAAATAAACTGTCGACTAACGATCGTGCAGACTGCGGTCGTCAGCTATCTCTGAACGATATGTCGATTTTATCCATCAAGATCGGCTGGATAGGGATAGCTGGACTGGGTGAACCGATTTTTGATTCGATGGTTTATTTTTGAAGGTTTAAACGTGGAGGAAGTAAATTGAAGGTGAAAAATGTAAGAAAAACACTCATTGCCAGTCTGGTTATGAGCTTACTGGGGCTTGCAACGGGAGCCGTCATGGCAGCAACCGATGCCGAAATTGATGCCTTTATGAATCCGTATGCTAAAGGGTTTCCTTCAGTATCGGGGGTCACCGAAGGTTTGATGATCAACAAGAATAATGCTGATCAATTCAAGTCCGTATTGCTTCCCAGGATTTACGATCAGATTAAGGCAGGCAATACATCGATCACTGTTGGTCCGCAAATGACAGCGTCGGCGCCTGCCGTGTTTGTTGCTGCATCCAAGAAATCGGCAACTTCAACGAAGGTGGACTTCGGCAAAGGTACGATTTCTGGTTATCAAGGTGGTTTGCCTTTTCCCTATGAGCCGTCGGCAAGCGACCTGCATGCGGGCGAGAAGCTGGCATGGAATGCGCGTTATGGTCTTGAAATTCCAGACGACATTACTGTCGGTCCTTTCGTTTGGGAGTACCGCGACGGGAATACGGGCAAGATTAACCGGACCGTCGATTTAGATCCATCCCATATCTCCAATACCGGATTTAGGACAATGAACAAACCTCAGCATATGCCTGGGTCTGATGAGTTCTTTAATTTGGATTTGATACTGGTTAAATCCCCCCAGGATTTGAAAGATACGGCTTTGTTGTTTAAGCGTCGCGTGGATAGCTCGCGGGATGATGACGGACAGCTTTATCTCGGATTTCAACGTCGTGCGCGTCGCTTGTCCACATCGGCGACTACGGATCCGTTTTTGGGTTCAAACTTGATGATTGAAGAGTTCCGTGGTTTCAACGGCAAGCTGAGCGACTTCAGTTGGAAGTACATGGGGACAAAAAATCTTCTGGTAGCTTATTACTCTCATAAAGATGCCAAACTGCGAGATGACTATAAAACTGCTGATTGGCGCCCGACAGCGTTTAAAGGCAAAGGCCAATGCTGGGCTGATGTGCCGTGGAGTTTGCGCAAAACTTACATTGTCGAAATGACACCTAAGCGAGCTGACCATCCTGTCTCCAAACGGACTATGTACATTGATGCCGAATCATTCCATGTGGTGGTCAGTGAGGTTTACGATCGCAAAGGCGAGTTATGGAAACTATGGGTGCAGGGTATTGGACATCCTTCCGGCCAGTTACCAGCAGTGGCGAAAAAAGGCGTATGGGTTTGGGATGCCGACTCGATGATTGATCTTCAATCGAACCAGTGCACCACAATGAACTTCCGTGTGAACTCACTGGGGCCCGTCCCGGCAAATTTCTTTACGCTAGAATATATTCGTTCGCGTCAATAAGTCAGCACAGTATGTTTCACCAACCGGGCCACTTGCAATTGTGCAGGTGGCCCGGTTTTTATTTATTTTTGCGGGAAGACAGCCGGAGCGCCTGTCTGAGTATTGGCAGGGCCTGATGAATGGGCGGTTCCAGTTGGGGATGGTTGATAGCACCCTTTTTAAAGGGAAAAAGGCCATGTTCTGATAAGCTTTTGCTTGCCTAGCCGTCTTGCCAGCGCCGACTTTTCTCGCCACTAGCCACTCGTCAATACCCCGCCGCCAGCCCCGTATTCCGGCGCGGATCAATGGCGCCGTAGAAGCGGTTGTTGCCGCGCGGCTTGCCGCCGAGCGCGGGTGCGCCGATCAAAATGCCGGCGGCGTGGTTGGCGGGTTGCGGGTTGCCCAATTGGTGGCCCATGTCGATCAGCAGCTTCTGTGTGTCGGGGCTGAGCGCGAAAGTTTCGACTTCGGTGACATCCGGCAGCCATTGCTGGTGGAAACGCGGGGCATCCACGGCTTCTTGAATGTTCATGCCATAGTCGATGACGTTGATAATCGAATGGACGACCACGCTGATGATGCGGCTGCCGCCGGGCGTGCCGATCACCATGACTGGCTTGCCATCGCGTGAAACAATGGTCGGGCTCATTGAACTCAGTGGGCGTTTGCCAGGTGCGATGGCGTTAGCGCTGCCCTGCACTAGGCCAAACAGGTTGGGGACGCCGGGCTTGATGGTGAAGTCGTCCATTTCGTTGTTGAGCAGGATGCCGGTTTTGTCTGCAGTGACGGCGGCGCCGAACCAGGCGTTGAGCGTGTAGGTGACGGATACGGCATTGCCCGCCGTATCGACAATCGAATAATGCGTAGTGTTTGTACCTTCGTGCGGGATGTCGGACGAAATGTCGTAGTGAATATCGTGTGGCGCTTTGCCGGGTTTGATTTCCAGTGAAACGCCTGCTTTTGAAGGATTGATGGCCGCGCGGATGCTTGCTGCATAGGTTTTGTCAAGCAATGGTTGCAGCGGATTGGATACAAAACTCGGGTCGCCCAGATAGTGGTTGCGGTCGGCATACGCATGGCGCATGGCTTCGATTTGATAATGCACAGCCTGCGCGGAAAGGTAACCTAGTTTTTTTAACGGATAGCCTTCGAGGATGTTGAGAATTTCGCAGACGACTACGCCCCCCGAACTTGGCGGTGGTGCCGAGACGATGTGATAACCACGATAATCGCACTCGATCGGAGCGAGTTCGCGCGCTTGGTAATTTGCAAAATCGGATTTGCTCAAAATTCCATGACCTTTCTGACTCGCGGCAACGATGGCTTGGCTGATAGGGCCGTTGTAAAACGCCTTTAATCCGTCACGACTGATGAGACTCAGCGAGCGGGCCAGATCTTTTTGCACCAGCCGTTCGCCTACAGTCAATGGCTGGCCATGGCGCAGAAAAATAGCAGCGCTGGGCACATCTTGTTGAAAGCGGGCTGTCGCGTGAGCAAGCATATCCACGTCACCTTCATCGAGTACAAAGCCTTTTTTGGCAAGCCCAATGGCCGGGGCGAGAAGTTGGCGACGCGGCAGCGTGCCATAGCGGGTGCGAGCTAATTCCAGCCCGGCGACGGTGCCGGGTACACCTGCGGCAAGATAGCCATGAGTGCTCAGGTTTTTGATGACCTTGCCGCTCGCGTCCAGATACATGGAGGGAGTTGCAGCCAGTGGTGCTTTTTCGCGGAAGTCCAAAAAGGTTTTGCGGCCATCGGCGAGTTGTATGGTCATGAATCCGCCGCCGCCCAGATTACCGGCTGCAGGGTAGACCACGGCGAGGGTATAACCTACGGCGACAGCCGCATCAATGGCATTGCCGCCCTTTTTCAAGACATCTACACCCACTTTAGTTGCCAGGTGTTGCGCCGTGACGACCATGCCGTTTTCTGCGGCCACAGGAAACTGCGAAGCACCAAAGGCTTGGCAGTTTGCTGCAAAGAGCGAGAAGGCCAAGAGCAGGCGGGAGGTGTTGCGCAAAAGTGAGGAGGTCACGGCAAGATCCTGGGGCAAGTGCTCAAAGAGGGATGGGGCTTAGCATGTGCGTCGATCAATTTTCAAGGTTTGCAGCAGGGTCGCGCCAATTTCCTCAATGGATTTAGTGGTTGATTCAAGCCACTCAATTCCTTCGCGGCGCATCATCTTTTGCGCTTGGTCAATTTCCCAGCGACAGTTTTCGAGGGATGCGTAGGTGCTCTCAGGGCGGCGTTCCTGACGGATGGCAGAGAGTCGATCAGGGTTGATGGTTAACCCAAACAGCTTGTGCCGATGCTTGGTGAGCCCATCGGGGAGTTTGTTGCGTTCGAAATCTTCCGGAATCAAAGGATAGTTGGCGACCTTGATACCAAACTGGATTGCCAGATACAGGCTGGTTGGCGTTTTGCCACTGCGCGAGACGCCGACGAGGATGACATCTGATTTATCCAGCTCAGTGCTGGATACACCGTCGTCATGGGCCAGCGTAAAATTGATCGCATCCATACGCGCCACGTATTCTGATGAATTCACCAGGCTATGACTACGCCCGATGGTGTGGCTGGACTTCATGCCAAGCTCGGCTTCTAATGGCGAGATAAAGGCGCCGAAAAAATCGAGAATCAAGGCATTGGCCTGGTGCAGCACCGCCACGGTTTCCGGATTCACCAGAGTTGAAATCACGATGGCTCGATTGCCATCCTTCATTCCTGCGGCATTGATTCTGGCGACACAGTCAGTTGCCTTGGCAACCGAGTCAATAAAGGGCATGCGCACTTGAGCTGTTTGGATGTCTTCAAATTGAGAAAGCAAACTGTGTCCCAGCGTTTCGGCGGTAATACCTGTGCCATCGGAGACAAAAAATACGGTATGCCGGGCAGGCCTGGGCGTGGGAAGGGTCATGAATAATCTCTCAGGAAGGTAGAAGGCAGGTAAATAGCTATAAAATGGCGGCTTTCCCTCCATGTTAACAGAAGGAACTTGTATGTCTTCATCTACACCTTTTACACATCGCTACGCGATTGGTTTTGAACATTTACGCATGACGGATGTGGGAAATGTTGGCGGCAAAAATGCATCACTGGGGGAGATGATCAGTCAACTGGCGGCATCGCAAGTGCGCGTGCCAGGCGGGTTTGCAACCACAGCATTGGCATACCGCGAGTTTCTCGCCCATCAAGGGTTGAATGATCGCATCAATGCCGCGCTGGATGCATTGAACGTGGATGATGTTGAAAAACTTGCAAAAGTGGGGGCGCAGATTCGTCAATGGGTTGTGGATACCCCGTTTCCGCCCAAGCTGGAAGATGAAATTAAACAAGAATACGCGCTTCTCATTGAGTCAAGTGGTGCTGAAGCAAGCTTTGCCGTGCGTTCTTCCGCAACGGCAGAGGATTTGCCGGATGCTTCATTTGCCGGCCAGCAGGAAAGTTTTTTGAATATCCATGGCTATGACAATATTTTGCATGCCATCAAAGAAGTTTTTGCCTCGCTCTACAACGATCGCGCGATTGCTTATCGCGTACATAAGGGTTTTGCGCATGCCGAGGTGGCCTTGTCAGCGGGTGTGCAGCGCATGGTGCGTTCAGACACCGGCGCTTCCGGCGTGATGTTTACGATGGATACGGAATCAGGCTTCGATAAAGTCGTTTTTATCACTTCAAGTTATGGCCTGGGCGAAACCGTGGTGCAAGGGGCGGTAAATCCGGATGAGTTCTATGTCCATAAAGCCACGTTGGCGCTGGGCAAGCCTTCCATCATTCGGCGAAATATGGGCAGCAAGCTGATCAAGATGATTTTTACCGACTCGCGGCAGGCCGGGCGCAGTACGGAAACAATCGATGTGCCGGAAAATGATCGGAATGTTTTCTCGCTAACCGATGCAGATATTCTTGAGTTGGCGCGTTATGCCATGATCATTGAAGCGCACTACCAGATGCCGATGGATATCGAATGGGGCAAGGATGGTCAGGATGGCAAGCTGTATATCCTGCAGGCGCGTCCAGAGACTGTGAAATCGCAAGATGACCATGCTTCGGTGATTGAAAAATACAAGCTCAAGCAGCATGGCAAAGTGCTCGCCAGTGGCCGCGCCATTGGGCAAAAAATCGGTTCTGGCGTGGTGCGTGTGGTCAAGGATCCCACCCAAATGCATTTGGTCCAACCAGGGGATGTGCTGGTAGCGGATATGACAGACCCCAACTGGGAGCCAGTCATGAAGCGGGCTTCAGCGATTGTGACCAATCGTGGCGGACGTACTTGCCATGCGGCGATTATTGCGCGCGAACTGGGCATCCCTGCCATTGTGGGCTGTGGCAGTGCCACTACCGCCTTGACCGAAGGCGAGAGCGTGACCGTATCGTGTGCCGAAGGTGATACGGGTTATGTGTATCGCGATGCGCTTGAGTTTGAAATCACGCGGCAGGATGTGGGTAATTTGCCCAAGTTGCCAGTCAAAATCATGATGAACGTGGGCAACCCCGAACTCGCCTTTGAGTTCGCGCAGATCCCGAATGCCGGGGTTGGCTTGGCTCGGCTTGAGTTTGTTATCAATAACATGATCGGTATTCATCCCAAGGCGATCCTTGAAATTGATCAGGTACCTGCAAGCCTGAAGGAAGAAATTTTGCGCCGTTCGCGCGGCTATTCTTCGCCTGAGACATTTTTTGTCGAGAAGTTGACTGAAGGGGTGGCCACCATTGCGGCGGCGTTTTATCCGCAGCCGGTGATTGTTCGTTTGTCGGATTTCAAATCAAACGAATACCGTAAATTGCTCGGTGGCGAGATTTATGAGCCGGAAGAAGAAAACCCCATGCTGGGGTTCCGTGGCGCTTCACGCTACATCGCGCCGTCTTTCCGCGCTTGCTTTGAACTCGAATGCCGTGCCATGAAGCGCGTACGCAATGACATGGGGCTCACCAATGTGCAAATCATGGTGCCCTTCGTGCGCACGGTGGACGAAGCCCGTACGGTGGTCGAATTACTGGCGGCGCATGGTCTGCGCCGCGGCGAAAACGATCTCAAGCTGATCATGATGTGTGAAATTCCATCCAATGCCTTGTTGGCTGAGCAGTTTCTTGAGCATTTCGATGGTTACTCAATCGGTTCCAATGATCTGACCCAGCTGACACTAGGTCTGGATCGTGATTCTGGTTTGGTAGCGCACTCGTTTGATGAGCGCGATCTGGCTGTTAAAAAATTATTGTCCATGACGATTGCCACGTGTAATCGCTTGGGCAAATATGTTGGCATTTGTGGTCAAGGCCCGTCGGATCACGCTGACTTTGCCGAGTGGCTCATGGATGAAGGTATCCAGACTATCTCGTTGAATCCGGATACCGTGATTGATACGTCGATGCGACTCGCTGGCCACAAAAAATAAACCATGCAAATTCTCTGGTGGCACTGGATGGTATTAGGCATGGGGCTGGCTTTGGCTGAGCTGGCCTTGTTCAGTTTTTTTATCATCTGGTTTGCCATAGGCGCGCTGCTTGTGGGCGTGGCCTTATTGGTGTTCCCGAACCTAAGTTTTACTGCGCAGGTATTGCTATGGACGGCGGCCTCGATTGTTATGACGGTGTTGTGGTTCAGGTTTTTTCGCCATGCGAACAAAACACGTTCGGGCCAAGCAGATGAGGCATTAGGTGAGATTGGGGTGCTCGTGAGTGCAATTGAACCTGTGGGTTCCTCATCAGGTCGCGGTGAAGTGCGTTTTCAAAAGCCCATCATGGGGGCAGAGCGTTGGACTTGCCTGGCCGATGAATCCATTGCGGCTGGCACGCGAGTCAAAGTACTGGCAGTGGATGGCCAGTTTTTAAAAGTGGGTAAAACCTGAGGAGCGCATGATGGGTGAGCTTGGATTTTTTGTGATTGCACTCTTTGTTTTCGCCGCAGTGACCGTGGCCAAGGGCGTGCGCATTGTGGCGCAAGGCGAGGAATGGGTTGTCGAGCGGTTGGGCAAGTACCATAAAACATTGTTGCCTGGGCTGAATATCATTATTCCTTATCTGGATCAGGTGCGTTACAAGCTGGTAACCAAAGACATTATTCTGGATGTGCAAGAGCAGGAAGTCATCACTAAAGACAATGCCGTGATTGTGACCAATGCGATTGCGTTCATCAAGATTACCGATCCGGTCAAGGCGGTGTATGGCGTGACAGATTTTTCTGAAGCGATACGCAACATGATCATGACTACGTTGCGTTCAATTATTGGTGAAATGAATCTGGACGAGGCGTTGTCCAACCGCGATGCAATCAAGGCGCGTTTGCGCGAGAGTATTGCCGACGAAGCCATTGATTGGGGGCTGACTGTCAAATCGGTCGAAATACAAGACATCAAGCCGTCTGAATCAATGCAGCGCGCGATGGAGGCGCAAGCCTCTGCCGAGCGTGAACGCAAAGCCACAGTGACCCGCGCTGAAGGCACTAAGCAATCGACTATTCTGAATGCGGAAGCTCAACTGCAAGCGGCACGCCTGCAAGCCGAAGCGCAAGTGACTTTGGCTACCGCCAGTGCGGAAGCCATCAAGCGCGTCGCCGTGGCGCTAGGGAGTGACGATGCCCCCGTGCGCTATTTGCTGGGTGAGAAATATATCCAGACGCTAGGCAGCCTGGCAACGTCGGAAAACGCCAAGACAGTTGTACTGCCTGCTGATTTGCAAGACGCCTTGCGCGGCATGTTTGGTCGTCCGCGCGTTTAATCAGCAACCGTGCGTTTTCTGGCATTCGAGACGGCGACACGACGCCTATCCGTTGCACTTTGGCAGGATGGCGAGCTCACCGAACGGTTTGCTGATCACCCGAACAGTGGCTCGGAATATCTTTTACCTTGGGCGCATGAACTGCTGGCACTATCCGGCATAACGCTCAAGCAACTCGATGGCATTGCGTTTGGCGCAGGTCCGGGCGGGTTTACCGGTTTGCGCTTGGCGTGCGGTGTGGCGCAGGGCTTGGCGTTTGGTCTGGATGTGCCCGTTGCACCGATCTCAACCCTGGCCGCGTTAGCCCTGGCATCGGGCGAGCGCAATGTCTGGACATGTCTTGATGCACGCATGAATGAAATTTATGCGGCCGCATATACTGTCGAAGGGAATGTGGCGCATGAAGTGATGGCACCGCATTGTGTCGCACCTGCCGTATCACCAGCGCCGACTTTTCAAAGCGCTTGGGGCGTGGGCGATGGATTTAAAACCTATGCTGACTTATTGACTGGCCGTAAGCCAGACCTGGCGGGCACTCATCCTGATATTTTTCCTTCAGCGGCCGCCGTGGCGCGCTTGGCAGTACCCGTGTTGGCCGATGGCCGAGGGGTAGCAGCAGCCGATGCCCAGCCCATTTATGTGCGCGATAAAGTGGCATTTACCACGGCCGAACGCTTGGCGCGCGGCGGATTGAAATGACATTTGACCAAGACCTGCGCGTCACCGCGATGACCTTGGCTGACCTGGATACAGTAGTGGCCGCCGAGGCCACGCTGCATGCTTCACCGTGGACGCGCGGCCAGTTTGCCGATTCGCTCGCTGCAGGCCACGATGCCTTGCTGGCGTATGACAGCAGCAACTCCCTGGTGGGCTATGGCGTGGTGATGATGGCGGTGGACGAGGCTGATTTGCTGAATATCAGCGTGTTACCCGCGTTTCAACGACAAGGGGTTGGCGCAGCCTTTTTGCAGCACCTGATGGCGCGTGCCAGGACGTGGCAGGTGACGCGCATGCTGCTCGAAGTGCGTGCTACGAATCGAGCGGCGCTGGCCTTGTACACACGCCAGGGGTTCACTGAGATTGGTCGGCGACACGGTTATTATCCAGCCCATGAGCAACGGGAAGATGCGATCGTGATGGCACGCGAGTTATAAATAACTGATGAATCCTAGTCGCCAACAAATACTGCACGAAATGGGCTTGGGGCCCGTGTGGAAACTGCGTGCGCCATCCGTCGCTGCTACGGCGACTGAGCTACGGGCCGAGGCGACTCATTCGGCTGCCGAGCGAGCACCGACAGACGATACGGCAGTTACGCGTGTGGCGAACATTGCCATGCCCATGGATTGGGATGAGCTGGCTGCAACTGTTGCGGCGTGTCGCCAGTGCCGACTTTGTGAAGTGCGCAAACAAGCCGTGTTAGGCGTTGGCGACGGCCGAGCCGACTGGCTTTTTGTCGGCGAAGGGCCGGGTGCGGAAGAGGATGAACGCGGCGAGCCATTTGTCGGTCAGGCGGGTCAGCTGCTGGATAATATGCTGACTTCGATTGGTCTGCAGCGCGGACGGGATGTTTATATTGCCAATGCCGTTAAGTGTCGTCCACCGGAAAATCGAACTCCCGACCCCGACGAGCTTGCAGCCTGCCGACCTTATCTTGCACAACAAATTGCCTTGATCCAGCCTAAGCTCATTGTCGCCATGGGCCGCCCCGCTGCGCAGACATTGCTACAAACTGAAGTAAAAATCAGCACTGCACGGACTAAGGTGCATGATTACGAGGGTATTCCGGTGATTGTCACCTACCATCCCGCTTACCTGTTGCGCAGCCCTCTCGATAAGGCGAAAGCCTGGGAAGACCTCTGTTTTATGCGCAGGACGATGCGCCAACTGAAAGCCAATCAATAGGCGTTCGTGAGCTATTCCGATCCCCCCTCACTGGGAACGGATTTTGCGGCACGGCTTATTATGAATATCCATTATCCAAAATCGTTCTTCAAGCTGCTGTCAGCCGGCTTTTTGCTGGCAGTTTTGCCATTGATTATTGGTTTGCTGATTAATACCGTCGCCATACAGCGACTATCGACACAAAGCCAGCGGGCTGTTTATGATGCCGCGCGAGTGACCCATGCCGCAAGAGAATTAAGCGAAACGGCCAATTCATTGGAACGCGTTGCGCAACAGAGTGTCATCTTGAAAGATTCGACTTTATGGAAGAGCTACCTCACTTTGCATCAACGCTTTGTAAATGCCAGCGCACAATTGAGCGAGTTGCCACTTGAAGCCTCCATGCGGCTAGAGCTAACGGCCCTGCAGCAAGAAGAACAGCAACTCAATGCCTATCTCGTAAAAATCGGCATTGATGCGACAGGCGCTGCGGATGCAGCGATTCGGTATGCTGATATTGCCGATACAACGCGGCAGCTATTAACACGTTCGAGCAAGGTGATCGATAAAGAGGCAGAGTCTTTGCGCGTATTGGCCGAGCAAACGGAGATACAGGTTAAAAGGCAGCTTTTCTTGTTGCTGCCCTTGTCGATATTCATCGTCGCTGGGTTTACACATCTTCTCGCTAAGCCGATTGCCCAACTTGAACAGGGTATTCGTGATCTTGGCGAACGTCGGCTTGAGACCAGGATCGAAGTGAATGGCCCTGATGACTTGAAGCAGCTGGGTGATCGGCTGGATTGGTTGCGGTTACGTTTGGTTCACCTAGGGGAACAAAAAAGCCGTTTTTTGCGCCAGATTTCGCATGAGCTAAAAACACCTTTAACAGCATTACGCGAAGGGTCGGATTTATTATCTGAGGAAATTGCAGGGCCGTTAACAGAAAAACAGCGTGAAATTGTCTATATCCTGCGTCAACATAGTCTTGACTTGCAACGCCTGATTGAAGATCTGTTACGTCATGGTGAGTCGGAGTTTCAGCAAACACCGCTTAAATTGCAACCTGTAAAACCCATTGAAATCATTGCGAAGGTAATCGATAAGCAACACCTGGCGATGGCCTCACGACATATTAAATTAGACAGGCAAGTTGATGATTTTGTTTTGCGTACAGATCCTGAGCGATTGCGTATCGTGTTTGACAATCTGCTGTCTAATGCCATTAAGTACTCACCTGCAAATGGCACGATTACCGTGTCGGCAAAAAAAAATGACAATCATGTTTTGTTATCCGTGATTGATGAGGGCCCAGGCGTCGCGGATGAAGAGATGGATAATTTGTTTGACCCGTTTTATCGTGGCCAGGCCGTAGCCGCTGGTGTTGTCAAAGGCTCGGGGTTGGGGTTATCTATTGCCAAAGAACATGTACTCACCTTGGGAGGGGAAATCACCGTTGGCCGAGGAAAAGGGCACTTCACGGTACAACTCCCTTTGAATTTATGACCCGCCATGAAAATTTTTTATAACTATTTATTCCCGGGTTTACTCCTGGCCCTGATCTCAGGCTGTGCAGCCATTAAACCGGCAGAAGTTGTTGCGCCCCCCAGACCGGTGTATTGGAATGCATCAGGTGGTGCGAGCGCATTGCTTACTTATTTTGATCAACTACGCTTGTTGTCGGCACACGAGCTTGCCAAGGAAACCGAGCGCGCACGCACGAATTATGCGAAAGATAAATCGACTTTCTATCAACTTCAGTATGCCATTGCCTTGTCTGTTCCTGGCGGAGATATCCGCCAGGCGCAACAATTGCTTGACCCCTTGGTCAAGGAAACGAGGCGTCGTGATCTTCCACTTCGTGCTTTGGCCGTTATGGTGAGCACCAACCTGGCCGAACGTCAAAGATTGGAGGAAGCATTGCAAACCCAAATTCGCCGTGCAGATGATCTTGATGCCAAGCTTGAAGCGTTAAAGGATATCGAGAAAAAAATGATGCAGCGTGAGGATGTGATTAAAGGAAAACCATGAGCTCGCCAAATGTAAAAAATAGCTCACAAACTCGGCTACAAACGCGATCACAGATTTTATTGGTTGATGATGACCCGGATTTGCTTCGCCTGTTGACCATTCGGCTCGAGGCGGCAGGATATGGCGTCATAACGACAGACAAGGCAGAACACGCACTGGCCATGATTGCGGTTGAACGGCCGCATCTGGTGATTACCGATCTGCGTATGCCGGGTATGGATGGTGCGGCATTGTTTGAGGCGATCAACGCGACGCATCCGGCGCTACCAGTGATCATACTCACGGCGCATGGCACCATTCCGGATGCGATTGCAGCGACAAATCGTGGCGTGTTTGGCTATTTGACCAAGCCTTATGACGCCAAAGTGCTGATTGCTCAAGTGGAGCAGGCATTGCGCTTTTCTGTCAGTGACAATACTGAGGCTACAGGTGAGCAAACATGGCGAGCAGGTATTGTTACCCAAAGTCCCATCATGGAAGGTCTTTTGGCGCAAGCCCGATTGGTTGCTGCTAGCGACGCCAGTGTCATGCTGTATGGAGAATCAGGCACCGGAAAAGAGTTGTTGGCCCAGGCAATTCATTTTGCCAGCGCACGGTCTGAGGCGAATTTTGTCGCTGTAAATTGTGGGGCAATCCCTGAAAACCTTCTGGAATCCGAACTTTTTGGCTATGTGCGCGGGGCATTTACCGGGGCGAATAAAGACTACGCAGGGTTAGTCAGGGAGGCCGATGGTGGCACGCTTTTCCTGGATGAGATTGGCGATATGCCTTTGCCATTACAAGTAAAGTTGCTGCGCATGCTCGAGCAGCGCGAGGTGAGGCCATTAGGTGAGGCTAAATCGCAGCGTGTGGATATTCGTGTCATTAGTGCTACACATCGCGATCTGGACGTGGAAATGGCCGAAGGACGGTTTCGTAGTGATTTGTTTTATCGCCTCAAGGTGGTGGCGCTGGCGATTCCATCATTGGCTGAACGGCGTGACGATATTCCTCTGCTGGCCAGGTATTTCCTACACAAGATCTCGGAAAGCTACCGAAAGGAAGTTAATGGATTTGCGCCGGAGGCAATGGAAATTCTAGTACGGGCCAGTTGGCCCGGTAACGTGCGTCAACTGCTCAATGTCGTAGAACAGGCAGTTGCCTTGTCTACCGGATCCATCGTACCACTTGCACTGGTGCAAAATGCCATTCGGGAACTGGAAGATATTATTCCCTTCGATGAAGCACGGCGTCGCTTTGAAGCCGATTATCTGGCGCGGCTGCTCAAAATGATGGGGGGTAACGTTGCGAGTGCTGCCACTTTGGCGCAGCGAAATCGCACGGATTTTTACAAACTCCTGCAGCGCCATTCCATGGATCCTTCGCTGTTCAAGTAACTGTCGCCACAGTGCGACAGTAAAAATCATTAGGGTTCATCGGGTTGTAAAACCTTTGCAGCGATCTGTCGCCTGATGGCGACAGATCGTCATGCCGTGGAAATCGCCCGAATAGCATAACCTATTGAAATTTATTATAAAAATAATCTGGCATGGTGGTTGCTTTTAACCATGGGTAGTTGAGCATTGCATCAAAGTGCCCAATTCTGTACCTATCGGAAAGAATATTGATACCTCATGTGAACATGAGCTCCTGATCAGCAAAGAGAGAATCGAAAAAAATGCAAACTCGTCCCAAACTACTTTATCCATTAATGGTGATTGCAGCGATTGCCGTTACCGTGTTTAGTTTGCTGGGCATCGCGACTTTAACCGGAACCCTACCGCTGGCTCATTCCGAAGCGGGTACGGCATCATCTATTGCGAAAGCCCCACAGGAAACACTGCCGGAGTCTGGTACCGGTTCCGCCGGGCACGACCGCACAGTGGCTTCTGCCTGCCGCTACTGCGGCGTCGTGGAATCGGTGAACCTGGTCGAAATGAAAGGTCAGGGCAGTGGCGTGGGGGCAATTGCCGGAGGAGTTGCCGGCGCTCTGGTGGGCAATAGTATCGGTCAAGGTAATGGCCGCACTGCGATGACTCTTTTAGGTGGCGCTGGTGGTGCCTACGCTGGTAATGAGATCGAAAAAAATACGCACAAGACTTCGTCGTACCGCATCCGAGTACGTATGGAGAATGGCGCGCTACGTACGCTCTATCAGCGCAATCCGCCAGCGGTGGCAGCTGGCGATCACGTGAAAATTGTTGGTGGTGTGGTTTCACAGCAATCATCGAGTAGTTAAGCGTTCTGAACTTGATTCGTTTTTCCGGCCGTGAGGATCCTGGGTAATCAATAGAGAAGGTGATGCAGGATGAAGAAGCGACGAATAAAACAACGGTTAGCCCTGAGTACTATTTATTTAGAAGCACAAGGCTTAGTAGCACAAGGGCCGGATGATCGTCCGGTTGTTCTGTAGTCATTTCTGAAAAGGAAAATTCATGTTTAAAACTCAAGAGTTAACTGGCAAGTCCGATGGATCGAATAGTGCGCGTGGTCTGTTTGGCCGACCATCGACTCCCATGCCTGCACCGGTACCCAAACCCGTCGCAGCTCAACCGCTACCCATGGCAGACACTAGAAACCCGGTCCCTTCTGATACTTCATCTGCCTCTGCCACACAATTGAAAGACGAGAAAAGTGTTGGCAACCGTCTGCTCGTAGGCCCCGATGTCAAGCTCAAGGGCGCAGAAATTCTTGATTGCGATACGCTGGTTGTTGAGGGCAGGGTCGAAGCGACCATGGATAGCCATATCATCCGCATTGCCGAACAGGGCATATTCTGTGGCACCGTGAGTATCGATACGGCAGAAATACACGGTGTCTTTGAGGGTGAGCTCACTGCCCGAAGCCAGTTGATCATTCATGCGACTGGTCGCGTTACCGGCAAGATTCGTTATGGAAAAATTCTGATTGAAGAAGGCGGGCAGGTATGTGGCGACATTCAGTCAACTGCCGCTGACACAAGTTCCTCGGCAGTCAAGACAGAGCCTCGAACAATGGCAATTGCGGCACGAGCATAATTTTTTTGCCCGCCTATCGGCCATGATCCGGTCATCTGGCTGCACACGTCAGCCAGATGATGCAAAATGAGTCCTTGATTTTAAGGTAGCAAAACTGCATATTGACAAGTGCAAGTATTATTTACTGCAGCTGTCAATTATTTTCGGGAGACTCAAATGAAATTACGCATGGTGGCCTTGTTTTCATTTTTCGCCTTAATGCTTTCTGGTTGTGGCTACAACCAGGTGCAGATAAATGATGAGCAGGTGAAGAGTGCATGGTCTGAGGTACTCAACCAATATCAACGCCGTGCAGACCTCATCCCGAATCTGGTGGCTACCGTGCAAGGCTATGCCGCGCATGAAAAAGACGTATTAACGCGAGTGACAGAGGCCCGAGCCAATGTTGCCGGATTGAAAGCCACGCCTGAACTGATCAACGATGAAGCGGCTTTTGCCAAATTTCAAAAAGCGCAAAGCGAGTTGGGTGGAGCGTTAGCACGACTGCTGGTAGTCGCTGAAAACTATCCCAACCTGAAAGCCGATGCGAGCTTTCGTGACCTGCAAGCGCAGTTAGAAGGCACCGAAAACCGCATTACGGTGGCGCGCAACCGCTATATCCAGGATGTCA